>JANNKD010000055.1:0-1649 GCA_031396115.1 Gammaproteobacteria bacterium
TTGCGGCTGACGCCCAGCGCCCGCGCGGCCCGGGTGACCGTTAGTCCCAGCGGCTTCAGGCAGAGTTCACGGAGCACTTCGCCCGGGTGCGGCGGGTTGCACATCTTCATCGGTTGACCTCCGTGATAGTTCGTAATCCACGCCGCACGTCGCCTATGCTGAGTTGCGACCGCGGATCGAGGGCGGTATGCCGAGCATCGGGTTATTCGGCCCCGATTCTGTGCACGCCAGATGAACTGATGGGGGAAAGAGCATGAAGGCACGTGTGAAGCGCGAGATCCACTGGCAGGATCCCATCGTGGCCGAGGTGCGTGCGGCGCGGGAGGCACTCTTCGCGGCCGCGGGCTACGACATCCGAGAGTTTTGTCGCCGGGCCCGTGCGGCTCAAGCCAATTCCGGACAACCCGTCGTGACTCGGCGCTCCCGTCGAACGTCAACGCGAGAAGTCAGCACGACGCGATTGCCACACCGACGCACGAAGACCGGCTAACACGGCATGCAGCCGACGGCGCCAACGAGAACGAGCGCGCCGGGGCTGAAGCCCGGCCTTAGCCAGAGGACATGACTGAGAGCCACTGCCAAAGCCGACTCAATCTGCTTGCCGGTCTAGCAATCGTCTTCCTGATGCCCGGCTGTCAGTCTGAGGCGCGCCTGCCAGAGGTGCCGCCGGCGGGCACCGTGACGATCCGCCTCCCCGATTGCGATGTAGCTTTGCCTCCGGTCGTTGAGTCGAACAGGTATGGTCGTGAGGCGTTGGAGGCCGCAGGCCCGGCGCTCACTTGTCAGATATTGCACATCTTGAGGGACCGGATGACCGCGCAGCCGGTTAAGGTCGACTGGCCCGGACCGCTGGACGATATCCAGCCAGGAGATTGGGGCCGGATCGCGCGCGTGTTCTTTCAGCGGCACCCAGCGACTCCTCCGCCGCCACCAGGCATGATTGTTAACGAGGATCTCGCAGAGCGTATGAAGCCACGACTCCAATTGTGTGCGGATGTGCCGAACCGTGTGCGACTCGTGTGCGTGACCATCAGCGAAGAGGGAACTGCTCCGCTTTTTGGAGCGGGCTCTCGGTAGAGCCGGAACTGTGAAACGGGGAGCATCAGCTAACATCGGCTTGCGGCCGACGCCGGCCGGTGCGATCCTGAGCCGCCGCGGCTGAAGCTGCACGTTGATATGGCTGTCTGTTGTCAATCGGGCAGAGCGCTCCCGCCTCACCGTCGTGAGTCCCCTTAACCAGCACGCTCTTCGGTTCTTCAGGTCCGTCTGGTCGGCGACACCGCTGCCCAACCGGCTGCTCCTCGTAAGCCATGCGCATCGATCCGGTGACCGCCCTGGCGCCGCGAGTAGTCCGCGCCGGCCTCGCGCCCGGTGTTAAACTTCTGGCTCCCCTGCCATGCTGGCCAATCAGCGCGTCGTCGCGCTCACACGGATTGCCGTCGCGTTGACGGCGTCGGCGGCGCTGCCGCTGCTCGCGGCCTGCGGTGGGAACTCCCCCACCGCGCCGACGGCGGCTGACGCCCTCGACCAGCACTTGTCCTCGCGGTTCGTGGACTTCCGGCATGCATCGGGCGACAGCGTGGATGGGCGTCGCCAGGACGCCTATCATGAATGGGCGCTGCGAACGCTCGGCCTCGACACGCAGCGAC
>JANNKD010000062.1:0-6089 GCA_031396115.1 Gammaproteobacteria bacterium
TATCTGCACGAGGAAATCGCGACGCTCACCGGCATCGCGGTCGGCACGAGCAAGGCGCAACTGCACCGCGCCCGGAAGTTGATGAGGGAGCACTTGCAATGAAAGACGACGATCGCATCGAAGGGCTGGACCAGCTGGCGCGCTCGCGCGCGCCCGGGCGGGACCTGTGGCCGGGTATCGAGTCGCGCCTGCGCGCACGCCGCTCGCCCACGGCCGCGCTCCGCGCGGCCGTCCGGTATTACCCGATGATGCAGTTCGCGCTGGCCGCGAGCCTGGTCGCCGGCGTGGCGGCGATGTTCACCCTGTCGCTGCAGCAGCAGGGCGCGGCGCCCGGCGCGCTGCAGATCGCCGCCCTGCCGCTCGGCGACCACAGCCGCGCCATTGTCGTGGCCAACCTGTCCATCGTGGATGACGCCGAGCGCCAGCTGCGCCAGGCCCTGAAGCAGCACCCCGACTCGCAACCCCTGCTTTCCCTGCTGGAAAGCACCCAACACCGCGCGCGCGACCTGCGCGCGATGCTGTAACGGAGATGACCATGAACAAGTTTTTGATCCTGATGACGACGCTCGGCGTGGCGCTCGCCGCGCCGGCCTGGGCCCATGAGCGGGACCGGGACCACGATGGCGAGAGCCGCCCGATCCAGGAACACCGGCCGCTGAAGGCCGACGCGCGCGTGGTGGTGCGCAACGTCGAGGGCCTCATCGAAGTCCAGGCGTGGGACAAGAAGGAGCTCGAGATCACCGGCGAGCTCGGCCCCGACGTCGAAAAGCTCGAGATCACCGGCACCGAGTCCTCCATCCGCATCGAGGTCAAGCTGCCGAAGGGCGACCACGACGTCGACGGCGAAACCACCCTGCGGCTGCGCGTGCCGGCGGGCGTCACGCTGGAAGCCGAGGGCGTCAGCGCCGACGTGCGCGTGCAGGGCCTGAAGGGGCCGGTGACCGCCGAGAGCGTCAGCGGCGACGTCAAGATCGACGTGGACTCGGTCAAGGTCCGGGCCGGCTCGGTCAGCGGCGACGTGGAAGTGCGGGCGCCGTCCACCGAGACGCGCGTGAACTCCGTCAGCGGCGACGTCACGGTGCGCGGCGTGCGCGGCGAGCTGCGCGCCCAGACCGTGTCGGGCAACCTCGACCTGGGGGCCGTCGAGCTGCGCTCGCTCGAGGCCGAGTCGGTGTCCGGCGACATCGATCTCGACGCCGGGATGACGCGCGATGCCGACATCAGCTGCGAAACCCTGTCCGGCGAGGTGCGCGTCACGCTACCCGCCGACCCCAAGGGTGAAGTTCGCGTGGAGACCTTCAGCGGCGAGATCAGCTCGCCGTGGTGGAAAACCGACGACGAGGAGCATGAGTACCGCTACGACGGCGACGGTCCAGGCCGCGTGCGCCTGCACAGTTTCAGCGGCGACATCACGATCAAGCAGCGCACCGTCGAGTCGCAGAAGACGGAGATCAAGAAGAAGGACGTCAAGATCAAGCGCTAGTTTTTTTCAGTGCCGGAAGTGCCGCACGCCGGTGAACACCATGGCGAGACCGTGCTCGTCGGCCGCGGCAATCACCTCGGGGTCGCGCATCGATCCGCCCGGCTGGATGATCGCGCCGATGCCGGCGGCCGCCGCGGCGTCCACCGTGTCGCGGAACGGGAAGAAGGCGTCGGAAGCCATCACCGAGCCCTTGACCTCCAACTTCTCGTCGGCGGCCTTGATGCCGGCAATCCTGGCGCTGTAGACCCGGCTCATCTGGCCGGCGCCCACGCCGAGGGTGCGGCCGTCGCGCGCGTAAACGATGGCGTTGGACTTGACGAACTTCACCACTTTCCAGGCGAAGGCCAGGTCCTCTAGTTGTGCGGCGCTGGGCGCGCGCCGGGTGACCCCCTTGAACTGCGCTGGCGCCACGACGGCGAGGTCGGCGTCCTGCACCAGCAGCCCGCCGGCGACGCGCTTGTAGTCGAGCCAGGGCGTCGCGGTTGCGGGCCAGGCGCCGCAGTCCAGCAGCCGCACGTTCGGCTTGGAAGCGGCGAGCCTGGCCACCTCCGGCGCGATGCCGGGCGCGACGACTACCTCGACGAACTGGGCGAGGAGGGCCTTGAGCGTGGCGGCGTCGAGCGGGCGGTTGAAGGCGATGATGCCGCCGAAAGCCGAGGTCGGGTCGGTCTGGTAGGCGCGCTCGTAGGCCTCGCCGATGTCCTTGCCGACTGCCACGCCGCAGGGGTTGGCGTGCTTGACGATGACGCAGGCCGGCGCGTCGAACTGCTTGACGCACTCGAGCGCGGTGTCGGCGTCGGCGATGTTGTTGTACGACAGCTCCTTGCCCTGCAGCTGGCGCGCGCGGGTGATGGTGCCGGCGGCGGCGTCGCGCTCGGCGTAGAACGCGCTGCGCTGGTGCGGGTTCTCGCCGTAGCGCAGGTCGAGCTTCTTCTCGAGCTGCAGCCCGAGCACGCGCGGGAACGCCGCGCGCGCACCGTCGGCGCCCAGGCTGCCCAGGTAGCCGGCCACGCCCTGGTCGTAGCCGGCGGTGTGGGCGAAGGCCTTGGTGGCGAGCTCGGCCTTCAGCGCGGCGGAGGCGCCGCCGGTGCGCGCGGCCTGAAGGACGCGTGGGTAGTCGGCCGGATCCACGACCACGGCAACGTGGGCGTGGTTCTTGGCGGCGGCGCGGACCATGGCCGGGCCCCCGATGTCGATGTTCTCGATGACCTCGTCGAAGCTGACGCCCGGCTTGGCGACGGTCTGCGCGAACGGGTAGAGGTTCACCACGACCAGGTCGATCGGGACGATGCCGTGCTGCTTCATGACGGCGTCATCAGTGCCGCGCCGGCCGAGGATGCCGCCGTGGATCTTCGGGTGCAGGGTCTTGACCCGGCCGTCCATGATTTCGGGGAAGCCGGTGACTTCGGAGACTTCCCGGGCCGGGATGCCGTTGTCTTTCAGCAGCTTGTGGGTGCCGCCGGTGGACAGCAGCTCGACGCCGAGCCCGGCGAGGGCGCGGGCGAAATCGACGAGTCCGGTTTTGTCGGAGACCGAGAGCAGAGCGCGCATCACGTAGAAACGTCCGCTGCGCGGACGCGGGCCCCGTTCTTTTCAGGCACGCGCGCCGGGCTGTTCTTTGATCTTGTGGTGGCGCAGCTTCTTGCGCAGCGTCGCGCGGTTCAGCCCCAGCACCGAGGCGGCGCGCGACTGGTTGCCGTCGCAGTACTTCAGCGTGGCGCGGAGCAGCGGCGCCTCGACCTGGTCGAGGATCATGCCGTAGAGATCCTTCGGCGCGTGGCCGTTCAGGGCCTTGAAGAACCCGTCGAGGCTGTGCGCGACGTAATGGCTCAACGGCCTGGTGATGTCGTTCGTTCTTTGTGCGGACATGGGCCCCTATTCCCCCAACCCGTTTCCCGCGGCGCTTGGCGCGACCGAGCAGCGCAACGGGCGGCAATCATACCCTCATCGTTGCCAATAAAAAACGGTCGTGCGTCGCAATCGCAAACCGCGCGATGCGTGTCAAGTCTTGCGTGTCACCGAGACCTGTGCAGGGCGTCGCTTCAGCGGCGGCGGCGCCCGTGCAACCGCGTCCAGCCCTCGTGGCGCCCCGGCGCGGCCCATTCGCACCACGGTGCGTACGCCCGGATCACCTCGGCGGCCTGCGCGTCGAGCAACCCGGCCAGCACGATGTCGCCGCCTGGCGCCAGCGACTGGCACAGGCGCGGCGCCAGCTCGATCAGGGGCCGCGCCAGGATGTTGGCCAGCACCACGTCGTGCGGTGTCGCGGCGAACGCGTCGGCGCCGCAGGCGCGCAGCCGGTGCTCGACGCCGTTGGCGTGCGCGTTCTCGCGCGTGGCGAGCAGCGCCTGCGGGTCTATGTCCACGGCGTCGGCGCGCGCGGCGCCGAGCTTGAGCGCGGCGATGGCCAGCAGCCCCGAGCCGCAGCCGTAGTCAAGCACGGTCTTGCGGTCGAGCTGCGCCGCGGCCAGCCACTCCAGGCACAGCGCCGTGCTGGGATGGGTGCCGGTGCCGAAGGCCAGCCCGGGATCGAGCGCGACGATCACGGCGCCGGGATCGCGGATCTCGGCGAGCTTGGCGCGCGGGCTGACCCACAGGCGGCTGCCGAACTTCAGCGGCTGCCAGTCGCGCAGCCAGATGCGGACCCAGTCCTGCTCCTCCAGCTCGGCGCTGGTGATGATGGTGTGGGCGCCGTCCGGCAGCGTGTCGCGCAGCGCGGCGACCACCGGGGCGAAGTCGCAGCCCTCGTCGAACAGGCCGACGGTGCGCGTGCGCGGCCACAGCGGCGCTTGGCCGGGGGCAGGTTCGAGCACCGGGTCGTCGGCGGCGTCCACCTGGGTCACGGACTGCGCGCCGTGGGCGAGGAGGATCTCCTCGGCGAACTCGGGGTGGAGGGTGAGGACGACGAGCTGGGGGAGGGGCATAGCGCCCATTGTAGGAGCGCCTCTCAGGCGCGACTCGTTGGCGCGAACCCATCGCGCCTGAGAGGCGCTCCTACTCCCACTCGGCCAGCATCTCTTCCAGGTAATGAATGTGATGTCCGCCGGCGCGGAAAACCTTGTCCTGCATGATGCGCCGCTGCAGCGGGATGTTGGTGCGGATGCCGTCCACGATCATCTCGGACAGCGCCACCTGCATGCGCTCGATGGCGGCCTCGCGGGTGGGGCCGTGGATGATGAGCTTGGCGATCATCGAGTCGTAGTTCGGCGGCACGGTGTAGCCGGCGTACAGGTGCGAGTCGAGCCGCACGCCCAGGCCGCCAGGGACGTGGTACTTCAGCACCGTGCCGGGCGACGGCGTGAAGCGGCGCGGGTCCTCGGCGTTGATGCGGCACTCGATGGCGTGGCCGCGCGGCCGCAACTGGTCCTGGCGCAGGATCAGCGGCTCGCCGGCGGCGATGCGGATCTGCTCCTTGATCAGGTCCACGCTGGTGACCTGCTCGGTGACCGGGTGCTCGACCTGGATGCGGGTGTTCATCTCGATGAAGTAGAACTTGCCCTCGTCATAGAGGAATTCCATGGTGCCGGCGCTGCGGTAGCCGATGCGCCGGCAGGCCTCGACGCAGATCATGCCGATCTCGTCGCGCTGGGCCTGGCTGATGTGCGGCGCCGGCGATTCCTCGACTACCTTCTGGTTGCGCCGCTGCATCGAGCAGTCACGCTCGCCCAGGTGGACGACGTTGCCGTGGGCGTCGGCCAGCACCTGCACCTCGATGTGGCGCGGCGTCTCCAGGTACTTCTCGAGGAACACGCTGCCGTCGCGGAACGCGGCCGCCGCCTCGACCCGCGCCAGCTGGATTTTCTGGATCAGCTCGGACTCGGCGCGCACCACGTGCATGCCGCGTCCACCGCCGCCCGAGGCCGCCTTGATCAGCACCGGGTAGCCGACCTTGGCCGCGGTTGCGTGGCACTCGGCCTCGTCCTCGGGCAGCACGCCCACCGAGCCCGGCACGCACGGCATGCCGGCGGCGATCATGGCGGCCTTGGCCGTGGTTTTGCCGCCCATCAGCCGGATGGTTTCGGGCCGGGGGCCGATGAAGGTGAAGCCACTCTTCTCCACACTTTCAGCGAAGTCGGCGTTCTCCGACAGGAAGCCATAGCCCGGGTGCACGGCGTCGGCCTGCGCGACCTCGGCGGCGCTGATGATGGCCGCCATGTTCAGGTAGCTCTGTCCGGCCGGCGGGGGGCCGATGCACACGGCCTCGTCGGCCAGCAGCACGTGCTTGAGCTCGCGGTCGGCGGTGGAGTGGACCGCCACCGTCTTGATGCCGAGTTCGCGGCAGGTGCGCAGGATGCGCAGCGCGATTTCGCCGCGATTGGCGATCAGGATCTTGTTGAACATTGGCCTCAGGCCGGCTCGATCATGAACAGCGGCTGGTCGAACTGCACCGCCTGGCCGTTCTCGATCAGGATCTCGGTGATCACGCCGGAGGCGTCGGCTTCGATCTGGTTCAGCATCTTCATGGCCTCGATGATGCACACCGTCTGGCCCTGCTTGACGGTCTGGCCGACCTCGACGAAGGATTTGGCGCCCGGCGACGGCGCCCGGTAGAACGTGCCGACCATCGGCGACTTCACCGCGTGGCCCTTGCGGGTCGCGGCCGCCG
>JANNKD010000056.1:0-3186 GCA_031396115.1 Gammaproteobacteria bacterium
GCCGAGGACCTGGCCGACTACATCAACGAGGCCGGCATCCGGACGCACTACATTCACTCCGAGCTCGACACCTTCGAGCGGGTCGAGATCCTGCGCGACCTGCGGCTGGGCATCTTCGACGTGCTGGTCGGCATCAACCTGCTGCGTGAGGGTTTGGATCTCCCCGAAGTGTCGTTGATCGGGATCCTCGACGCGGACAAAGAAGGTTTCTTGCGCGCGGAGCGTTCGCTGATCCAAACGATCGGCCGCGCGGCGCGCAACGTGAACGGCCGCGTGATCATGTACGCGGACAAGATCACCGACTCGATGCGAAAGGCGATCGACGAGACCGATCGCCGTCGCACGAAGCAGATCGCGTACAACACCGAGCACGGCATCACGCCGCGCAGCGTGATCAAGCAAGTGCGTGAGATGATCGACGGCGTGGTCTCCGACAAGACGGCCAAGGAAGATCTGGCCAAGGCGCAACTGGCGGCCGAGGTCGGTGCCTTCGACGAGAAGGACCTCGCCAAGCGCATCAAGCAGCTCGAAAAGCAGATGCTCGAGCACGCCAAGAACCTCGAGTTCGAGAAGGCGGCGCGGGTGCGCGACCAGTTGGCGTTGCTGCGCGAGCAGGCCTTTGGTGCCGCCGGCCACGACAGCAATGTCGTCCCGCTGACGGGTGGCAAGCCGTGAAAGTGCTCATGGTCTGCCTGGGCAACATCTGCCGCTCGCCGACGGCCGAGGCGGTCTTGCGCGCCAAGCTCGAAGCGGCCGGTTTGGGCGACCGGATCGTCGTGGATTCGGCCGGCACCGGCTCCTGGCACATCGGCAGCCCGCCCGATGCACGCTCGCAGCGCCACGCGGCGACACGTGGCTACGACCTGTCCGCACTGCGCGGGCGGCAGGTGGCGGCGCTTGATTTCCACCGTTTCGACCTGATCCTGGCGATGGACGAGGACAACCTGGCCGATCTGCGGCGTTCGGCACCGCAGGGCGCCTGCCGCGCCGAGCTGCACTTGTTCGCCCCTGTCGAGGTGCCGGACCCGTACGTCGGCGGGGCGGCCGACTTCGAGCGCGTGCTCGATCTGATCGAGTCGACGAGCGACGGCTGGGTCAAAAACCTTTCCAAACGCCTGGGAACTTCCTGACGGGTATCCGACCGAATCAGTCGGCTTCCGCTAAACTTGAGCAATCTGCTCGGGATAGCACCCCTCTTCAAGGAGTTCCCCATGCGCTTGACCACCAAAGGCCGTTTTGCCGTCACCGCGATGATCGATCTGGGCCTTCGCTCGACGAACGGGCCCGTGGCCCTTGCAGCCATCAGCCAGCGCCAGCAGATCTCGCTGTCCTACCTCGAGCAGTTGTTCGGCAAGCTGCGCCGCCACGAACTCGTGGAGAGCACGCGCGGCCCCGGCGGCGGCTACTCGCTCGGCCGCGATTCGGCCGAGATCACCGTGGCCGACATCATCCTGGCCGTGGACGAGCCGCTGGACGCCACCGGCTGCGGCGGCAAGGAGCATTGCATGGGCGACGACACCGGCAAGTGCATGACGCACGACCTGTGGACGGCGCTGAACCACAAGATGATCGATTTCCTGAGCTCGGTGACGCTGAAGAAGCTGGTCGACGAGCAGATCGCCAAGGGGGTGTCGGTGGCCGAGCAGGCGCCGATGAAACGCGCCATCTCTTCGGTGCCGGTGGTCAAGCCGATCCGCGTCACCGGCCCGAACTCGGTGTTCGCGCTCGGCGCGGCCCTGGCCAAGTAAGACCAACAAGCCTAAGTGAGTTGTTTGCGATGGACATGACGCCGCACTTCCCGATCTACCTCGACTACAGCGCCACCACGCCGTGCGATCCGCGTGTGGTCGATGCCTTGGTGCGGTGGCTGCGCGAGAATTTCGGCAACCCGGCGTCGCGCAGCCACGCCTGGGGCTGGGAAGCCGAAGCGGCCGTGGAGAAAGCGCGCGAACAGGTGGCGGCACTGGTCGGCGCTGACCCGCGCGAAATCGTCTGGACGTCAGGCGCCACCGAGAGCATCAATCTGGCGTTGAAGGGCGCGGCGCACTTCTACAAAACCAAGGGCAAGCACCTCGTCACCGTGAAGACCGAACACAAGGCGGTCCTCGACACGATGCGCGAACTGGAGCGCCAGGGCTTCGAGGTCACCTACCTCGATGTGCAGGAAGACGGCCTCGTCGACCTCAACAAGTTCAAGGACGCGTTGCGGCCCGACACGATCCTGGTCGCGGTGATGCTTGTCAACAACGAGATCGGGGTCATCCAGGACATCGCGGCGCTGGGTGCCATCTGCCGCGAGCGCGGCATCGTCTTTCACGTCGACGCGGCTCAGGCCACTGGCAAGGTGCAGATCGATCTGGCCACGCTGCCGGTCGACCTGATGAGCCTGGCCTCGCACAAGACCTACGGCCCCAAGGGCATCGGCGCGCTCTACGTGCGCCGCAAGCCGCGCGTGCGCATCGAAGCGCAGATGCACGGCGGTGGCCATGAGCGCGGCATGCGTTCGGGCACGCTGCCAACGCACCAGTGTGTGGGCATGGGCGAGGCGTTTCGTATTGCACGCGAAGAGATGGCGGTCGAAGGCGAGCGTGCCCGCATGTTGCAGCAGCGCCTGCTGCGTGGCTTGAGCGACGTCGAGCAGGTCTTCGTCAATGGCCACCTTGAAAAGCGTGTGCCGCACAACCTGAACATGAGCTTCAACTTCGTCGAAGGCGAGTCATTGATCATGGGCTGCAAAGGCATCGCGGTGTCGTCGGGCTCGGCCTGCACGAGCGCGAGTCTGGAGCCGAGCTATGTGCTGCGCGCGCTCGGCCGAAGCGACGAACTCGCGCATTCGAGCCTGCGCATGACGATTGGACGGTTTTCGACCGTCGAAGAAATCGACCACGCGGCGAGTCTGATCCGCGACCGCGTGGCCAAGTTGAGAGACCTGTCGCCGCTTTGGGAGATGTACAAGGACGGCATCGACATCTCGACGATTCAGTGGACAGCGCACTAAGCATCGCATCAAGGAGACCACCATGGCCTACAGCGACAAAGTCATCGAACACTACGAAAATCCGCGCAACGTCGGCTCCTTCGACAAGGGCGACGACACGGTCGGCACCGGCATGGTCGGCGCCCCCGCTTGCGGCGACGTGATGAAACTGCAGATCAAGGTCAACCCGGCCACGGGCCTGATCCGCG
>JANNKD010000057.1:0-19140 GCA_031396115.1 Gammaproteobacteria bacterium
ACCTCGAGTACGCGCTCGCGCGGCGTGACGTAGTGCGTGGCCGGGAACACCGTGTAGCGCGGCACCTTGCGCTTGAGCTCGCCGGTGAGCGGGTCGAACACGGTGATCGACTCGATCGCATCGTCGAACAGCTCGATGCGCACCGCCTCGTCGTCGGACTCAGCCGGGTGCATGTCGATGACGTCGCCGCGCACGCGGTAGGTGGCGCGCTTGATCTCGAGGTCGTTGCGCGTGTACTGCATCTCGGTGAGGCGCTTGAGCAGCTCGCGCTGGCCGAGTTTTTCGCCCTTGACCAGGTGCAGCACCATCTTGAAGTATTGCTCCGGGTCGCCGAGGCCGTAGATGGCGGAGACGGACGCCACGATGATGGCGTCGCGGCGCTCGAGGATGGCCTTGGTCGCCGACAGCCGCATCTGCTCGATGTGCTCGTTGATCGAGCTGTCCTTGTCGATGTAGGTGTCGGTCGAGGGGACGTAGGCCTCGGGCTGGTAGTAGTCGTAGTACGAGACGAAGTACTCGACCGCGTTGCCCGGGAAGAACTCGTGGAACTCGCCGTAGAGCTGCCCGGCCAGCGTCTTGTTCGGCGCCAGCACCAGGGTCGGCCGCTGCAGCCGGGAGATCACGTTGGCGATGGTGAAGGTCTTGCCCGAGCCGGTGACACCCAGCAGGGTCTGGTGCGACAGGCCGTCGTTGAGGCCGCGCACCAGCGCGTCGATGGCCGCCGGCTGGTCGCCGGCCGGCGGCCAATCGGCCTTGAGCTCGAAGCGGCCCGCGGTCGCGCGCTCAGCCACCATCGCGCTTCGTGGGGGCATGGTAGGCGTCGTGCAGCCGCACCGGCTGCGCGATCCTGCGGTAGCGGATGTTCAGCATCTCGACCGCCACCGAGAACGCCATCGCGAAATAGATGTAGCCCTTCGGGATGTGGAAATGGAGGCCCTCGCCGACCAGCGCCGTGCCGATCAGCATCAGGAAGCTCAGCGCAAGCATCTTGATCGTCGGGTGCCGCTCGACGAACCCGCTGACTGTGTTCGCGAACAGCACCATGACAACAACCGCAACGACAATGGCCGCGGCCATGACCCAGACGTTCTGCACCATGCCGACGGCGGTGATGATCGAGTCGAGCGAGAACACCACGTCGAGCAGCAGGATCTGGCCGATGACGGCATTGAACGAGGCCGGCACGCGCGCGGCGGCGTGGCCCTCCTCGCCCTCGAGGCGGTCGTGGATCTCCATCGTGCTCTTGGCGAGAAGGAACAGGCCGCCGAAGATCAGGATCAGGTCGCGCAGCGACACGTCCATTCCGAGCACCGTGAACAGCGGCTGGGTCAGGCCCATGATCCAGGCCAGCGAGAACAGCAGCAGCAGGCGCGTGACTGCGGCGAGCGCGAGACCGGTCTTGCGCGCGCGCTCGCGCTGGTCGGCCGGCAGCTTGGCCGCCAGGATCGAGATGAAGATGATGTTGTCGATGCCGAGGACGATCTCGAGCGCCGTCAGCGTGAAAAAGGCGATCCAGACCTGCGGGTCGAGCAGAATGTCCATAGCGGCTCCGGCGGAACTCGGGCCGCAATTCTAGCGTTTGCGCCAACCCCTCAGGGCGTGACGATGGCGAAGGTGCCGGGGGCCTTGTCGAGCAGCCCGAAGAAGCGGCCCAGGTCCACGCGGCTGCCGGTGACCTTGACGTCGTCGCTGAGCAGCAGGTCCCTGGCGCCCGCGGCGCCGGCCACCAGGCGCACGAACATCTCGTGCGTAAGCGCCAGCGTGGCGTTGGCGTCCGTTGCCGGAGGCCCGGCGCGGTGATGCAGCACCGCGTGCTCGATCCACAGCACGTGCGACTCCTTCTTGTCGGTCAGCACGAGGTTGATCTTGAGGTCCTTGCCCTCGGCGTCCGGGCCGTTGAGCGCCGCCGCCATGGCGTCGAGGAAGCGCTCGGTCGGCGTGTGCAGCAGCACCTCGAGGAAGCGCGTGCGGTCGAGGCCCTTCTTCGGCGGACCGTTGCGCAGTTCGGCCGCCGCAGTCAGGTAGCTGTTGCGCCAGGTCGAGGCCTCGGACATGTAGGCCATCTGCTCATACGTCCGGGCCAGCAATGCCTTGGCGTCCGCGTCGCCGGTCTCCGCGAACATCACGTGATTGAGCAGCTCCGCGGCCCAGCGGAAGTCGCCGCTGTCGTAGGCGGCTTGCGCGGCCTTGAGCACGCCGGCCCGGCCGCCCATCAGCCCAAGGTAACGCGGCGCGGTGACCTCGGGCGGCAGCGGGTCGAGCCGCGCCGGGTTGCCGTCGTACAGCCCCATGTAGAACTGGTAGACCGCCTTGACGTTGTGGCGCAGGTCGCCGTAGTAGCCGCGCGCGCCGAAATAGGACTGCAGCGAGGCCGGCAGCTTCACCTGCTCGGCGATCTCGCTCGCGGTGTAACCGGCGTTGATCAGCCGCACGGTCTGGTCGTGCGTGTACTTGTACATGTCGCGCTGCGCCGTGATGTGTTGCGCGATGCGCTCGCGGCCCCACAGCGGCCAGTTGTGCGACGCGAAGTAGACCTCGACGCCGTCCAGCCGCCCGAGGGCATCGTCGAGGTAGCCGCTCCAGCCGAGCGAATCGCGCACCTTGGCGCCGCGCACCGGCAGCAGGTTGTGCATGGTCTGCGCCAGGATCTCGGCGCCGCAATAGGCCTTCAGCGCCGGAATCTCGAAGGTCATCTCCGCCGGCGCCTCCGTGTTCGGCGTGTTGTGGAACACGAAGCGCACGCCGTCGAGCGTCAATTCCTGCGTGTCCGCGCCGATCAGCTGCGTCGGCGGCAGGATGCCGAAGGTGCCGTAGGCCACGCCCTTGCCCAGGCCCGCGTCGACGAAGCCCTTGGCGTTGCGCGGCAGGTCCTTGCCGAACTGGAAGCCCGAGCGCCGCCCCATCGCGGTGCCCACCATCACGTTCTCGCTGGTCGCTTCCTCCATGAACCCTTCAGGGGCGACGATGGGCAGCTTGCGCGCCGCGGCGTCCTGCGCCGAGGTCACGCCGAGCACGCCGCCGAAGTGGTCGGCGTGGCTGTGCGTGAAGATGATCGCGCTGACCGGCCGGTCGCCAAGGTGCTGGCGCGCGAAAGCGATGGCAGCGGCCGCGCTCTCGCGCGCGGTCAGCGGGTCGACGACGATCCAGCCGGTCTGGCCGTCGATCAGCGTCATGTTGGCGATGTCGAAGCCGCGCAGCTGGTGGATGCCGTCGGCCACCTTGAACAGGCCGATGTGCGCGTTGAGCTGCGCCTGGCGCCAGAGGCTCGGGTTGACCGTCGCCGGCGCGGCGCCCTGCAGGAACGCAAGATCGAAGTCGACCAGCACCGCACCCTCGGCGGACCTGACCTGCCCGGTGGGCCGCGCGATGAGCCCGCGCGCGGCGTCCTCGAAGGCCTGTGGCTCGTCGAGCTTCAGGCCCGCGGCCATGCGCGCGTTGGCGTCGGCCGTGGCCCGCTCGGCTTCGCTGGTCGTGCCGCCGACACCAGGATCACGCCCGCAGGCCGCGGCGAGCAGCGTCAGCGCCGCAATGAACAATTTGCTGGTGGAATGCATGGCTGGAAGACCCCCGGCCGGCGAGTATAGGCGGGCGCCCGACCCGGCGGAATTTCGGTATCATCGCCCGCCGTTTTTCGAAGCCCGTCCAGACGCAGTCGCCGGAAACGAAACGTGTCTTTCCACCTGTCGCAGCGCGTTGGCCGCATCAAGCCCTCCCCGACCCTGGCCGTGACGGCCAAGGCGGCGGAGCTCAGGGCGCAGGGCGTGGACGTGATGTCGCTGGGTGCGGGCGAGCCGGACTTCGATACTCCGGCCCACATCAAGGAGGCCGCGCACAAGGCCATCCGCGACGGCTTCACCAAGTACACCGCCGTCGGCGGCATCCCGAGCCTGAAGCAGGCCATCGTCGCCAAGATGAAGCGCGACAATGCGCTCGAGTACAAGCCCAACCAGGTGCAAGTGTCCAACGGCGGCAAGCAGGCCTGCTACAACCTGTGCCAGGCCCTGCTCGACGACGGCGACGAGTCCATCATCCCGGCGCCGTACTGGGTGAGCTATCCGGACATGGTGCTGCTGGCGGGCGCCACGCCGGTGATCCTCCCGACCACCGCCGCGACGCGCTTCAAGATCACGCCGGCGCAGCTCGACCAGGCGATCACGCCGAAGACGCGCCTGTTCTGGATCAACTCGCCGTCGAACCCGACGGGCATGGCTTACACGCGCGCAGAGCTGAAGGCGCTCGGCGAGGTGCTGCGCAAGCACCCGCACGTGCTGATCGCCACCGACGACATGTACGAGAAAATCCTGTGGACGGGCGAGCCCTTCGTGAACCTCATCAACGTGTGCCCGGACTTGTACGAGCGCACGGTCGTGATCCACGCCGTCTCGAAGACCTATTCGATGACCGGCTGGCGCATCGGCTGGGCCTGCGGCCCCGCCCGGCTGATCACCGCCATGACCGACATCCAGTCTCAGTCCACCTCGAACCCCAACTCGATCGCGCAGGTCGCGGCCGAAGCTGCGCTGAATGGCCCGCAGGAGTGTGTGGCCGAGATGTGCAAGGCGTTCAAGGGCCGGCACGACCGCCTGGTGGCCGGCCTCAACGGCATTCCCGGCGTGAAGTGCGAGCCGGGCGACGGCACGTTCTACGCGTTCCCGAGTTTCGAGGGAGCGATGCGGAAGCTGGGTTGCAAGGACGACCTGGAGCTGGCCGACGTGCTGCTGCAGAAGGCGCGCGTGGCCGTGGTGCCGGGCTCGGCCTTCGGCGCGCCGGGCTACCTGCGGCTGTCGTTCGCCACCAGCGACGCGGTGCTGGCGGAATCCGTCGCGCGCATCAGGGCGCTCGTCGGCTAGCTGGCCGCGCCCGCCAGGCGCGCCTCGGCCGCTTCCATCATTTGCTTGAAGCGGGCGCT
The DNA here is from genome assembly GCA_031396115.1 of Gammaproteobacteria bacterium. Lineage (GTDB taxonomy): Bacteria > Pseudomonadota > Gammaproteobacteria > Nevskiales > Nevskiaceae > JACPFV01. The sequence goes on from JANNKD010000057.1 coordinate 4,910, forward strand.
CTTGCGGATCGGGTCGAGATCCGTATCGACCATGAACCACTCGATGCCCTGGCGGACGCAGGCCGCCGCGACGGGCTCGAGCAGCTCGCTGGCGCGGTCGAAATTGCCGAGCTGCACCATCGCGCAGGCCATGTTGTAGCGCAGGCTGCGGCTGTCGGGATTGAGCTTCAGCACTTTCTCCGCCCAATCCTTGGCCTTGGCCGACTGGCCCAGCCGCAGCAGCGTGGTGACGCCACGCTCGAGTGCGTCCGCGTGTTCGGGGTCGGCCGCCAGGATCTTGTTGATGCGTTCCATGCCGTGCTGGGCGGCCATGCGGGCGCCGACGTTGTCGCCGCGCGCCTCATGGCACTGCAGCGCCATGCCGAGTGACCAGACGTCGGACTGCATGAGGTTCTCGGCCTTGGTCAGGTGCTTGATGGCGTCGCCGTACTTCTTGGTCGCGATGAAATAGCGGGCCGCGACCGCGTTCACGTCGTACGACTCGGGATCGAGCTGGAGGGCCTGTTCAACCTCGATCTTGGCCGCGTCGGCGTTGCCGCAGCCGAGCAGCACGCGCCCCTTAACGGCGTGGGCCTCGGCCAGGTTCGGGTCGAGCGCCAGGGCCTTGTCGGCGGCCTGGGCCCCGTCCTCGCCGGGTCCGGCGTCGAAACCGAGCAGCGTCTGGCTCACGGCGAGCAACGCCCAGGCGCGCGCGAACGCCGGATCCATCTTGATGGCGCGCTGGCACAGGTCGATGATTTCCCGTGTGTGCGCCGACTTGCCCGAGGCACGCAGCTGCTGCGCCCGGATGAATACCGCGGAAGCTTCGGCGCTCGGTGCATGAGTCATGACGGTCCCTGGCCTCCTTCGCGTCGTCTCGGGATTTTAGTCTCCCCGGGTGGCGCAAAGCCACGGCCTCGCGCCGCTCAGGCGTCGGTGGCGTCGAAACACACGGTGAATTGCCGTTCCGGATCGTCGGTGAACGCGCGGCCCAGGCACAGGTCGCCGGCGCGCGGCAGCATGATGCGGCTGATGTGCGGCAGCTGCCGCTCCTCGCCCGTACCGCGGTCGCGCAACCAGGTGCCGTTGCGGCTGATGTCCTGCACGAACCATCCCATCGCGGTGTGCTCGAGTTGCAGGTGCGCCGTCGACACGCGCGGCTCCGGGTCCGGCACGCACAGCGTCGCCGTCGCGCCGCGCCCGATGACGTAAGTGCCGCGATCGGGCAGGCGCACGGTGCTGGCGCCGTGGCGCAAGGTGAGCGCTGCCGACGCCGCGACCGGCACGGCAGCGAGCGGCACCACCTGGGTCTCCATGGACGAGTCCTGCCAGTCCACGGTCCAGACGTTCACCATGCCCACACCCTTGAGCTCGCGCGGCCCGTAGAGCTTGGCGCGGCGGCGCAGTTCCGGGGACAGTGCGCTGATCCACTCCTCGGCCAGGAAGATGCGGCCGGGCGCGCCGGTCAGTTTGTGCAGGCGCGCGGCGACGCTGATGGTCAGGCCCACCGCGTCCGGGTGGCCCATGGTCTCGCGAAACTCGACCGGGCCGGCATGCAGGCCGGCGTACAGGTCCAGGCCGGCGCTGGCGGCCATGCGCTGGGCCACCATCGCGGTGTCGACCGCGGCGCTGACGGCGTGCCCGTCGAACACCGCCAGCACGTCGTCACCGTAGGACTTGATGAATTCGCCCCGGCGCGACCGCGAGGTGGCGATGATGCCGTCCAGCAACTGGCGGATGCGCTGCTCGGCGGCAGCATCGCCAATCTTGGTCCGCAGCCGGGTGCTGTCGGCCACGTCCACGATCAGTACGGCGCACTCCCGGACCTTCGACCCATCCACCTGGAACAGCTCCCGCTATTCAGGACGCGGCATCATACCGATTGATTGATTCCGGAGGGGTGCGCCACAAGAATGCGCGCCCCTGCCGCGTCTCCATTCCATTCCCGGGTAGCTCAGTCGGTAGAGCAAGTGACTGTTAATCACTGGGTCGTTGGTTCGAGTCCAACCCCGGGAGCCAATGCAGAAGCCCCAGCCTGACGGCTGGGCTTGTTTTTTGGGCACCTGCCAGGCGGCCCCTCAAGGCGTGTACGCGAAGAACTCCTTCGGCGAGAAGAGCTTCTCGGAGAGGCGCTCGTCGATCGACAGGTCGCTCAGCGCCAGCATGGTGTAGGTGTTGCGGTTCAGGTCGGACATCTTGTAGGACAGCATCGCCCAGTACCTGTCGGCCTGCAGCATCGAGGCGACGTCGCCCTCGAGCACCTTGCGCGGCTTGTCGCCGGTGGCGACGAACTCGCTCTTGAGCAGCACGCAGGTGGCCTGGTCCACATACGACACCACCTTGCGGTAGCCGGTCTCGGCCGCCGAGGTCTGCGTTTCCACCACGTACGCGCTGCGCCCACCGACGGTCGCATCCGCGCCGCGCGACGCGTCGCCGCTGACCAGCAGGCCCATGACCTGCTTGATCTCGCCGTAGCTGAAGTCGGTGCCCCACAGCGGCTCGCCCATGTTCTGGCCGGTGATGCGCAGCGCGCGGTCAGCGCCCGGCAGGTAGAAATAGACCTCCTCGCTCGCGCCTTCCTGCACCATCAGGTAGGCCGACCCGACCATGGCGACGGGCTCGACGATGCGCAGGTGCACGCGCGAGCCGCCGCTCTTCGACGGCTTCCAGTACAGGCGCACCTTCATGTCGCGCACCTTGCCTTCCTTGTCGAACATGCCGAGCTGCAGGTCGCGCAGCGCTCCGCGCTTGACCAGGTTGGCCTCCATGCATCCCTTGATGTCCTTGACCGACTTCGGCGCGGCCTTCGCCGCCGCCGGCGCCGCGGCCAGCGACTGCGCGATGGCGCCGCCGCCGAGGGCGGTGCCGGCCAGGGCCGTCAGGAGAACAAGGGTGCGATGGGCAATCATGGTGAGGCTCCGTCTGATGCTTCAGTCATTCAGGATGCTGCGGCCAGGGCCTCAGCGCTTCTTCAGCGCGTCCTGGGGGGCGACGTAATCGTAATCCAGCGCTTCCGCGACCGCCTTGTAGGTGATGGCGCCGTGGTGGACGTTGAGTCCCTCGAGGAGGTTGGCGTCGTCCCGCAGCGCTTTCTGGTAGCCCTTGTCGGCCAGCCCCAGCACGTACGGCAGCGTGGCGTTGGTCAGCGCGAACGTGGACGTGCGCGCGACGCCGCCCGGCATGTTGGCAACGCAATAGTGGACGATGCCGTCGACCACGTAGGTCGGATCCTGGTGCGTGGTCGGCCGGCTGGTCTCGAAACAGCCGCCCTGGTCGATGGCGACGTCGACGACCACGGCGCCCGGCCGCATTTTCTTGAGCATCGCGCGCGTCACCAGCTTCGGCGCCGCTGCGCCCGGCACCAGCACGGCGCCGATGACGAGGTCGGCGCGCGTCACGGCATGCTCCAGCGCGTCGGTCGTGGAATAGAGGGTCAACAGGCGGTTCTCGAACAACTCGTCGAGGTACTTCAGCCGCGGCACCGACCGGTCGAGCACCGTGACCTTCGCGCCCATGCCGATCGCGACGCGCGCCGCGTTGTAGCCGACGACACCTCCCCCGATGACCACGACTTCCGCCGGCACCACGCCGGGCACGCCGCCGAGCAACACGCCGAGGCCGCCCTGCGCTTTCTCCAGCGCGTGCGCGCCGGCCTGGATCGACATGCGGCCCGCGACCTCGCTCATCGGCGCCAGCAGCGGCAGGCCGCCGCGGCCGTCGCTGACGGTTTCGTAGGCGATGGCCACCGCGCCCGACTTCACCAGCCCCCGGGTCTGCTCGGGATCCGGCGCGAGGTGCAGGTAGGTAAACAGCACCTGACCCTCGCGCAGCATCTTGCATTCCTTGGGCTGCGGCTCCTTGACCTTGACGATCATGTCGGCCTTGGCGAAGACCTCGGCCGCCCCGGCCGCGAGCTTGGCCCCGGCGTTCACGTAGAGCTCGTCGGCGAGGCCGATGCCCCCGCCCGCGCCCTTCTCGACCAGGACCTGGTGGCCGCGCTCGCACAGCTCGCGCACGCCGGCGGGCGTCAGGCCGACGCGATATTCGTGGTTCTTGATCTCCCTGGGAACGCCGACGCGCATGTGCTCTCTCGAACGATGACGGGGATCCCCGCCCCGGCGGCGCGTCATTCTAGCCGAAGCCCCCGCGCGAACCGCGGGTGGTGCCTTACCGCACCGTGCTGCGATGCGGCGGGTGGTGTGTTCACCTGTAGACTGCGCCGCGGTTTCCGGAGCCCCGATGCTGCTGCGCAACCCCCGCCTGCTCGCTTTTCTGCTCGCCGCCGTCGGCCTCGGCATCGCCGCCTGGTACGGCGAGCAGCGCTGGCGCCTGCCGGCCTGGAGCGAGGCCGAGATCGCCCAGTCGGTCGAGCTGAATCTCGTGGTGGAGCTGCGGCAGCGCGGGCCGCACCTGCAGCCCTCGCCCGAGCGCCTCGAGGCATTGCGGGCCACCCTGCGTGGCGAAATCGAGAGGGAAATCCGGCGCGAGCGCGAGCCGCTGGAGCGCTGGATCGGCCTCGGCTTGCTGCTCGCTGTCGTCGGCCTGGGCATCTGGGCACGCGATGCACTAGGCCGCTCGCTGGCGCCGGGCCCACGGCTTGATTGACCCCGCGGCCCCCCAGGGTTTATCGTGCCCCGGATGTCCTTTTTCGGCGTCCTGAACGAGGGAAACCACATGCGCATCCTGACTCTGCTTGCCGGCATGGTCGCAGCGACCGGCGCGACGGCCGGTGAAATCGATACCCGCTATGCCGAGAGCGATGCCGTCACGGCACAACTCGTCTACCACGTCGGCTTCGGCGCCGCCGCCGGCGCGCCGGTCGCGCGCGGCTTCGCGTTGCAGATCGCCAACGAAGGCCAGCGCCTCGCCGGCGTCGCGCCGCTCCGCGCGGAATACCGGCAGGACACCGGCCGCTTCCTGCTCAATGGCGTGGATGTCGAGCGCGCGTTCATCGTGCGCCAGGAAGAGGGAGGCGTCGCGGCGGCGTGGGGCGGCTGGCTGCCACTGATCATCGTCATCGGCGCGGCCAGCCTGATCGTCGTCGACGGCCAGGACCAGGACTTCGAGGGCAGCGGCGCGTCCGGCAACTGATCCGGAATCGTTTCAAACAAGAAGGGCGCCACTGGCGCCCTTTTTGTTTGGCGCCCCCGAGACGAATCGAACGTCCGACCTGCCGCTTAGGAGGCGGCTGCTCTATCCACTGAGCTACGGGGGCATCGCGCCGGCAGTCTATCGCTAAGCCTTCAGGACCTGGCCCAGGAACGTCCTCAGGCGCTCGTTCTGCGCGTTGCCGAAGAAGCCGGCGGGTGCGTCCTGGTAGACCAGTTCGCCGCCGTCCATGAACAGCACGCGGTCGGCGACCGCCTCGGCGAAGGCCATCTCGTGGGTGACCACCACCATGGTCATGCCCTCCACGGCCAGCGCCTTCATCACTTCCAGCACCTCGCCGCGCAGTTCGGGGTCCAGCGCGCTGGTCGGCTCGTCGAACAGCATGACGTCCGGCTGCATCGCCAGCGCGCGGGCGATGGCCACGCGCTGCTGCTGGCCGCCGGACAGCTGCGCCGGGTAGCTGCCGCCGCGCTCGCCCAGGCCGACCTTCTCCAGCAGCCGCTGCGCGCGCGCCTGCGCCTCGGCCGGCGTCACGCCGCCGACCTGCACCGGCGCCAGCATGATGTTGCCGAGCGCGGTCTTGTGCGGAAACAGGTTGAACTGCTGGAACACCATGCCGACGCGCGTGCGCAGGCGGTTCAGGTTGGTGCGGCGGTCGTGCACCGGCTGGCCATCGACCCAGACTTCGCCGGCGCTGATGCGCTCGAGGCCGTTCAGCGCGCGCAGCAGCGTGGACTTGCCCGAGCCGCTCGGCCCGACCACCACCACCACCTCGCCGCGCCGCACCTCGAGCGACACGTCCTTCAGCGCCGCCACGCCGTTGGCGAAGCGCTTGCCGACGCACCGGACGGAAATCTGCGCGTCAGTCACCGGCGGCCATCCTGTGCTCGAGCCGGCGCACCAGCAGCGACAGGCTGCCGGTCAGCACCAGGTACATCAGCGCCACGGTGAACCACACCTCGAACGGCGTGAAGGTCGAGCTGACGATCTCGCGGCCGGCCTTGGTCAGGTCGGTGATCGCGAACACCGAGACCAGCGAGGAATCCTTGATCAGGCTGATGAACTGGCCGGCGAGCGGCGGCAGCGCCTTGCGCAGCGCCTGCGGCAGCACCACGAAGCGCATGGCCTGGGCGTAGCTCATGCCGAGGCTGCGCGCCGCTTCCATCTGCCCGCGGGGCACCGCCTCGATTCCGGCGCGGACGATCTCTGCGACGTAGGCGCCGGTGAACACGGACAGCGCCGCGACGCCGGCCGCCAATGGCGAGAGCTCGAGCACCGTGCCGATGAAGAAGTAGAAGATGAAGATCTGCACCAGCAGCGGCGTGCCGCGGACCAGCTCGACGTAGGTCGCCGCGAGGCTGCGGGCCGCCGGGTTGGCCGAGACGCGGCCGAGGCCGGTGACCAGGCCGAGCGCCAGCGCGAACACCAGCGACAGCGCGGAGATCTCAAGCGTCATCCACAGGCCGATCAGCAGCGGTCCCGGCGCCCAGCCTTCGCGCAGCGCGACGACGTCGCCCGCGAACACCGGGTCGCCCTCGCCCGCCGTGACGCGATCGACGTCCTCGATGCGCGTGACCGCGGGCGGATCGCTCTGCGTGTGGATCTCGAGCGCGCGCCCCGACGGGTCGAGGCGCACGATGCCGTCGGCCGGTGCCACGACGCGCTCACCCTCGTGGCTGACGATGTACTGCGGGACGCGCTCCCAGCGCCAGTCGTAGTCGACGCGCTGGCTCATCGCATACACGCTCGCGCCGAGCGCGAGGATGATGACCGCGTAGACGCCGTGCCAGAACCAGCGGTTCACGCCGTCATTCCCGCGAATGCGGGAATCCAGCCTGGATGCCCGCTGCCGCGGGCATGACGGGGCTTTTCAATTGACGTTCGCGAGCCAGGCGTTGCCTTCGAACCACTTGCGGTACAGGGCCTGGTAGGTGCCGTCCTGCTTGAGGCCGGCCAGGAACGCGTTGAGCCAGGCGCGCAGCGCCGGGTCGTTCTTGCGGATCGCCCAGCCGAGGTCCTCGCGCGTGAACGGCTCCTTCAGGTGCGCGAGGCTGTCCGGATAACGCGCCGCCATCACGGCGTTGAACGGCAGGTCGTAGACGAAGCCGTCGGCGCGACCGTTCTGCACCTCGATCGCGGCCTCGGCCTGGTGCTCGAAGGTGCGCAGCTTCGCGCGCTTGAAGTGCTTTTTCGCGGCGATGTCGCCGGTCGTGCCGAGCTTCGACAGGATCGTGTACCCGGGCTGGTCGAGGTCCTGCACCGAGGTGACCTTGCCCGCGAGCTTGCGGTTCAGCAGCACGGTCTGGCCGATGGTGATGTACGGGTCGCAGAAATCGACGCTCTCGGCTCGCTCCGGCGTGATGGTCATGCCGCCGAACGTGACGTCGAACTTGCCCGTCAGCAACGCCGGGATGATGCCATCCCAGCCCTGGTTGACCACCTTCAGCGTCACGCCGAGCTTGCGCGCCATCAGCCGCGCGAGGTCGATGTCGAAGCCGATGATCTCACCGCGCTTGTCGATCATCTCGAACGGCATGTAACCGGCCTCGAGGCCGACCCGCAGCTCGCCGCGCTTGAGCACTTCCCTCAGGGTCGGGCTATCGGACGGCGCGGGAGCTGCTGCTGCGCTGCCGCAAAAGAGCGCGGCCACGAGCGCGAGGAATCGGGGGGCTTTCATGGCGGCGCAAGCCTACCACGCCGTTGTCATGCTCCCGCGTCTAAAATCCGCCATGCCCAACGATTATCGCCCGCACCTGGACTGGATCCGGGCGCAGGGTCCCGCGCAACGCGACGAGCTGTTGCGCCTGTCCAACATCAACTCCGGCAGCTACCACGCCGCCGGCGTGAACCGCGTCGCCGACCGGCTCGAAGAGTTGTTCGCGCCGCTCGGCGCGCACGCCGAGCGCCTCGTGCTGCCCGCGCACCTCGTGACCGACGATCGCGGCCGGGCCGTCGAGTACCCGGTCGGCCGCGCGCTGCGGCTGCGCCAGCGGCCGCACGCGCCGCTGAAGATCTTCCTCGCCGGGCACATGGACACCGTGTTCAGCGCCCAGCATCCGTTCCAGTCCGCGCGGATCGTCGACGCGGACACGCTCTGCGGGCCCGGCGTCGCCGACCTCAAGGGCGGCCTGCTGGTCATGCTGCTGGCGCTATCGGCGCTGGAGCGCAGCCCGTGGAAGGAGCGCATCGGCTGGGAGGTACTGCTCAACCCGGACGAGGAGGTCGGCTCCGAGGGTTCGGCGCCGCTGTTCAAGGATGCCGCTTCGCGGCACGCACTGGGCCTGGTGTTCGAGCCGTCGTTCCCGGACGGCAACCTGGCCGGCGCGCGCAAGGGCAGCGGCAACTTCGACGTCATCGTGCGCGGCCGCGCCGCCCACGCCGGCCGCGACCCGCACCTCGGCCGCAATGCCATTCGCGCGACTGCCGACGTGACCGCCGCGCTGGACGCGCTCAATGGCCAGCGCGACGGCGTGACGCTGAACGTCGGTTACGTCCACGGCGGCGGCGCCACCAACATCGTGCCGGACCTGTGCGTGCTCAAGTTCAACGTGCGGACCTCGATCGCCGACGACGAGCGCTGGCTGCACCAGCAGCTCGATCGCATCCTGGGCGACGCGCAGAAGAAGGAAGGCTTCAAACTCGAGTTGCGCGGCCACTTCACGCGCGGCCCGAAGGTGCTGACGCCGCCGATCGAGAAGCTCGCCGGCATGATCGCCGACTGCGGCCGCCAGCTTGGCCTCGCGCTCGAATTCCGCCCCACCGGCGGCTGCTGCGACGGCAACAACCTGGCCGCGGCGGGCCTGCCGAACATCGACAACCTCGGCGTCGTTGGCGGCGAGATCCACAGCGACCGCGAGTTCATGCGCCTGTCGAGCCTCGGCGAGCGCGCGCAATTGTCGGCCTTGCTGCTGATGCGGCTTGCCTCGGGAGACCTGTCTTGGCATTGAACGTCATCCGTCCCATCCGCCTGGCCGACCTCGACGCGCTGCTGCGCCTGGCCAAGACCGCCGGCGTCGGCTTCACCTCGTTACCACCGGTGGCCGAGTTCCTGCAGGCCAAGATCGAGCTGTCCGAGCGCTCGTTCGCCGAGGCCGTGACGCAGCCCGGCCACGAGCGCTACATGTTCGTGCTCGAAGACAGCGACAGCGGCAAGGTCGGCGGCTGCTGCGCGGTCGAAGCGGCCTGCGGCCTCGACGAGCCGTTCTACAACTACCGCATCGGCACCACGGTGCACGCCAGCCGCGAACTCAAGATCTACAACCTCACGCCGACGCTGTACCTGTCGAACGACTACACCGGCGCCAGCGTGCTGTGCTCGCTGTACCTCGACCCGGCCTTCCGCTCCGGCGGCACCGGCCACCTGCTGTCACGCAGCCGTTTCATGCTGATGGCGCAGTTCCCGCAGCGCTTCGCCGCGAAGGTCATCGCCGAGATGCGCGGCGTGTCGGACGAGCAAGGCCGCTCGGCGTTCTGGGAGGGCCTGGGGCGGCACTTCTTCACCATCGACTACGGCGATGCCGAGCACGTCGTCGGCATGGGCAACAAGGCCTTCATCGCCGAGCTGATGCCCAAGCACCCGATCTACACCGTGCTGCTGTCGCCGGAAGCGCGCGCGGTGATCGGCAAGGTCCACGCGCAGACCGCGCCAGCCCTGCACCTGCTCGAGCGCGAGAACTTCCGCATGCAGGGTTACATCGACATCTTCGACGGCGGCCCGACCATCGAGTCGCCGGCGTCCGACATCCGCACCATCAAGCGCAGCCGGCTGTTGAAGGCCGTGGCGGGCGCGGACAGCAACGCCGTGCCGCACCTGGTCGCCAACACCAAGCTCGACGAGTACCGCTGCCTGCTCGCCGACCTGAACCCCTCCGGCGCCACCGCGCCGCTGTCGAAGGTCCAGCTCGAGGCGCTGCGCGTGAAGCCGGGCGACCCCGTGCGCGCCACGGTGCTCTGAGCATGGAGCGCGGGCAACTGTTCATTGACGGGCGCTGGGCCGCCGGCGCCGGCAAGGCGTTCGACAGCCGCGATCCCGCCACCGGCGACACCCTGTGGTCCGGCAACGCCGCGGCGCCGGCCGACGTGGATCGCGCCTTCGCCGCGGCGCGCCGCGCGTCGGAGGACTGGAGCGCAATGGCCAGCGCCGGGCGCGAAGCGATCGTGCGCCGCTTCGCCGGCGAGCTCGAGCAGCACAAGGAGGCGCTGGCGCAGGTCATCGCGCGCGAAACCGGCAAGGTGCTGTGGGACGCGCGCGGCGAGGCGACGTCCATGGTCAACAAGGTGGACATCTCGGTGCGCGCGTTGCAGGCGCGCACCGGCGTCACCGAGACCGCCACCGCCGGCGCCACCAACGCCCTGCGCCACAAGCCGCACGGCGTGGTCGGCGTGTTCGGTCCGTACAACTTCCCCGGCCACCTGCCCAACGGCCACATCGTGCCGGCGCTGCTGGCCGGCAACACCGTGGTGTTCAAGCCCAGCGAGCTGACGCCGCACGTGGCCGGGGAAACGGTGAAGCTGTGGGAGCGCGCCGGCCTGCCCGCCGGCGTGCTGAACCTGGTGCAGGGCGAGCGCGCCACCGGCGAGGTCGTGGCGGCGCACGCCGAGCTCGACGGCCTGTTCTTCACCGGCAGCGAGCGCGTCGGCCACCTGCTGCACCAGCAGTTCGCCGACAAGCCGCACAAGATCCTCGCGCTCGAGATGGGCGGCAACAATCCGCTCGTCGTCGGCACCGTCGCCGACACGCGCGCCGCGGTGCACGAGATCGTGCAATCGGCGTTCCTGTCGAGCGGCCAGCGCTGCACCTGCGCGCGCCGCCTGTTCGTGCCGCGCGGCGCCGCGGGCGATGACTTGGTCGAGGCACTGGTAACAGCGGCCGGCACGATCCGCGTCGGCGCGTGGAACGACGAGCCGCCGCCGTTCATGGGGCCGTTGATCTCGCCGGCCGCGGCCGGCGCGCTGCTCGCCGCGCAGCAGCGGCTGGTCAGCCTCGGCGCGAAAGTCCTGATCGAAGCCCGCCGGCTCGAGCGCGGCGCCGCGTTCGTGACGCCGGGGGTGGTCGACGTCAGCGCCGTGCGCGAGCTGCCGGACGAGGAATATTTCGGCCCGCTGCTGAGCCTGGTGCGGTACGGCACGCTGGACGAGGCCATCGTCCAGGCCAACCGCACGCGCTACGGCCTGTCGGCCGGCCTGCTGTCGGACCGGCGCGAGGATTACGAGCGCTTCTACCGGAAGATCCGCGCCGGCATCGTCAACTGGAACAAGCAGACCACCGGCGCCAGCAGCGCGGCGCCGTTCGGCGGCGTCGGCGCCAGCGGCAACCACCGGCCGAGCGCCTACTACGCCGCCGATTACTGCGCCTACCCGGTCGCCTCTGTCGAAGTACCACAACTGCAGCTGCCGGCGACGCTGCCTCCGGGCCTCACGCTGTAGGAGCGCCTCCCAGGCGCGACCATCACCGCACACAGGGAACATTTCATGACCACGACCCGCCTCGCCTGTCTCGCCTTCGCCGCCCTGCTCGCGCTGCCGGTGGCCGCGGCCGACGACGATCTCGCCGACGTGCGGCGCGAAGTCGCGAAGCGCCACGACGAAGCCGTGGCGCGGCTGCGCGAGTGGATCGCGGCGCCCGCCATCGCCGCCGAGGATCGCGGCTTTCCCGACGGCGCGGAGCGCATGGCCAGGTTCGCGCGCGACGCTGGCTTCCAGCAGGTGGCGGTGATCCCGACCGGGGGCAAGCCCGGCGTGTTCGCCACGCTCGACGCCGGCGCGGCGAAGACCGTCGGCCTGTACTTCATGTACGACGTCAAGCAGTTCGATCCCGCCGAATGGAAGCTCGCGCCGCCGCTGGAGGGGCGCATCGTCGACAAGCCCAACGTCGGCAAGGTCATGGTCGGCCGCGGCGCCGTGAACCAGAAGGGACCGCAGGCCGCGATGCTGAACGCGCTGCACGCGATCCGCGCCACCGGCCGCAAGCTGCCGGTCAACCTCGTGCTGGTGGCCGAGGGCGAGGAAGAGATCGGCTCGCCGCACATCACCGAGATCGCGCACCGGCCGGAAGTGGCCGCGGCGCTGAAGAACACCGTCGGCGTGTTCATGCCGTCGGCCGCACAAGATCTCGACGGCATCGTCCAGGTGAGCCTCGGTGCCAAGGGCGTGGTCGAACTGCAACTGGTCGCCAGCGGCCCGGCCTGGGGCCGCGGTCCCGGCAAGGACATCCACTCGTCGCTGAAAGCCATGGTCGACAGCCCGTCGTGGCGCCTGGTCAAGGCGCTCGACACGCTGGTGTCGAAGGACGGCAACACGATCACGATCGACGGCTATCCGAAGCCGCGGCCGATCAGCAAGGATGAGCGCGCAATGGTCGCCGAGGGCGCCAGGCGGCGCAGCGAAGAACAGTGGAAGAAGCAGTTCGGTACGCCGCACTGGATCGACGACCTGCCGTGGCAAAAGGCGCTCGAACGCCTCATCTCGCAGCCGACGGTCAACATCCAGGGCCTGGTCGGCGGCTACACCGGCCCGGGCGGCAAGACCGTGCTGCCCTACCGCGCCGAGGCCAAGATCGACCTGCGGCTGGTGCCCGACATGAAGAAGGACGACGCGGTCAAGGCGCTGAAGGCGCACCTCGCCAGGCGTGGCTACGGCGACATCGAGGTCAACGTGACCGGCGGTTACGACCCGACCGGCACGTCGAAGGATGCGCCGCTGATCCAGGCGCAGGTCGCGGTGCTGCGGCGCGCCGGCATCGAGCCGGTGTTGTGGCCGCGCAACGCCGGCTCGTATCCCGGGTTCGCGTTCACCGACGCACCGCTGCGGCTGGCCTCGGGCCACTTCGGCCTCGGCCACGGCAGTGGCGCGCACGCGCCGGACGAGTACTACGTCATCGAGTCGTCCAACCCCGCGCTGCAGGGTTTCGACGGCGCGACGATGTCGTTCGTCGAATACCTCTACGAACTCGCCAGGTAGGAGCGCCACCTTGGCGCGACTGAATCGCGCCTAGGAGGCGCTCCTACTGCGCCTGCGCCGGCTCCGTCATCAGCTGCCTGATGGTCTTCACCGGCACCGAGCCGTAGCTCAGGAACTTGTTGTGGAAGTCCTTCAGGTTGAAGGCCGCGCCGAGCTGCTGCTTCTGCTGCTCGCGGAATTCGTAGATCTCCGAGAACCCGGCGAAGTAGCTGGTCAGCTGCACGCTCGACAGCTGCACGCGCCGCCACTTGCCGCGCGCCTCGGTTTCGGTCTGGAAGCCTTCCTGCATCAGCAGCTTCAGCGCCTCCTCCTCCGTCATGCCGAGTACGTGCACCGAGTAGTCGAGGATGGTGTTGATGGTCGCCCGCAGCTGAAACTTGTCGAGCATCAGCCATAGCTCCGGCTCGTCATTGCCCCAGCCGTTCTCGAGCATCATGCGCTCGGCGTACACCGCCCAACCCTCGACCATCGGGCCGTTGCCGAGCAGGCTCTTGACCAGGCTCGGCGACTTGTTGGAGTGCAGCAGCTGCACGTAGTGCCCCGGCACGCCCTCGTGGATGTTGAGGATCTGCAGCATGCGGTCGTTGTACTCGCGCAAGAAGCTTTCCTGCCGCTCCGGCGTGAAATCGCTCATCGGGTTGACGTTGTAATACGTCGGCGCTCCCGGATTGAACGGCCCTGGCGCGTCGATCGAAGCGATGGCAACGCCGCGCGTCGGGCTGAACGCCGGCGTTTCGCGCACGATCAGCGGCTTGGACGGGTCCTGATCCACCAGGTCGTGCTCACGCACGAACTTTTCCAGCGCCGGGATCTGTGCGCGCACGTCGTCGACGAACTTCTCAGGCTTCGAATGCTGCTCCGAGACCTTGGCGACGATCTGGGCGATCAGCGCATTACGCTCCTTCGGCATGGGCGCTTTCTTGCCGAAGTACTTCGGCCAGAGCGTGCGCGAGTGCTTCTCCATGTCGGCCAGCAGCTTCTCCTTGTGCAGCTTGGCGCGCTCGAACAGCTCCTCGATGGTGAAGCCCGACTGGATGTCGAACCCGTACTTCTGCTCGTACAGCGCGCGGCCGAGCCGGAACTCGCGCGCGTAATCCGGCGTCAGCGACGGCTCGAGCTCGGTCAGCCAGGCGACGTAACCCTCGATCGCCTTGCGGGACGCCGCCAGCTGGGCGGCGAAGCGC
>JANNKD010000116.1:0-14492 GCA_031396115.1 Gammaproteobacteria bacterium
CCCGTAGCAGCACGAGCACCCGTAACCAACCGCCTGATCCAGGGCCTGCCGCGCAAGGAGCGCGACCGGATCCTCGCGATCTGCGAACCCGTCGACCTGGTCTTCGGCGACATCCTGTGCGAACCGGAACAGCCCTTCGACCACGTCTACTTTCCGCTCACCGGTTTCATCTCGCTGGTCGCGACCGTGACCAACCACGCGCCGCTGGAAATGGGCCTGATCGGCAGCGAAGGCGTGCTCGGGGCAACCCTCGCCCTGGGCGTCAATACCGTGCCGCTGCGCGGCATCGTCCAGGGCACCGGCAGCGCGCTACGCGCGCCGGCGTCGCGGTTCAGTCTCGAGCTGCGCAAGAGCCCGGCCACGCTCCAGGCGTTCAACCGCTACCTGTACGTGCTGCTGGCGCAGCTCTCGCAAACCGCGGCCTGCACCCGCTTTCACGAGGTCGAAGCCAGGCTGGCCCGCTGGCTGCTGATGACGCACGACCGCGCGCACGGGGACCACTTTCACCTGACGCACAAGTTCCTGGCCGCCATGCTCGGCGTGCGCCGCAGCGGCGTCACCATCGCCGCCGGCGAGCTGCAGAAGCGCAAGCTCATCAGCTATACCCGCGGCGAGATCAACGTCCTCGACCGCGCGGGCCTGGAAGCGACGGCGTGCGAATGCTACGCCGCGGTGCTGGACGACTACACGCGGATGATTGCCTAGGCCGGTTCCCGCGGCCGGCGGAAAAATTCACATGAGCGACGAAGAGGCCGTAACCTCCGACGCCGGCCCGGCAGACGCGGTTCACCCGCGGGCGCGGCCCCTCGCGGACCTGCGCACCAGCACCTGGGCGCTGCTCGGGCTGCTACTGGTGGCGGTGCTGACGGCGCTCCACCTGGCGCGCGACGCCGTGGTGCCGGTCGCGGTCGCGTTGATCCTCAGCCTGGTGTTCCGGCCGATCGTGCGCGGCATGAAACGGCTGCACATCCCGGAATCGGTCGGTGCGGCGCTCGTCGTGCTGGGCCTGCTCGCGGGCTTCCTGGGGGCTGCCTACAGCCTGGCCGAGCCCGCCGGGGTCTGGCTCGACAAGGCGCCGCAGGGCTTGCGCGAGATCGGCGTCAAGCTGCGGCACGTCGCGGGCCAGGTGAAGGACGTCACCGACGCCACCGACCAGGTCCAGGACATGACCCAGGACATGGCCAACGGCAGCACCCCCGCGACGCGGCCGCGCGAAGTCACCGTGAAAAAGCAGACCCTGGCCGGGGGCATCCTGGCCGCGGCCGGGAGCTTCTCGCTGAGCGCGATCAGCACGCTGATGCTGCTGTACTTCCTGCTCGCCTGCGGCAACCTGTTCCTGCGCCGGACCCTCGCGGAGACGCCGCGGCTGGCCGACAAGAAGCGCGTGGTCGAGATCGCGCAAGAGGTCGAATCCGCGGTATCGCAATACCTGCTCACGGTCACCCTGATCAACATCATCCTGGGCTGCTCGGTGGCGCTGGCGATGGTCCTGCTCGGCGTTCCGAACCCGGCGCTGTGGGGCGCCATGGTCGCCGTGTTCAACTTCATCCCCTACCTGGGCGAGTTCGCCAGCATCGGCGCGCTGACGATCGTCGGCCTGCTGACGTTCGACGAGGTTTGGCGCGGCTTGCTGGTGCCCGGCGTGTTCATCCTGCTGTCCACCGTCGAGCGTTACCTGGTCACACCGCTGGTGCTCAGCCGGCGCTTGAGCCTCAATCCGGTGGTGATCGTGCTCTCGGTGCTGTTCTGGGGAGCCATGTGGGGCATCCCGGGCGCCCTGCTCGCGGTGCCGATCCTGGTGGCGCTGAAAGCGCTGAGCGACCGGGTCGAGCCCATGCAGGTGTTCGGCAAATTCCTCAGCGCCTGATCGGCGCCTGAAAGGGACCGCGGCTTCGATCAGTCGCCCTGGTACGTCGCCATCAACTGCTGCGTACCGAGCACCAGCGCCAGGACAATCAGGGTTTCGAACATTTTCCTTCTCCAGCTGCGACTCACGACCCCAGCCTAGGCTCCGGGGTGCGGTCCGTCGGTGCGGTGCCCAACGCCGCGTCCGGACGTGCTTCGAGGTGCAGGCGGATCTCGGTGGCGATTGGCAGGTGGTCCGACACGCGTTCGCTGAGCACCGAGGCGCTGATCACTTCCACCGTCGGCGTGACCAGAACGTGATCCAGCGCGCGCGACGGCCGCCAGCTCGGGAACGTGTGTTCGCTGTGCACGCCGCGCAGCCCCGCTGCGCGCACCGCGCTGTGCGCGCTCAGCTCGACAGCGCTGCAATTGAGGTCGCCAATGATGATCGTGTCGGTGCGGTCACCGATCAGCGCAGCCAGGAAATCCAGCTGGCGCCTTCGCGAGCGCCGGCCCAGCGCCAGGTGGGCGATGATCAGGCGCAGGGGTTCGCACCCTTGTGGGCGGATTTCCACCTCGAGCGCGCCGCGCCCCGGCAGCAAGCCCGGCAGGGCGTGGTACTTCACCGCGTGCAGGGGCCAGCGCGACAGGCAGCCCAGGCAGTGCTGCGCGAACGGCCGCAGGTCGCGCGTCACCGCCGCATGCCAGTAGGGAAAGCCACCGAGCTCGGCCAGGTGGGCCACCTGGTTCAGCCGCGAGGTGCGCAGGCTGCCGGCGTCGGCCTCCTGCAGCGCCACGAGGTCGTAGCGGGCCGCCAGCGCGCCGATGCGATCCAGGTTGCTGCGCGCGCCACGGGTCGGCAGCACGTGGCGCCAGGCCTGGGTGACGTAATGCAGGTAGCGCGAGCCGTTCAGGCCGAACTGGATGTTCAGCGACAGCAGCCGCACCGTGCCGCCGGGAGCAGCTGGCGGAAGGGGCGCGGCCGCGGCGGGCATGGGCAGCTACAGCCAGTACGCGCCGAATCGTGCGGCCCATTCCCGCAGCCGGTTGAACAGGCCGCGGTCCTGCCAGTCCTCCAGGATGATCGCCTCGGACTGCGCGAGGTCGGCGGCGAACATGGTGTCCATCTGCGTCGCGAAGCCGCGGCCCAGGACCACCGCGTTGATCTCGTCGTTGTGCAGGAAGCTGCGCCAGTCGGTGTTGGTCGAGCCGATGCTGGACCAGACCCCGTCGATGCAGGCCGTCTTGGCGTGCATCACCGCGCCGCGCCGCTCGTAGACCTTGACGCCGCCGCGCAGCAGCTTGGCGTAGTACGAGCGGCCCAGGTGGAAGATCGGCCAGGAGTCGGTGTAGCTCGGCAGCACCAGCCTGACGTCCACGCCGCGCCGCGCGGCGTCGATCAGGGCCCTGAGCATCTGCGGATCCGGCGCGAAGTACGCGATCGTCAGGTGCACCTTGCGCTCGGCATGGGTGATCGCCGACAGCAGGGTCAGGTAGATCAGGCTCTCCGGATCCGCCGGCGTGCTGCCGATGGCCCGCACGATCTCGTCGCCCTGCGCCGTCAGCTTGGGGAAGTAGTTCCTGGCCGCGAGCGGTTCGCCCTTCTGCCGCGCCCAGGATTCCATGAACAGCTTCTGGAACTCGGCGACCACCGGCCCTTCGACGCGGACGTGCGTGTCGCGCCAGCCGACGGCGGGGGTCTCGTCCTCACCCGGCCGCTTCTTGCGTCGCTTGCCCGGCGCGCTCGAGTAGGTGTCGCTGATATTGATCCCGCCGGTGAAAGCGATGCGCCCGTCGATCACCAGCTGGCGGCGGTGATCGCGGTTGTTGAGCAGCCATTCGCTCTTGTTGCCCGCCAGCGGATTCACCGGGTTGAACTCGAGCACCCGGATGCCGCCCGCGCGCAGCCGGTCGAAGAACGCCCCCGGTGTCAGCAGCGCGCCCACGCTGTCGTAGATCACGTTGACCTGGACCCCGGCCGCCTGCCGTTCCAGCAACAAGTCGGAGAATTTATGCCCCGCCTCGTCGTCATCGAAGATGTAGGTTTCGAGGTTGATGTGGTCCTTCGCGGCGCGGATGTCCGCGAACATCGCCGCGTAGGTGGCCGGACCGTTCTGCAGCAGGGTGAGCTTGTTGCCCAGGACCAGCGGGTTGCCGGCGTTGACCGCCTGCTCGTACGCCAGGTGTTTCTGCAGGACGTCGGAGTCGCCGCCGCGGCCCTCAAGACCTGCCAGGATGGCGTCGCTTCGCGTCGTTGAAACCGGCCCCCGCGCACCCTCGAACTCCACTTGCTGCGCGTGGGGTTCGGCCCGGTCGCGTTTCGCATCGGGGAGCGTCGCGCATCCGCTGAGCACCGCCAGCCCAAGGGCCAGGGCGCGCGATGGATTCAGCATGGGTCTACGGCAGACGGACCCGCCCGGAACAAGAACTTCCGGGCGGGTCCTGTTTTGCCGCTACTTGGCGTAGTTGATGATGACGTTGACCCTGCGGTTTTCCTGCTGTCCCTCTGCGCTCGTGTTGTAGGCGAAGCGCCGGTTTCCGCCGAATCCTTCCGCGGACAGGCGCGAGCGGGCGACACCGAATTCCTTCACCAGGTAGTCCACGACGTTCTGCGCCCGGCGTTGGGAGATCTCCATGCGGGCCTCCTCGGTGACCTGCAGATTCGCGGTGTGCCCTTCCACGGTCGCGGTGGCGGTTGGATTCGCTTTCAGCAAGGTTGCCACCTTGCGCAGCTCCTCGCGATACTCGGGTTTGACGTCGGCCTTGTTGACGTCGAACTCCATATCCATGGCCATCGTGATCCGGGCAGGAACGACCGTGAGCCCCTCGACGTCCTTCGCGCAGGCGATGACGGTGCCGATGCGACGGTTCTGCCGCTTGCCTTCCTCGGTGTCATTGCTGGCCAGGGGCCGCGTAGCGCCGTATCCCACCGCGCGCAGCCGGGACCGGGCGATCTGGTGGCTCTCCACCAGGTAATTCACCACGCTTTCGGCGCGGCGCGTGGACAGCGCCATGTTGTCCTCGGGGGAGCCGACGTCGTCGGAGTGGCCCTCGATCAGCGCAGTGGTGTCGGGGTATTTCTTCAGGAAGGTCGCCACCACCGCGAGTTTCTCCTTCTCTTCGCGCTGGATCTCGTCCTGGTTGATCTCGAACTCGATGTTGAGGATGGTGCAGTACTTCACGTTCGCCGCAACCGGCACGATCACCAGCACCGGTGCCGCGACCGGCCTCGGCCGGGCTTGCACCGGATCGTCACCGAAGAACCGGTAGACCAGGCCCAGCGACCACAGGTTGATGTCGCCCTTGTTGCCGACGGCGTCGTCGATCTTGTAGTTCTCCGCGTCGACACGCAGGCCGAAGCGCCGGGTGAAATCGTATTGCGCTCCGGCGCCGTACTTGTAGCTCGTGGCCCGCTTGTCGCGGTTCGGCGGCGGGGTGACCGTTCCGGTGGCGGAGTACCGCGTGTCGGCCTCGGCGTAGGTCAATCCGACGCGGCCAAGCAGCGAGAACTTCTTGCTGAGCGGCCAGGTGAAGACGGGGTCGATATTCAGGCCCTGCATTTCCGTCCTGCCGGTCAGGCTTCCAACCGGCGTCGTGTTCGCGGTGAAGCCGAACTCGCCGACATTGAAGAAGCCGCCCTCGAGCGACCACTGCCGGTTGAACTGGTAGCCACCGAAGAGCTTGTAGCCGGTGTCGTCGTCTTCATCGTTGATCGAGTCCGTGGCGAAGCCGCCCGCCTGCAGCGCGTCGACGATGCTGTCGTCGTCGATTTCCGCGCTGGACACGCCGAGGTTGCCCCCGATGTACCAGCCCGAATCATCCGCCACCGCGAGCGAGCTGGCGAAGACGGCGAGCGCTGTCACTGCCAGCATCCCTGAGGCCTTTACGAGTTTCATGAGTTTCATGTTCTTTCTCCTCACGGGGCCGGGACGTTGATGACGGTGTTGACCAGGGTCACTGAACTGACCAGGGACAGGGCCCTGCCTTCCAGCGTGACCACCGCCACGTTGCCGGGCGTGGAGAAAGCGGCGCCCGACTGGGCAATGATGGTTCCCACCATGGTGCCGCCTCCGGACGGATTGATCGTCGCGGCGCTGCCGACCTGCCAGAACACGTTCTTGGCCTGCGCCGGTGCAATCAGGATCACGCTGTAAGGAACGGCCGCCGCACCGACGGTGAGCGTGGTCGCCATCTGGAACACCCAGACTGCATCCGGATCGCCCTGTGGATCGAGCGTGAGATCGCCGCCATCGATCAGGAAACTCCCTGTGGGCGCCGTATAGGTGCCGGGCGTGAGCGTCAGGCCGGCCAGGTTTGCCCCGGGATTCGCACCCGGCGGCAGCGCCGCGAGGGCCAGGTACGCGGCTTCCGCATCGAGGCGGGCCTGGGTTGCAATGGCGCACGAGGCGGCATTGGGACCGGTGGACGTCGGACCGGTGGTCGAGTTGGTGCAAGTGAAGATCAGCCCGCTCACATCGCCGATGTTGGCCGGTGTTTCCGTGTAGATATCGCCTGCCGAATCGTGGAAGCCGGTGATCGACGAGGTGCCGGTGGCGATGGTGCCAATGCCACCGTTGTTGATCTCAGTCAGGATTCCCTGGTTGGTCATGCCGGCGCTGCCGCCAAACACGCCGAACGGCGCCGCCGAGCCAAGTATCGAGGGGCCGGGCACCACCACAACGGCGCCTGCGCGCATGCCGAGGATTGGATCGTCGCAGCCCGCGAGCAGCAGCAAGCCCAGCACGGATGCCACGACCCGCGCCTTGATTCTGAATGGGTGTTTGATCTTGTTCATTGGGGTTCCCTTGTTTGATCGTGTGCAGAACTACGCGGCGCAGACTACCCCCCAGGCGCGCGCGGCTCTGTGCGGTGTCCAACATAGGAAGGGTCCGGGCGTACCGAGCGCCCGGGCGGCAAAAACCACGCGGAGGGCGACCGGGCCCTGCTATGCGGTGTATCGCACAGACCCCCCCAGGCCGGCGTGAGAGCCTCGCTGTGCTTCACCTGAGTCCCCGCAATCTCCCACGAGCGCACCCCCCCCTGGTGATCCTCGACGAGGATTCAGCTTTTCCCCGCTCGTACGGCCCCCCGCACGAGCGGGTTTTCTTTTGTGGGGGTCCAGCACGCGAACCTCTCGTGCACGTATTCCGCCAGCCTGCGATCCAGCCAGAAGTACGGCTGGCCGAAAGCGCCGGCGCTGATGAAACCCACATGTCCGCCGCTGCGCGCCAGTTCCAGCGTCACGTGCGGCGACAGCGCCTCCACGGCGGGGACGACGTCGGCCGTCATGAACGGATCGTCCAGCGCATGCACCACCAGCGTCGTGCGCTGGATGGCCTTGAGGAACTGGCCGCAGGACGCGTGGGTGTAGTAGTCCTCCACGTCGGGATAGCCCGCCAGCGGCGCGGTGTAGGCCTCGTCGTACTCGAAGAAGGTGCGCGCCGCGAGCGCGGCAGGCAGGTTGAACCGCGTCGACGGAACCCGCGCGTGCTTGCGACGCAAGGTCGCTTTCAGGAATCCGAGCAAGTGTTTCTGGTAGACGCGAGAGAAACCCCGGCGCAGGCGCTCGATGCACGGGCGGATCTTGAACGGCACCGACGCCGCGGCGACGACGTCGACCGGCGCGGCCGCGCCCTCCTCCGCCAGCGCCTTGAGCATGACGTTGCCGCCCAGCGACCAGCCCACCGAGGCGATGAATGTGTCCGGCTCGCGTGCGCGCAGCAGGCGCCAGACATACCGCAGGTCCTCGGTGTCGTCGTGGTTGTAGTGGCGGTCCAGGCGATTGGGCTCGGAGCCCGCGCCTCGCAATTGCAGGATCGCCGTGCGCCAGCCGAGCGCAATCAGCCGCGAGGCCGTGCCCAGCAAGTACTTGGATTCGAAGCCGCCGGCCAGGCCGTGGACCAGGACGGCCAGCGGGCCGCGCGCGTTGTGGTCGCCGCTCCAGCCGACATCCACGAAATCGCCGTCGTCCAGCTCGAGCCGCTCGCGGCGCAGCGCCAGCCGCGGCGCCGGGCGCAGCAGCTGCGCGATGGTCTGGAGGTGCGCGCCCGACAGCAGCGGGTGCGGCTGGAACAGGCTCTGCACGATGCGGCCATGGGTTGCCGGAATGTGCAGCGAGACCGCTCGCGCCGGCGCAGCGGACGGGCTGCTCAGGTTCGCAACGGGCAAAGACAGGGACATGGTCATGACCCAAGTATTGGCTTGGCGACACGGGTCGTCTGTCCTCTACCGTGCGCAAGTTGAGTGCGCTACCGCACCTTGACGTTCGCCACCGCACGGATATGCGCGCCAACAAGGGAGACAGTGGTCATCAGCCATGTCTCCTATCCGCATCTATCCCGACGCCTGGAACGGCGCCATGCACGCACGCCATCCGCCCACCCGACCCGCGGCCCGCGGCCTGCACCCCGCAGCCGAGCCGCGGCCCGCAGGGCCCGCGAGCGGGACCACACCGGAACCCACGAACCAAGACCGCTGGCTCGACGGGCCAGCCCGGCGCTAAAAAAAAACCGCGCACCCCGTTTGGCGGGATGCGCGGCGGTACTGATCAACGTCATTCCCGCGAAAGCGGGAATCCAGAAGTCCCTGAAAAACACTGGATGCCCGCTTTCGCGGGCATGACAGATACAGGCTTGTTCGGGGCTTCCCTACTTTCCCGCGACCACGTTGTTGATGGTGAGACCCTTGGACTGAACGCTCTTGACGCCGCGCACGTTCTGCGCGAGCTCGATCGCCAGGGCGCGCTCGGCGCCGCTGTCAACCTTGCCGCTCAGCGTGACGATGCCCTTGTTGGTGGACACCGTGATGTCACCGCCATCGACGTTGCTGGAGTACATGAACGTGGACTTCACTTTTGTCGTGATCCAGCCATCGGCGACGTCGGCCTTGCCTTCTTTCGCGGTAGCTTTCGCGTTGCCCTTGGCATCATCGCCTTTCGCGCCCTTCGCCTGGCCGTTCGCAAGGCGGTTGCCAGGCTTGACCACGAGCTGGTTATCGACCGAGACGACGCCCTTGGTGTTCGCCGCGAGGCGACCGGCGAGATCTTTTTCCGCCGCGGTGTCGGCACTGCCGGTCAGGCGTACCTTGCCCCGGTTCGTGTCCACGTCGGTGGTCATGCCGTCGGTATTGCGGCTCCACACCAGTTTCGACTTGACGGCTGAGGTGATGGAGGCGTCGTCGACCACTTCGCCAAAGGTGCGCTCCGTGGTGGAGGGCTTCGACGGCGTGTAGTCCGCCCGGACCTCGATCTGGTTGTCCACGTCCGTGATGCCCTTGACGCCCAGCGCGATCTGCTTGGCCAGGTCCTTGCTGACGTCTTCCTCGACGGTGCCGGTCAGGGTGGCCTTGCCATCGTTCACGGACACCTTGAGGTCGCTGGCGCGCAGGTAGGGACTCAGCGCATAGGTTGTCCAGATCTGGGATTCCTGGCGCGCCTCGGTGACGTCCTGGCTCATGGTGTCGGCGGCGGAAGCGCCACCGATCCCGGCCAGCGCCAGGGCGAGGCCCGAGGCGAATACGGTTTTGCGGAATTGCGTGTACATGCTTGTTTCTCCTGTTGCGGGGGGAGGCATCCTGATCACCTGCCGTCCCGGTCTCGGAACGGCAGGCTCACCTCAGGGTTTTTGCTTGTCGAAGAAAGCCTTGACCTGCTTGTCGGCTTCGTCGCGCGTGATGGCGTAACGCTCCTGGACCAGGCCGGACAGCTTTTGCTGCTGGCCTTCGAGCCTGAGCAGCTCATCCTCGGTCAGCTTGCCCCAGGCAATCTTGGCGGCGCCGACCTGCTGCTTCCACTTGCCCTTGACCTCATCCACGCTGGGCAGGCTCATGGCTGAGTCCGCGGCGGCTGGCTCATCACTTCGTCGTTGCCCTTGGCCGCGTGCAGCGGCGGCTGTTTCACGTCTTCCTTCTTCTTGATGACGTCCTTGGGCATGACCTGGTGAACGGCCTCCTGGGCGGTTTCCTTCGGATCCTGGGTGCGGGGGTTCTGGGGCTTTTTCATGGTGACCTCCGGGTGGGTGCTTGCGCCCGCAAGAACTGCGGGGCGTTTGTTGAGGAACGAACCGTAGCCGCGGGGCACGCCGTCGTCGGTGCGCTAGCCCGCTTAGGCCCGGAGCCCGCCATTGCCTCCCTGCGTGCCCTGACGCACCGACGTCCCGGGCGCCGGGAGCCTAGGTTCGAGCATGCGAGTCCTGAGCCGAGGCAGCGGCAGACGCCTCGTCGGCGCCATCGGGCGGCTGCCGGGCGTGGCAAGCGTCATCCGGCTTCCGCCGGTGCGCAGGCTGCTGGAAAAACTCCCCGGCGCGCACGCGCTCTACGGCAACGGCTGGGATCGCATTCATCCCTTCGATCGCGCGCACGGCACCGACACCAGCGGCTTCGTCCCGCCCGAGGAGTTGCCGCAGGGAGCAGCCCGCGCCCACGCCATTTGCTACGCGGGCTCGCAGCCCAGCGTGCTGCGCCAGGGGCTCGCGGAGCTGTGGCCCCTGGACTCCTTCACCTTCGTCGACCTGGGCTGCGGCAAGGGCCGCGCGCTGCTGGTGGCGTCCGAACTGCCATTCCGGGACATCCTCGGCGTCGAGCTGTCGGCACCGCTGGCCAGGATCGCCAGCCGCAACGCCGAGCGCATCGCCCGGCGCTTTCCGCAGCGAACCCACATTGCGGTCGCCGTCGGCGATGCCAGCACGTTCCCGCTACCCGCCGGCAACCTGGTGCTGTTCCTCTACCACCCGTTCGGCGCCGAGCTGGTGGCCAAAGTCGCTGCCAACGTGGACGCCGCGCTCGTAGTCCAGCGCCGCAGCATCTACGTGGTTTATTACAACCCGGTGGCCGGCCACTGCTTCGATGCATCGAAACGGCTGCACCGCCGCTATGCGCGCCTGCTGCCCTACGCCGCCGACGAGCGCGGCTACGGGCCGGATGAGGCGGATACGCTGGTGATCTGGCAGGGCGGCACCAACGCGCCACCCGCGGCGGCCGCGAATGCCAGGATCGTGCCGGCGGCAGGCGGCGTGCGCGCAGTGCTCGAACCGGCCTGACCGCGCCGCCGAGCCCTTGCGGGCTCAGCGGCGCGACATCGTCACAAGCAGACCAGGCACAGGTTGCCGGTCAGGCGTTGCTGGCTGTCCAGCGGGATGTCGCTGGCGGCCGCGGTCGCGGCCAGGGGCGCCAGTGAGCCGGCGGTTTCGGCGTCGACGCGGTAGGTGTCGTAATCCAGGGTGCCGTCGTCGCGCCGTTTTTCGACCCGCGCGAGTGCATAACGCCCCAGGCCGTTGACGTTCAGCGAGAGGAACAGCGAAGCATCGTCGATGACGCCGAGCTGGGCGCCGGTCGCGCCGCTGGCCGGATTGACTGCGGAAAGGGTATCGGTGCCGTCGCCGGGCTGCTGCCCCACGCGCGTTACCAGGAACAGGGTCCCGCTGGTCGCGACCGACGTCGAGCCGAAGTCGACGGTGGTGGCGCGATTGCTGCCGGCCCAGTAGGCGCTGGTGGTGATGGCTGGATTGTCGCCATCGGTCTCGACTTTCAGCGCATCCACCGAGTTGGTCGGCGTGTCGTGGTAGGCGATATTGACGTAGGCGCGGCCGCTGGCGATGGAGTGCAGCACGGCGAAACCACCCAGGCCGCTGGGTTCGGGGTTGCTGGCGAGGGGCGTTGCGGCCGGGGTGCTGCCGTCGGCCGCCGCCGAAAACACGCCGCCGGCGACGGTGATGTTTTCGTCGTTCGCCTCGAACACCACGCGGCCCGCATCGAGCGCCCGGTGCTCGATGCGCAGGCAGGCTTCCGCGGTCGCGCAGGACATCGTCGCGATCACGCTTGCGCTCTCCGTCGTTGCGCCCACCGCGATTTTCAGCAGGCGGTTCTCGTCGGAGAAGTAGAGGGAGGTGGCGTCGCGCACGCCATCCTGGATCGGGTTGCCGTCGTTATAGCCGGCGAAGCTGTGCAGCGCGGCCGACAGGCCACCGCCGCTCTCGACCCTGAACAGCGTCAGGCCCTGGTTCTCCGGCGTCGCGGTCACATACAGATGGGTCAGGTCGGCCCGCTCGAGGTTGGCGCCGGTCAGGTCCAGGCCGAGCGAGGATTCCAGCGTCTTCAGCACGGTGCGCGCGCCGAGGCTCGCGTCGCGGCTCACCAGTTCGACCAGCAGCGGCGCGGTCGTGGTGATCTCGAACGAGACATAGCCGGTGATCGCACCGGATGCGTTGGTTCGCGCGTGCAGGGGATTTCCCGCATCGAGCGCCAGCGGAATGTTCAGGCCGGCGTCCGCCACCGCGGAATTGAGCCGGATGACGGTGACGACGTTGTCGGCGATCGTGCCGCACGAGCCATCCCCGTTGCGTTCGATCACCACCGCCGTGTTGTCGATATTTGCCAGGTCCGTGGTTTCCGCCCTGACAATCCTGCACGCGTCGTTCACCGAGGAAATCTTCACCGGCGCGTTCGATACGCCCTTGGTGAGGTTCACTTTGTACACTTGCCCGCCCTTGACGTAGGCCAGTCGCCCCGCGTACAGGCCCGAAACCGTCGAGCCCGCCACCGCGCCCGTGTAGAACACCTCGGCCTGGCCGAAGCAGTCGTTGCAGACCACGCCGGCGGTCGGGGGCGTGAGCCCCGTATCGACGGTGGCCGGGTTGCCGGCGCCGGTGGCCAGCGTGGGATCGAGCAACCGCACGTCGCCGTTCGCGGCCACGAAGGGCAGCAGGCTGGTCGCGGCGGCGCTGGCGGCCGCGGTGGTGGACGTGAACATGTCCGATCGGGTGCCGACAGTGAGTGTCGTGTTCATCGCCGTGCTGGCCGTCGCGGCCGAGGTGTGGCGCACGCAGACGGTCTGCGCGTTGCTGATGGTGCCTGCGGTGTTCACGTAGGTTGCCGTGCAGCCCACCGAGTAGGTTCCGCCGTTACCCGCAACCGTAACCGCCACGGGTGTATCGATGCCGGTGATGGTGACCGGCGCCGATGTGATCATGGCGCTGGTCGCCACGCCGGTCTGATCCGTGAAGCTGAACGGGGTGAGCCCGCCGCCGCCGCCGCCACCGCCGCCACCGCCGCTGCCGCCGCAGCCCGCAAGCAGGGCCAGCGAACAGGAGAAAACACCGACGAACTTCATCACTGCAGAGCGCATGGCTGTGTGTCCTTGGATTGGTCGATCAAACGGAACGAAACATCGCCCACACCGCGATGCCGGGTCTGTGCGTTGCCAGACACTGCGCGCCTCGTTGTGTGCGTTGCCGGACTCGTGGGCTTCGATGCGCCATGCCGGACGCCTATGTGCGCCAGCCGACAGAAGCCGCTGCGCCACGCGCCCATCATCCAGCCTCGTCATGCCATGCCTCCGAGTTCACCGGTGACCCAGACCGTGCCGCTTGCCGCGACCCAGCCGCGCGACGCCGCGACGGCCGCCGATCGCGAGCGCAGCGGCCCGTTGTCCGCCGCCGAGGTCCAGCGTTTTCGCGACGACGGCTTCCTCGTCGTGCCCGCACTCTGCGACCGCGCGGAGGTGGATGGACTGCGCGCGATCCTGCGCGGCCTGTTCGAGCAGCAGGCGGGACGCGCCGAGGGCAACCGGCTCGACATGCTGAGCCTGGATCGCAAGGAATGGGACGCGGTCCAGCCGCAGATCGTGAAGCCGAGCCTGTATGCCCCGGCCCTGCTGCGCACGCCGCACTTCCAGCGGGTGCAGGCCCTGGCCCGCCAGTTGCTCGGCGCCGAGGCGCAATTCAGTTTCGACCACAGCATCCTCAAGCCGGCCGGCAAGGTCGCCGCCACGCCCTGGCACCAGGACGAAGCCCACTGCGACGATCCGGATTTTCATCACGAGCAGATCAGCTTCTGGATGCCGCTGCAGGACGTCTCCGAGGAGAACGGCTGCATGCGCTACGTGCCCGGCTCCAATCGCGGACCGCTGCTGCCGCACCGTTCGCCCGGCGACGATCCGCGCATCCACGCGCTCGAATGTCCGGCGGGGTCGTTCGATGAATCCGCCGCGCTGGCGCGGCCGGTGCCGGCGGGCTGGTGCATCCTCCACGCCGGCCGCACGCTGCATTCGGCGCTGCCCAACCGCACCCGCGCCGATCGCCTGGTCTACGTGCTGGTATTCCGTTCGCTGCCGGTGCCGCGCAGCGAGCCCATGCAGTTCACCTGGCTCGCCGCCAAGCGCACCGCCAGCATCGAGCGCAGCCTGCGCTGGCGCAGCCACGGCGGATTCCTCGTGCTGCTGACGCGATGGCTGCAGCGAACCTTGTCATCCGATTTTCGCGGCCTGCAATTCAAGCTGAGCCGGCAGTGGCGCCGCTGGCGGGCGGCCCTGCGCGAGCGCGCCCCGCGCTAGGGAAGCTCCGAACAACGTCATTCCCGCGAAAGGATCAATGTCATTCCCGCGAAAGCGGGAATCCAGAAGTTCCGGAAACACTGGATGCCCGCTTCCGCGGGCATGACGGATACAGGAACGTCATTCCCGCGAAAGGATCAACGTCATTCCCGCGAAAGCGGGAATCCAGAAGTTAGTGAAAGCACGGGATGCCCGCTTCCGCGGGCATGACGATTTGCCTGGCCCGATCACTTGGGTCACTGTCATTCCCGCGCAAGCGGGAATCCAGAATGAACAACAAAGAGCCCGCGGTATACGTTCTCGCCAGCCAGCGGAACGGAAC
>JANNKD010000163.1:0-3775 GCA_031396115.1 Gammaproteobacteria bacterium
ACTCCACTTCGCGCAGGCGGTCGGCGAGCTCGACCGACCCTTCGAGGACATAGAAGTAATCGTCGGGGCTGTCGTTGAAGCCGAACAGCAGTTCGCCGGCGGCGTAGGCCCTGATGCGCAGGTCGGGAATCAGCCCTTCGATCAGGTCCTTCCTGAGCTGGTTGAGCGGGTAGATCTGCTTCAACTGCTGCCACTGGATGCCGTTCATGTCATTGCTCCGCTGCTGTTGAGCGCGTTGAGAATCGGGATGCGGACGGTCGGCTGCAGGCGCACCGTGCGCCGCAACGCCGCCACCAGGGCTTCGGGCGTGACCGGCTTGGCCACGTAATCGTCCATGCCCGCCGCCTCGGCCTCGCGCCGGTCGTCCTGCATGGCGTTCGCCGTCAGGGCGACGATGCGCGGCCGGCGGCCGGGCCCGAAGCGCCGGCGCAACTCGCGCGTCGCGGTGAGGCCGTCCATGACCGGCATCTGCACGTCCATGAAGATGACGTCGTAGGGCTGGCGCTCGGCGGCCTGCAGGGCTTCCTCGCCGTTGGCGGCGAAGTCGGGCTGATATCCCAGGCGGTCGAGCAGCAACTGCGCCACCTTCTGGTTCACGGGGTTGTCCTCGGCCACCAGGATGCGCAGCGGGTGCTCGCGACCGAGATTCCTCGGCAGCTCGAACTTGATTTCATCGACCCGGGTCCGCCCGGTCTTGAACAGGACGCTCTGCACGACGTCGAACACGCGCGAGGGCTTGATCGGCTTCAGCAGGCTGCCGGAGACGACGCCGGGGTTCATCCCCGTCACCGGCGCCGAGCTGACCATCACGATCGGCAGTTCCGCCTCCGGGCGCAGTGCGCGCAGCGCGTTGGCGAGCTCGCGGCCGTCCACGCCGGGCATCCGGTTGTCGAGCAGCGCGAGGTCGAAGCGCTCGCCGCTCTTGACCCAGCCCAGCGCCTCGGCGCCGTCGGCGGTCACGCGCGCTTCCATGCCCCAGCTGCTGCAGTAATGCAGGAGGATGCGGCGGTTCACTTCGATGTCGTCCACGATCAGCACGCGCCGGCCGGCCAGCAGCGTGTTGGGGCGCTGCTCCAGCTCGGTCGCCTCCGCCTCGACGGTGAAGCCGAAGGTCGAGCCCTTGCCGAGCTCGCTTTCGGCCCAGATGCGCCCGCCCATCAGCTCGGCCAGGCGCTTGCTGATGGAAAGCCCGAGGCCGGTGCCGCCGTAGATGCGCGTGGTCGAGTTGTCCGCCTGGGAGAACGGCTTGAACAGCCGCTCCATCTGCTCGGGCTTCATGCCGATGCCGGTGTCGCTGACGATGAACTCGATCTCGTGGCGGTCCTGCACCGGACGCGCCCGGGCCTTGACCAACACTTCGCCTCCGGCCGGCGTGAACTTGACGGCGTTGGACACCAGGTTGACAAGCACCTGCCGCACGCGGCCGACGTCTCCACGAATGCCCGCGGGGACCCCCGACTCCATGAGATAGCCGAGCTCGACGCCCTTGCCCGACGCGTTGACGGCTACCAGGTCCAGCGCCGACTCGACGCAATCGCGCAGCGGGAACGCGTCCAGCTCCAGATCGACCTTGCCCGCTTCGATCTTGGAGAAGTCCAGGATGTCGTTGATGACCGTCAGCAGGTGTTCGCTGCTGGCGCGGATGATCCCGGTCCACTCGCGCTGCTCCGGCGGCTGCCGGGAATCCAGCAGCACGCTGGTCATGCCGATGATGGCGTTCATCGGCGTGCGGATCTCATGGCTCATGTTGGCGAGGAAGTTGCTCTTGGCAACACCGGCGGCGACCGCCTCGTCGTGCGCCAGCGCCAGCGATTGGTTGAGCTCGGCCAGGCGCGCCGTGCGCCGCTCCACGCGCTGCTCGAGCACCTGGTTCGAGCGTCCGGCGGCCGCCAGCAGCGCGGCCTGCGCGCGCCAGATTTGGCGCAGCACCAGGGCCCAGGCCAGGAACAGGAAAAGCAGGCCGGTGGCGTTCAGGTACAAGGCCGCGCGGTCGCGACGAGCCTCGTCCCGGGCGGAGGTGCGGACGGCCGTCCCGATGTCTCGCCAGAGCGCCGCCATGCCCGTCGAAAACACCTTTTTTTGCGCTTCGTACTCGGCGCTGTACAGGAGGGTGATGGCTTCGTCCCGCCGGCCGGCGAAGACCAGGTCCAGGGCCAGGTGCTCCGCCTCCACCAGCTTCAGGCTGGCGCTGTCGATCTGGTCAGCGGTGAACTGCAATCCCATCGCGGCAAAATTCGCCCCGGCCTGCTTGATCGCCGCATCGAGCGCCGGCTCGAACTGGGCGTAGCGCTCTGCCCACTTGGCGTTGCTGGTCACGGCCGCCATGCGCGCGGACATGGTCAGCACTTCTTCCAGGTACATAATGGAGCCGCGGGTCTCCAGAAGATTCCAGCGCAGCTCACGCGCACCCGCATCGACCGTGCTGCGCGCATGGGCGTCGAACGCGGCCCACAGCATGCTGCCCAGCGTGACCAGCGTCATGACCATGAGTACGGCGACGCCGGCTTCACGCCTCGATGCGACGGTCAAAAGGTTACGAGGGAGCTTCACCGGATGCTCCCCGGCGAGCGGGCATTGCGCATGCCGCGCACCGCGCTCAGAAACTTTTCGAGCAGGTCCGCCACGAGGTCAACCGCCGCAACCGGCCGCGTCAGCGTGCCGTCCTCGGCGCCGGTCTCGAGCTGCTGCAGCCGCGCGCACAGGTCCGTGGCGCCCAGGTAGGCGCATTCCGACCTCAACTTGTGCGCGACCTGGGTCACGCCGCGAAGGTTTCCGCTCGCGGCGGCGGCGCGCAGTTGCCCGCGCATCGCAGGGACCGATCCCAGGATGGTGTCCAGGATCATCACCATGTTCTCCGCGCCGACCGCGGCGTCGAGGGCGCTGGCGTCCAGCGCCATCACCGCTGCGGCGCCGTAGCTCATGGCCGCCCCGCGCATGACTGCGAGTCGAGCGGCTGGCCGCCGCAAGTCATTGCGGTGTTCATGGCTGCCTGGGCAAGGCCACGCTGGAGGATCCAGGCTTCAAGTTGGACGGCCGGCAGCGGCTTGCTCAGATGGAAGCCCTGGGCCTGGTCAAAGCCCAGTTTCCCGAGCAGTCGCTCGCACGCGGCGCTCTCCACGCCCTCGGCCACCGTTTTCAGGCCGAACTCCCGGGCCAGCATGGCAGTGGCGCGGGCGATGGACTGGCCGTGTGCGTCGGGCAGGTCCAGCACGAAGCTCTTGTCGAGCTTGATTTCATCCACCGGCAGGTTGTGCAGGTGCGCGAGCGAGGCCTGGCCGGTGCCGAAATCATCGAGCGAAATGCGCACGCCGCGCCGGCGCAGTTCGCCCAGGACCTCCGCCGTCCGCTTGGGATTGTGCATCGCCGCGGTTTCGGTGATTTCCAGGGTCAGGCTGCTCGCTGGCACGCCGTTGACCTCGAGCGCGCGCAGCACCAGGGCCTGGAAGGACGCTTCAGCCAGGTCGCCTTGCGAGACATTGATGGCGACGTTCAGGTGCAGCCCCTGGTCCTGCCAGCGCCGAACCTGCCGCAGCGCTTCGTTCAGCACCCAACTGGTGACCAGTTGGATCAGGCCAGTGCGCTCGGCGGTCGGAATGAACGCATCCGGCGGCACCAGGCCCCGTTGCGGATGCCGCCAGCGCACCAGCGCCTCCACCGCCTCCACGCGGCCGCTGTGCAGATCGAGCTTGGGCTGGTACCACAGCTCCAGCTGGTCGCGTGCAACGGCCTGGCGCAGTTCCGCCACCAGCGTCAGGCGCTCCAGGCTGAACGGGTC
>JANNKD010000118.1:0-1526 GCA_031396115.1 Gammaproteobacteria bacterium
CGCGCGCGCCGCCCAGTTCGGCATGTCGCCCCTGGGGACAAAGCGCCAGTAGCCCAATTCGTCGACCCGCAATTCAGCGCTCTGCAGCAGCGCGCGCAATTCGGCCGCATTGACAAAGCGATCGCTGCTCAGGTGCTTGACCTCATAGCCCAGCCACGGCGCGATGCCGCGGTACCAAAGACAATCGCCGTTGGGGGTGAGACAGACGAAACGTCCGCCCGGTTTCAGCACGCGGCGCACCTCTTCGAGCACCGCGGGCTTGGCCGGCATGTGCTCGAAAGCCCCGACGCAGAGCACGGCGTCAACTGCGTTCTCTTTGATGGAAGCCATGCGCTCGGCAGGCTCCGCATGCAATTCGATCTCTGCGGCGCAAGGATGCGTCCGTCGGATGCTTTCCGCGGCGACGATCATATTGGGGGACACATCAGCACCGATGACGCGGCTGAATGCCTCCGCCAAGGCAAATAGATGCACACCCGGCCCGCAGCCGATTTCCAGCAGCACACCATCCAGGCTGGGGGCCAGCAGGCGCCGGATCAGGGCCAGGCGGTAGTCCAGCAGCAGGTCGGCGCTGCCGTGGTTTTCGCGGTAACTACCGGCGATAGCGTCGAAAAAGTTGCAGACGTCGCCACTGTTTTGCACGGAGCGGGTGCGCAGGCGGGCCATCAGGTTTGCACCCGGCGTCGCGACCCGCGGTACATCAGCTGCAGGCTTTCCGCGAAAGAATAGGCCAGCACCAGTGTCATCAATGCCGCCAGGGGGCGGCAATAAGCCAGATAGCCCGGGTAGGCGGCGAATGCGCAAAGCAGCGTCAACGTCATGACAACGGAAATCCAGCCGGCCTTCGCGGTGCGTCGTTCCTTCAGCTCCGGTGGCTTGGCGAATTTGACGAACAGCACGAACAGGTAGCGCAGCAGACCCGGCAGCAGTATCCACGGGCCAAAACCTTCCGGCAGGCGGTACAGCAGCAGGCACAGCATCAGCATGAAAAAAGCGTCGCTTTCCTTGTCGAAAAACTCGCCGAATTCGCCGCTAAGCCCGGTGCGCCGCGCGATCCAGCCGTCCACCCCGTCCAAGGCCAATAGTATCAACCCGGCGTAGGGGATTTGGCCCGGCGCAAGCCACGGCATAAAAAACACGCCGCACAGGCGCAACAGCGAGACGGCGTTGGCGGGGCCGAACCGGCCGCCGGGCGTCCAGCGACGCCGGCAGCGGTACAACAGCAGGGAAAAAGATAACAAGCCGCAGCCGGACAGCAGCCATAGCGGCAAGCCGGCTGCTGCCGCCAGCGTGACGGTGGCCACGGCGGCGGCGTTGCCTTCGCTCCAGCGCAGCAAGTCCGGTTGCAGCGGGCGGCTATCGTTCATAACGGCTGATATTAGACCATTGGTCAAAGCGGATGATGCGGGCGCAGGCAGGACTTCTCAGGCCCTGCGATCCAGCGGCGGGCATTGGTTTCTGAATTCTCAGTATCATGCGGTCCATGATCGCCAGGAAAATCGGTCTTGTGCATCCACCTCTGGAAT
>JANNKD010000234.1:0-2707 GCA_031396115.1 Gammaproteobacteria bacterium
GCGCCGATTCGCCCATCAAGTCCGGCAACGCCATGCAACTGCGCCACATCCCGGTTGGCTCGATCGTGCACAACGTCGAGCTGAAGCCCGGCAAGGGCGGCCAGATGGCGCGCAGCGCCGGCAGCTCGGCCAGCTTTACCGCGCGCGAAGGCATCTACGCCACGCTGCGCCTGAAGAGCGGCGAGAGCCGCAAGGTGCACGTCGACTGCCGCGCCACACTCGGCGAAGTGTCGAACGACGAGCACAACCTGCGCGTGTACGGCAAAGCCGGCGCGAAGCGCTGGCTGGGCATCCGTCCGACGGTCCGTGGCCAGGCCATGAACCCGGTCGATCACCCGCACGGAGGCGGCGAAGGCAAGTCCGGACAGGGCAACCCGCATCCGGTCAGCCCGTGGGGTCAGAACGCGAAGGGCCTCAAGACCAGGCGCAACAAGCGCACGACCAACATGATCGTGCAGCGTCGCCAGAACCGTATTCGTTAACAAGGATCCGCCATGCCTCGTTCACTGAAAAAGGGCCCGTTCGTCGATCTTCACCTGCTGAAGAAAGTCGAAACTGCCGCCGCCAAGAGCGATCGCAAGCCGATCAAGACCTGGTCGCGCCGCTCGATGGTCATTCCCGACATGGTCGGACTCACGATCGCCGTCCACAACGGCCGCCAGCACATCCCGGTGCTCATCACCGAGAACATGGTTGGCCACAAGCTGGGCGAGTTCTCGCCGACGCGCACGTTCAAGGCGCACTCGGGCGACAAGAAAGTGGAGGCGTCGGCCTAACATGGAAGCACGTGCCATCCTGCGCTACGCGCGCATCTCTCCGCAGAAGTGCCGGCTCGTGGCCGACACCGTGCGCGGCGTCGCCGTGAACACGGCGCTCAACACGCTCAAGTTCATGCCGAAGAAGGGCGCCGAGCTCGTGCACAAGGTGCTCTGGTCCGCCGTCGAGAACGCCCAGAACAACCAGGGCCTCGACGTCGACGATCTGAAAGTCACACGCATCATGGTCGACGCCGCGCCGCAACTTAAGCGCTTCGGCACGAAGGCCAAGGGCCGTGGCACGCAGATCATCAAACGCAACAGTCACATCACCATCGTCGTCGGCGATGGCAAGAAGGACCAGTAAGCCATGGGTCAAAAGGTCAATCCGATTGCGATCCGCCTCGGCATCACCCGTGACTGGGTGTCCAAGTGGTACGCCAGCAAGAAGCAGTTCCCGGGCCACGTCTATACCGATTTCCGCGTGCGCGATTTCCTCAAGAAGAGACTCGCCGATGCGTCGGTCAGCCGCATCCTCATCGACCGCGCCGCCAAGCGCGTCAACATCACGATCCAGACCGCGCGTCCGGGCATCGTGATCGGCAAGAAGGGCGAGGACATCGAGAAGCTCCGCCAGGACACCGCCAAGCTGCTCGGCCGTCCGATGAGCGATATCCGCCTGAACATCGCCGAGATCCGCAAGCCGGAGCTCGACGCGCAGCTGGTCGCCGACGGCATCGCGCAGCAGATCGAGAAGCGCGTGATGTTTCGCCGCGCGATGAAGCGCGCCGTGATGAGCACGATGCGCAGCGGTGCACTCGGCATCAAGATCCGCCTCTCCGGCCGCCTCAACGGCGCCGAGATCGCGCGCACGGAGGTGTCCCGCGAGGGTCGCGTTCCGCTGCACACGTTCCGGGCCGACATCGACTACGGCCTCGGCGAGGCCCACACGACGTACGGCGTCATCGGCGTCAAGGTCTGGGTGTTCAAGGGCGAGGTGTTCGACAAGGACGAGGCCGTTCGCGCGCCCGATGCCGAGGCCCCGCAGGCGGTCCAGCCGCTGGCTGGCGACGTGGCTCCCGTCGCGACGCCCGCGGCCTGACGCCCCGGCACGCACCCTGAGGATTTGCACCGATGATGCAGCCCAAGCGAACCAAGTATCGCAAGCAATTCAAGGGCCACAATGCCGGCCTCGCGACCCGCGGCAACAGCGTCGCGTTCGGCGAGTTCGGCCTGAAGGCAACCGCCCGTGCGCGCATGACGGCGCGCGAGATCGAGGCGGCGCGTCGCGCGATGGCCCGCCACGTCAAGCGCGGCGGGCAGATCTGGATCCGGGTGTTCCCGGATGTGCCGATCACGCGCAAGCCGCTCGAAGTCCGCATGGGCAGCGGCAAGGGCAACGTCGAGTACTGGGTCGCCAAGGTCAAGCCCGGCAAGGTGCTGTTCGAGATGGAAGGGGTCGACGAGAAGACCGCGCGCGAGGCGTTCCGCCTCGCCGGCGCCAAGCTCTCGGTGTCCACGTCCTTCGTCAAGCGCCAGGTTCGCTGAGCGGGCCCCTCGTACGAACAGGCCCGCAAAGGACAGGTAACGGAACATGAACGCCAAGGAACTCCGCAGCAAGTCGTCGGCCGAGCTGAACGACGAACTCCTGAAGCTGCGCAAGGAACAGTTTTCGCTGCGCATGCAGCGCGCCACGGGGCAGACGGTAAAGCCGACCGACTTCAGCCGCGTCCGCAAGGACGTCGCGCGCCTCAAGACCGTCGTTCGCCAGCAGCAGCTCGCGGCCGCCGGCCCTCTGGCCGGTGCCCCTGCGGCCGGTGCCCCTGCGGCCGGTGCACGAAAGTCGGGCAGCCACGAGAAACGGAAGTAATCAACGATGAGCACCGAGACTGTTTCCACCGGGACGACTGCGAAGCGCCTGCGCACCCTCACGGGGCGCGTCGTCAGCAGCA
>JANNKD010000279.1:0-3832 GCA_031396115.1 Gammaproteobacteria bacterium
CAGTGCCGCAATCAAGGGGGATAGGAGCCAACCGGTGAACGGATATAGCAATCCGGCGGCGATGGGTATCCCCAGAGCATTGTAGATGAACGCAAAGCCGAGGTTCTGCTTCATATTGGCAACCGTTGCTTCGGACAAGGCTCGCGCCGCCGCAATACCGCGTAAGTCGCCCTTGACCAGGGTAACTTGGGCGCTGTTCATGGCCACATCGGTGCCGGTGCCCATGGCGATACCGACATCGGCCTTCGCCAACGCGGGGGCCCCTTCAGCGTCTCGTTGAACTGCGTATTGCTCGCGCTGGTGAACTGCCCGCCGTAGTTGAACGGCCCGTAGATCACGAGCCTGGCGTCGTCGGCGAGCACGGCCGGCAGCCCCGCGAACAGCGCCTCGACCTCGGGCCAGCTCATGATGTGCAGGGTGTTGGCGGTGAAGACCGCGTCGTATGACAAAGGGGGCCACGGGCCCCTGGCGTCGAGCGCGAGCGGCGGCAACACGTTGGGCAGCGCGGCGTCGTCGAGCCACAGGCGGATGCCGTCGTGGTTCTCGGGCCGGTCGGAGGTCTGCCAGGTCAGGTGCGGCAGCGCGGCCGCGAAGTACACGGCGTGCTGGCCGGTGCCGCTGCCGATCTCGAGCACGTGCTTGCGGTCGGCGAAGTGCTCGCGCAGGACGGCGAGGATGGGGTCGCGGTTGCGGTCGCAGGCGGCGGAGTAAGGGCGGTCCATGCGCTTGAGCCTACCAATCCCCTCCAGGCGCCCTCACTTGTGCTGAATCCTCCGCCCCCGCGGCCGCACCGTGACAATCACCCCGTCCGTGCCCACCCCGCCGCACATGCCGGCGAGCCGGTCGATCAGCGGCCCGGCCGCCCGCCCGCACTCGCGCAGCGCCGCGCGTCGCGCGGCATGGTCCAGGTAGACCAGCTCGCGCCGCGACTGGCTGTGGGCCGAGCGGCCGTAGCGCAGCAGCAGGTCCAGCCCCTCGGCGCTCACACCGCGCTGCTGCATGCGGACGCGCGCGTGATAGGAACAATCCCCAGGCTGGTTCATGGACGGGCTCCCGTTGGTGGCGGTGGCTCCAATCTTGGGGAGGGGTGGGGCTCATGCCGTGAGCCAGACGCCCCGCCACACTGTTCGCGGGCATAATGGCCACATGGAGAAGTCGATGGACTTCACGATCGAATTCGAAAAAGAAGCGGACGGCCGCTGGCTGGCCGAGGTCCCTGGGCTGCCGGGCGTTCTTGCGTACGGTAAGACGTCGGACGAGGCCTTGCGCAAGACCGAGGCGTTGGCGCTGCGCGTCATCGCCGAGCGCCTCGATCACGGCGAAGCGGCGCCCGTCGCGATCCGGATCGGACTGCACGCTGCGTGAGCACCTGGCCTTCGACGAAGGCCAGTCGCGTCCTCTCAGCTCTTCAACGGATCGGTTGGCGCATCAAGCGCCAGTCCGGGTCGCACAAGACGCTGAGCCGCGATGGTTGGCCGGACGTGGTCTTCGCGTTTCATGATCGCGACGAGATCGGGCCACGCATGCTTGCGCGGCTCGCCAAACACACGGGACTGACGGCTGAGGATCTTTAGCCCCTCACTCTGGCCCTAACAACTCAGCCTCCCCGCGCCACCTTCGCGCGCCGCACCAACTCCTTCGCGCTCGGCTCAGGCTGCGCAAATGAGCCCACCGGGATGTCCCCGGCCGGAACATAGGTGCTCATTACGACGCCGGTCTTGGAGAGCTTCGACGCCACCAGCCGCAGCGCACCGGCTTTGGCGCCATGCTCGAACAGACGCTTGCCGCGGCCA
Source organism: Gammaproteobacteria bacterium (assembly GCA_031396115.1). Classification (GTDB taxonomy): domain Bacteria; phylum Pseudomonadota; class Gammaproteobacteria; order Nevskiales; family Nevskiaceae; genus JACPFV01. The sequence goes on from JANNKD010000279.1 coordinate 1,794, forward strand.
ACGACGACCGGGAAGGTCCAGACGTTGTACTCATCGATCAGCGATGCGGCCTGCAGCGCCTGGATCAGGTTGCCGCTGCCGATGATCTGGAGGTCCTGGCCGCGCTGGGCCTTGAGCGCGGTGATCGCCGCAACGGCGTCGCCGCCGAGCACCGAGGAATTGTTCCATTCCAGCGACTTCAAGGTGCGCGTCGCCACGTGCTTCCTGGCCGCATTCAGCGTTTTCGCAGTCGGGTCGTCCTTGGACTGGTACGGCCAATACGCCTCGAAGATTTCGTAGGTCTTGCGGCCGAGCACGAGCTCCCGGTCCTTGCCGTCGAATCCGGCTCCCGAGATATCCGTCTCTTCGTCGAAGAACGGGAACACCCAGCCCCCGTGCGGAAATCCGGTCGGATCCTCGTCCGGCCCTCCCGGGGCCTGCATGACGCCGTCGAGGGACACGAAGGTGGATGCAATGAGTTTGCGCATGTGAGTCTCCTGGTCGCGCCTGAAGGCGCTCCTACAACTCCTTCACTGGTCCCGGTACACGTCCTTCCGATGGCCGATCTTGACGACCTCGACAACGACCGCGGCATCGTCGATCGAATAGAGGATGCGGTAATGGCCCTGCCGGATGCGGTAACGCTCGCCTCCGGAGAGTTTTTGCGAGCCCGGAGGCCGCGGCTCCTCGCGCAACGTGCTGGCCCTGGCCAGGATTCTGCGGATGTCCGCCTTGGGGATGCCCCGCAGATCCTTGGCGACCGAGGCCTTGAACCTCAGCTCATAGACTGCCATCAGTCTTCAGCTTCTTGAGCAACTGCTCATAGCTGAGCGACTTCTCGCCGGCGCGGGCCTCGAATGCGGCCAGGTCCTCGTGATCCTCCCGCAGGGATTCGCGAACCGCCTCGCCGACGATCTCGGAAATCGAGCACCCGGCCGCGGCCGATTTCATGCGCAGGGCGCGATGCAGTTCTGCATCAAGGTAGATCGTTGCGCGCTTGGGGGGCGTATCCATGCCACGAAGTTTAGCGTCATGACGTTATGACGTCAAAACGACAGTTTACCCCCGTTCATACTGGCGCCCCGTGCCCGCCTCCGCCCCCGCCTGGCAAATCAGCGAGTGGCTCAACACTGATGCCCCGCTGAGCCTCGAGGCGCTGCGCGGCCGCGTGGTCGTGGCGCACGCCTTCCAGATGCTCTGCCCGGGCTGCGTCCAGCACGGCGTGCCGCAGGCCGAGCGCATCCACCGGCTGTTCGCGGGCGACGACGTCACGGTGGTCGGCCTGCACACCGTGTTCGAGCACCACGAGGTGATGACGCCGGCGGCCCTGCGCGTGTTCCTGCACGAGTTTCGCATCACGCACCCGGTGGGCATCGACACGCCCGTGCCCGGTGAGCGCATCCCGGCCACCATGGCCGCCTACGGCATGCAGGGCACGCCCACGCTCATGCTGATCGACCGCAAAGGCGCGCTGCGGTCGCAGCACTTCGGGCGGCTCGAGGATCTGGCGGTCGGGGCGGAGGTGATGCGGCTGGTGATGGAGCGCTGAGCCCGGTACCTGCGCCACCGCACGGAGAGGATCGGCGCACAGGCGCATCCTGATTGTGTGAACAAGACCGTCCTTACCGCGATCGGCGCGCTGATTGCCACCGCCGCAGTTGCCGCGCCGGCGCTCGCCCCGGACGACCTGTCCAGCCTCGGCCAGCCCGGCTTTTACGGCCGCCTCGAGTTGGGCGACGATTCCCCGCGCCCGGAGATCTATTTCTCGGAGCCGCGATTGGTGGAGCCCGTCGCGGAATACGAGGATTCCATCTACCTGCGTGTCCGGCAGGGCGAGAGTCGTGAGTGGGAGCTGTACTGCTCCCAGTACCAAGCCTGTGGACGGTATGTCTACTTCGTCAACGACGACTGGTACACCGCGGTCTACGTGCCGTATTACCAGGAGCGCCGTCATCGCGAGGGGCAGCTCGATAGCGCGCGCCGTGATGAGAATTATCGCGAGGATCATCGCAATGATGAGCCTCGTGGGGATCCGGGGGATGGCAATTAGCTGTCGCGCC
>JANNKD010000139.1:0-2502 GCA_031396115.1 Gammaproteobacteria bacterium
CATGCTCGGCGTCGTGATGGATCCCATAGGATCCATAAAAACCTAAAAGGACACGACGCGGGCGCTGGTGCTGGCGGCGCAGGCGCGCGGCTGGACCCTGCTGTACTTCGAGCTCGCCGACCTGTGGCTGCGCGATGGCGCCGCCTACGGCCGCGCGCGGCCGGTGAAGGTGCGCGACGACAAGGAAGCCTGGTTCGAGCTGGGCGCGCCGCAGGTGCTGCCGCTGGGCGACCTCGACGCCCTCCTGATGCGCAAGGACCCGCCGTTCGACTTCGAGTACGTCGCGGCGACCTACATCCTCGAGCGCGCCGAGGACGACGGCGCGCTGGTGGTGAACCGGCCGCGCGCGCTGCGCGACGCCAACGAAAAGGCTTTCATCTCCTGGTTCCCGCAGTGCGCGCCGCCGACGCTGATCGCGCGCGACCTGGCCGAACTGCGCGCCTTCCATCGCGAGCACGGCTCGATCGTGGTCAAGCCGCTGCAGGGCATGGGCGGCAGCCAGGTGTTCGTGTTGCGCGAGGCCGATCCCAACGCCAGCGTCGTGTACGAGACGCTCACGCGCCAGGGCGCGGCGTACTGCATGGCGCAGCGCTTCCTGCCGGAGATCGCCGGCGGCGACAAGCGCATCCTGATGATCGACGGCGAGCCGGTGCCGCAGTGCCTTGCACGCATCCCGGCCGACGGCGAGACGCGCGGCAACCTCGCCGCCGGCGGCCGCGGCGAGACCCGGCCCCTGACCGAGCGCGACCGCTGGATCGCGCACCAGGTCGGGCCGAAGCTGAAGGACATGGGGCTGCTGTTCGTGGGGCTCGACGTGATCGGCGATTACCTGACCGAGATCAACGTCACCAGCCCGACCTGCGCGCGCGAAATCACGCGCGACAGCGGCATCGACATCGCCGGCCAGACGATCGCCGCAATCGAGCGGAAATGCGGCTAGCGCTGCCTTGAGTCTGGCCCCGGGCGGGCGCGATAATAGGGGTATGGCAGAGAACCCATATTTCAACAATCAGTTCTTAGTCGCCATGCCGGGGCTGCTGGACCCCCATTTCAATCATTCCGTGACCCTGCTCTGCGAGCACAACGACCAGGGCGCGCTCGGCCTCGTCATCAACCGCGCGACCGACCTGAAGCTCGCCGACATGCTCGAGCACATGAAGCTCGCCCACCCCGCCCTCGACCCCGTGCACCTGGTGCACTGGGGCGGGCCGGTGCAGACCGAGCGCGGCTTCGTCATCCACACCGAGGCCGGCAAGTGGGAGTCGACGCTGAAGGTTGCCGACGAGCTGTACATCACGACCTCCAAGGACATCCTCAGCGCCATCGGCCGCGGCGAAGGCCCCAGGCGCTTCCTGGTCGCGCTGGGTTACGCCGGCTGGGGCGCCGGCCAGCTCGAGAACGAAATCAAGGACAATTCCTGGCTGAACACGCCAGTGGACGGCGCGATCCTGTTCGAAGCGCCGGTCGCCGCGCGCTGGGAAGCGGCGACGCGCCTGCTGGGCGTGGACGTCACGCAACTGACCGCCGGGCCGGCGGGACACGCGTGACGGGCGCCCCGTTTACAGGCGTATTTCTCGCATTCGATTACGGCACTAAAAGAATTGGCGTTGCCATCGGCGACGCGGTGACGCGCGCGGCGCGCGGGCTGGGCGCGGTGCCGCAGGACTGGCAGAAGATCGGGCAGTTGCTTGCGGAATGGTCGCCGGCTGCCTGCGTCGTCGGGCTGCCGCTCGGCGAAACCGGCGAGGAGCAGGCCATCACCCGGCAGGCGCGGCAGTTCGCGCAGGAGTTGCAGCAGCACTTCAAGGGGCCCGTGCACCTGTGCGACGAGCGCTACAGTTCGCGCTCGGCGCGCGACGACTTGCGGCGCGCGCGCGCGTCGGGCGCGATGAAGCGGCGGGTGCGCGAGGGCGACAAGGACAGCGCGGCGGCGCGCATCATCCTGGAGCAGTGGCTCGCGGAACAGAACGGGGCGAAGGCATCGGCATGAAACGCAAGGACGCAGCGGCAGGCGATCCGCAGCTCGACGCGCGCGGGCGGCTGCGCCACCTGCTGAGCGTGGAAGGGCTGTCGAAGGCGCTGCTGACGCAGATCCTCGACCGCGCGGAGGCCTTCGCCGCGGCGCCGGCGAAGAAGCACCCGCTGCTGCACGGCAAGACCGTGGTCAACCTGTTCTTCGAGGCCAGCACGCGCACGCGCACCACGTTCGAGCTCGCGGCCAAGCGCCTGTCGGCCGACGTCATCAACCTCGACGTCGCGGCGTCGTCCGCGTCCAAAGGCGAGACGCTGCTCGATACGCTGGCGACGCTGCAGGCGATGCAGGTGGACATGTTCGTGATCCGCCACGGCGCCAGCGGCGCGGCGCACTTCTTCGCCCAGCACACCGCGCCCGGCGTGTCGGTGCTGAACGCCGGCGACGGCCGCCACGCGCACCCGACGCAGGCGCTGCTCGACATGTTCACCATCCGCAGCCACCTGCGCCGCACCGGCAAGGCCGACTTC
>JANNKD010000287.1:0-1896 GCA_031396115.1 Gammaproteobacteria bacterium
AGCCCGTGCATGTAGTTGTACAGGGCCTTGTTCAGGGCGACGCCGAGCGCGTCGTGGTCGACGCCGGTGGGGTCGATGAACGCAACATCGTTCTTCGCGAAGACGTCGCGCCTGGGAGGCGCTCCTACGAGGGTGATGCCGTACTCGGCCGGGTTCTTGCCGACCGGTGAGTGCACGGTGCAGGTGAAGCGGTGCCAGAAGCCGCTCTGCAGGCAGCCGGCCGCGAACAACTGGCGCACGTACTCGAGCGCGTCCACGGTGTCCTGCACGGTCTGGGTCGGAAAGCCGTACATGAGATACGCGTGTACCAGGATGCCGGCGTCGGTGAAGGCGCGCGTGACGCGCGCGACCTGCTCGACGCTGACGCCCTTCTGCATGAGCTTGAGCAGCCGGTCGTGCGCGACCTCGAGCCCTCCGGACACGGCGATGCAGCCGCTGTCGGCCAGGTCCTGGCACAGCGCCGGCGTGAAGGTCTTCTCGAAGCGGATGTTGCCCCACCAGGAGATCGCGGTGCCGCGGCGCATGAGCTCGGCGGCGAGGGACTTCAGGCCCTTGGGCGGCGCGGCCTCGTCGACGAAGTGAAAGCCGGTCTGGCCGGTCTCGGCGACGATCTAGTCGATGCGGACGGCCAGCGTCGTGGCGCTGGCGAGGTCGTAGCGCGAGATGTAGTCGAGGTTCACGTCGCAGAAAGTGCACTTCTTCCAGTAGCAGCCGTGCGCCACCGTCAGCTTGTTCCAGCGCCCGTCCGACCACAGCCGGTGCATGGGATTGAGCATGTCGAGTACCGAGAGATAGCTGTGCAGCGGCAGGCCGATCCAGGTCGGCGTGCCGGTCTGGGCGAAGGGAATGTCGGGTTCGCGGCTGTCGATGAAACGGACGAGCCCATTCTCGCGCAGGAAGGTGCGGACCAGTTTCAATGGGGTCAGAGCCGATTGATTGTTTTTCAATCGACTCTGACCCGATTGATTTTTCAGATGCTCTAGCAACGCGAGCAGGGGTCGCTCGCCGGCGTCCAGCGTCACGTAGTCGAAGAAGTCGAACACGCGCGGTTCGGCGAGTTCGCGCAGCTCGGTGTTGGCGAAGCCGCCGCCGAGCACGGTGACGATCGACGGATCGTGCGCCTTGACCGCCTGCGCGATACGGAAGGCGCCGTAGACCGAGCCGGGGAAGGGCACCGAGACCAGCACGACGCGCGGCGTGTGGCGCGCCAGCGCCTCACGCGCCAGGCGCGCCAGCGTCTCGTCGATCAGGTTGGGCGGCGCGGCCAGCGCCTGCGCGAGCGAGTCGAAGCTGGCCTGGCTCTGCGCCAGCGCTTCGCCGTAGCGTACGAACTCGAAGCGCGCGTCCACCGCATCGCGCAGCACGTCGGCCAGATCGTTGAGGTAGAGCGTGGCGAGGTGCCGCGCGCGGTCGTGGGTGCCGAGCGCGCCGAAAGCCCAGGCCAGCGGGTCGGCGCCTTCCTCGGCGACGAACACGTCGAGTGCGGCGAAGCGCTGGCCCTCCGGCAGGAAGGCGCGGCCGGCAATGCGGTGACCGACGGTCGGGTCGCGGCCTTGCAGGAACGCGATCGCCGCGGCAACCGTGGCGTGGTAGCGCGCGTAGTGGGCGAGGAAGTGGCGCACCTGGCGCGAGCGCTTGCGCTCGGCCAGCGCCTCGCAGCGCGCGCGGATCGCCTCGAGTCCGGATGGGGAGAACAGCTCCAGCACCAGCGCCAGCGCCAGGTCCTCCTGGCGCGCGTCCACGCCTTGCTCGCGCAGGAAGCCGGTCAGGTAGGCCGTGGACGGATAGGGCGTGTTGAGCTGGGTCATCGGCGGGATGACGGACAGCACGCGGGGGAGCGGTTGGCTCATTCCGTTATTATCCCCGCATGTTCGAACTTGCCGCCAAGGGCGGAAT
>JANNKD010000329.1:0-2539 GCA_031396115.1 Gammaproteobacteria bacterium
CGCGCGAACGACGCGCGCTCCAGGTCCGCCACCAACCGGCCGGAGCGGTCGGCCTCCTGCAGGACGAGCGTCGCTTCGCCCGGCAGGTTGCGGCGCTGCGCGTACTGCTCGCGCATCGCCAGCAGGCGCTGCACGCGGCCCTCATCGCGCGTGCGCCGCGCCTGGATGCCCTTGCGGATCCAGACCTCTTCCTCGGCCAGGCGCCGGTCGAACAGCGCGTTCTGCTTGCCTTCCGCGTACAGCGCGTCGACCTTCTGCTTGAGGTACTCGTCGTAATTGCCGGACCAGCTCTGCAGGTTGCCGCGATCGATCTCGACGATACGCGTGGCGAGACGCCGCACGAAGGCGCGGTCGTGCGTGATGAACAGCAGCGTGCCATGCCAGTCGAGCAGGAAGTCCTCGAGCCAGCGGATGCTCTCGATGTCGAGATGATTGGTCGGCTCGTCCAGCAGCAGCAGGTCCGGCTCGGCCACCAGCGCGCGTCCCAGCAGCGCGCGGCGCTTGACGCCGCCGGAGAGCGAGGCGAAGGGCACCTCGCCATCGAGCTTCAGGCGCGACAGCATCGCCTCGACGCGGCTCTCCAGCGCCCAACCGTCCTGCGCCTCGAGCGCCGACTGCACGCGGCTGAGCTCGCTCAAGTCCTCGGCGCCTTCGGCGATCAGGTGGTGGTACTTCGCAATCAGATGCCCGACCTCGCCCAGACCGTCGGCGACGACGTCGTAGACCGTGCCGTCGAGATCCTTGGGCACGTCCTGCGGCAACTGCGTCACCTTGAGCCCCTGCGCCGCAGTGACGATCTCCCCGCCGTCCACCTTCACCTCACCCGCAATCACCTTGAGCAGCGTGGACTTGCCGGCGCCGTTGCGGCCCATCAGGCAGAGGCGTTCGCCGGCTTCCAGCGTGAGGTTGGCCTTATCCAGCAGCGCCGTGCGGCCGAGGTTGAGGCTGATGTTCTTGAGGCTGAGGAGCACGCGATTGGCTACGGACTCAGTCCTTGGACGACTGCAGCTGGATGACATAGCCGCCGGAGCGCTCGTCGCGCGTCAACCGCATCAACCCGCGGCGCTGGGCTTCCTCGAGCAGTTGCGCGAAGGACCGGAAGCCGTGGTAGCTCTCGCGGAACCCGGGACGCCGCCGCTGCAGCGCCTGCTTCACCTGCGAGCCCCAGATGCGCTCCTGGTCGCCGCGCTCGTCCTGCAGCGCCTCGATCGTCTCCATCACCAGGTCGATCGCTTCTTGCTTGCGGTCTTCCTCTCCCGACTTCGGCGCGGCCGCCGGTTGGGCGCCGGCCTTGGCCGCACGCGGCGCGCGGCGAGTGCTCTTCTGCGCCTGCGCGCGCACCAGGTCGTCGTAGTAGATGAACTCGTCGCAGGCGGACGTCAGCAGATCGGAGGTCGAGTTTTTCACGCCGACACCGATCACGAGCTTGTTGTTCTCGCGCAGCTTGGCCACCAGCGGCGAGAAATCGGAGTCGCCGCTGATGATCACGAACGTGTCGACGTGCGGCTTGGTGTAGCAGAGGTCGAGCGCGTCCACGACCAGGCGGATGTCGGCGGAGTTCTTGCCGGACTGGCGGACGTGCGGGATCTCGATCAGCTCGAACGCCGCCTCGTGCATCGCGGCCTTGAATTCCTTGTAGCGGTCCCAGTCGCAGTACGCCTTGCGCACCACGATGCTGCCCTTCAGCAGCAGCCGTTCGAGCACGTTCTTGATGTCGAAGCTCGGGTACTTGGCCTCGCGCACGCCGAGCGCGACGTTCTCGAAGTCGCAGAACACGGCAAGGTTGCTGTCGTCGGCCGGAGCGGACATGGGGAATGCCAGTGCGAGGGGAGGCCATTGTAGGCGACCCCACCTTGTAGGAGCGCCTCCTAGGCGCGACTAGACGATGTGCACCACCGCCGTGATGCGCTCCCCAGCCCCAATCTCCTCCGCCCTGCGCACGTCAGCCTTGATCGCGAACAGGTAGGTCTTGTTCTCGTTGGACGGGAACAGCGAGGTGTTCCACTCGGTCTCGCCGATCCTGATCCGCACGCGGATCGAGCCCCAGCCGCGCGCGGTCGCGCCAAAGCGCCGGCGGATCTCGGCGGATTGCCTCGCGGAAAGATTGGCGAAGTGCCAGCTGCCGCCCTTCCAGCGCCAGACCTTGGCGCGCACGGTGTAGTCGCGGCCAGTGGTCGAATCCTCGGCCGGCAACAGCGGCGAGAAGATCCGGTCTTCCTTCAAAACTTGATCCTGCCGCCCCCGGGAATTCCGCCGGGGCCGCCGGCGCCCGGCACCACGATGGAGGACTGGGCTTCGCGCCGCAGGCGCTGCAACTCCTCGAGCGTGTGCTCCAGGGCCTCTCGGGCGACTTGCGGGAATTTGTTGAGGGCGTCCTCCATCGAGTCGGCGTCGATCTGGAACTGCAGCGGCAGCGCGCCGGCGGGCGTCATCAGTTGGGCATGGCCCTCGTAGATCACCGGCCGGCTGGCGTCATCGCGGCCCTGCGCGTCCACCGGCACCAGCCGGCGCAGCGTGCCGGCCCGCCGGTCGGTGAAGG
>JANNKD010000029.1:0-3884 GCA_031396115.1 Gammaproteobacteria bacterium
ATACGCGCCGCGCCGACGGCGCCTGCTACGCCTGCCTGTTCCCGCAGGCGGGCGAGGCGGCCGAGGCCTGCGAGGAAGCCGGCATCCTCGGCCCGGTGGTCGGCACGCTTGGCAGCCTGCAGGCGCTGGCCGCGCTCAAGCTGCTGCTCGGCCGCGCCGGCGACGTCAACCGCCTGCAAGTGTGGAATGCTCTGGACATGAACTGGAAGACCGTGACCTTCGCGCGCGACCCGGCGTGCCCGGTGTGCGCGCGATGAGTGCCGATGCGCTGATCCTGCCGCGCCGGCTGGCGATCGCCCTGCTCGCGGAAGCGCAGAAGGCGGCCGGCGCGCCGGTGTCCGGCGTGATCGGCGCGCGCGACGGCGTACCCGTCACGCTGCACGCGAATGCCGACGGGGCCGGTGACGGCGAGACCGTCTGGGCGCGCTACCGTTCGGGCGCAACTGCGGACGCGCAAGGCGGGCGCCAGCTGCTGGTGTCGATCGACCTCAAGGGCGTGCTGCAGGTGAGGTGCTGGGAGAGCAAGGGCAAGAAGGCCGTGGAGCGCGAGCTGCGCATCATATGAGCGGCGCGGCGGCAAAGACGCCGAACCCCGTGGCCTGGGGGTACGTCGAAGACGCGCTCAGCGACCGCGAGCGCGAATCCGTACTGAAGGTCGCCGGCGCCTGGTTCGGCGGCAAGTCGCTGGAGCGTCGCGCGCCGCCGGCGCCGGAGACGATCGCGCTGCCGGCCTCGCGCACGCCGGTGCCCGGCGCGCTCGCGCCGTTCGTCCACGCCTCGCATGGCGAGCGCCTGCTGCACGCGCGTGGCCGCAGCTTCCGCGATCTCGCCAGCCTGCGCGGCGCGCAGCTGGAGGATGTGCCCGACGCCGTAGCCCGGCCGCGCAGCGACGAAGAGCTGGCGCGCGTGCTGGAGTGGGCGCAGTCCCAGCGCTACGCCCTCATCCCGTACGGTGGCGGCTCGAGCGTGTGCGGCGGTATCAATGCCGAGGGCATGGGCAGTTATTCCGGCGCGGTGACGCTGTCGCTGCGCGGCCTGGACCGCGTACTCGACGTGGACCCGCGCTCGCGCACGGTCCACGCGCAGGCCGGCATCCTCGGCCCCGATCTCGAGGAGGCGCTCAAGCCGCACGGCCTCGCCGTGCGCCACTTCCCGCAGTCGTACTTCCACAGCACCTTGGGGGGCTGGGTGGCGACGCGCGGCGCCGGGCACTTCTCGACGGGGCTGGCCAAGATCGAGGACCGGGTGCAGGCGCTCGGCGTGACGCTGCCCGACGGGCGCCGGGCCGAGACGCGCCGGCTGCCGGCCTCGAGCATCGGCCCGGACCCGAACCGGCTGTGGTGCGGCAGCGAAGGCACGCTCGGCGTCATCACCGACGTGCACCTGCGCTGCGTGGCGCTGCCGAAGCAACGCGTCGCCGCCGGCGTGCGCTTCAAGACCTTCGAGCAGGCGCTCGAGGCGGCGCGCGCGCTGCTGCAGGCCGGCATCCAGCCGACACAGCTGCGCGTCCTCGATCAGTACGAGCACCTGCTGTCGCGCGCGTTCAGCGGCAAGGCCGCCACCGGCGCGCTGATGGTGCTGGCCTTCGAGTCCGCCGGCGCCCCGCTCGGCGAGACGTTCGTGGCGGCGCAGGAAGTCTGCCGGCAGCACGGCGGCGAGGTGCAGCAGAAAGAGGCCGATGATGCCGTCGGCGACTGGAAGAACACGTTCTTCCGGCAACCCTACATTCGCGATGCGTTGATGGATTACGGCGTGATCTCGGACACTTTTGAAACGGCAGTGCCCTGGTCGGCGGTGCCGGCCTTCTACTACGCAGTGCGCGAGGCGACGCTGAAAGCCGTGACCAAGGTGTGCGGCTCCGGCGCCGTGTCCACGCGCAGCACGCACAGCTACAGCGACGGCCTATGCCTGTATTTCGCGTTCTTCGGTCCTGGCCGGCACGGCGCGCTGGTGGACCAATGGTGGGAGATCAAGGCCGCCGCGTCGGAGGCCGTGGTCGCGCATGGCGGCACCATGAGCCATCACCACGCCATGGGCCGCGACCACAAGCGCTGGGCCAAGGCGGAGATCCCGGCGCCGTTTCGCGCGGCCATCCGCGCGGCCAAGCGCGAGCTGGACCCGCAGGGCCTGCTCAATCCCGGGCTGTGGTTCGACGACTAGTGTCATCCCGAGGAGCGTAGCGACGAGGGATCTCGTACGAGATCCCTCGCTACGCTCGGGATGACACCAGTTACAATCGCGCGCCGCCACCAAAGCCATTCCAATGCGCCTGTCCACGTTCCCGCTCGCCACCACCAAGGAGACGCCCTCCGACGCCGAGGTCGCCAGCCACAAGCTGTTGCTGCGCGCGGGCTACATCCGCATGCTCGGCAAGGGCCTGTACACGTGGCTGCCGATCGGCCTGCGCGTGCTGCGCAAGATCGAGAACATCGTGCGCGAGGAGATGAACCGCGCCGGCGCGCTCGAGGTGCTGATGCCGAGCATCCAGCCCGCCGAGTTGTGGCAGCAGACCGGCCGCTGGGAGGACATGGGCCACCTGATGCTGCGCATCAAGGATCGCCACGACCGCGATTACGTGTATGGCCCGACGCACGAGGAAGTCATCACCTTCCACATGCGCCAGGACGTGCGCAGCTACCGCCAGCTGCCGGTCAACTACTACCAGATCCAGACCAAGTTCCGCGACGAGATCCGGCCGCGCTTCGGCATCATGCGCGCGCGCGAATTCATCATGAAGGACGCCTACTCGTTCCACATGGACGAGGCCGACCTGGCGCGTGAGTACGACAACATGCGCCAGGCCTACACGCGCATCTTCACGCGCACCGGCGTGCAGTTCCGCATCGTCAAGGCCGACTCCGGCAACATCGGCGGCAGCCGCAACGAGGAATTCCACGTGCTGGCGAGTTCGGGCGAGGACCTGCTCGCCGTGTCCGACCAGGGCGATTACGCGGCCAACATCGAGGCGGCCGAGGCCCGCCCGGGCGGCGCGCGCCCGGCGGCGGCGGCGCAGAAGCAGGACGTCGCCACGCCGGCGCAGAAGACCTGCGAGCAGGTCGCCGCGCTGCTGAACATCCCGCTCGAGCGCACGCTCAAGCTGATCGTGGTGCACGCGCGCAACGGCGGCCTCGTCGCACTGGCGCTGCGTGGCGACCACGAGTTGAACGCGGTGAAGGCCGTGCGCCATCCGAAAGTGAAGGCGCCCCTGCAACTCGCGACCGACGAGGAGATCCGCGTGGCCTTCGGGGCGCAGCCGGGCTTCCTCGGGCCGCTCGGCGGCAAGGTGCCGGTGGTCGCCGATTACGCCGCGCACGTGCTCGGTGATTTCACCTGCGGCGCGAACAAGGACGGGTTCCACACCAGCGGCGTGAACTGGGGCCGCGACTGCCCGGAGCCCGAGGCTGCCGACCTGCGCCTGGCCAAGGAGGGCGATGCGGCGCCCGATGGCAGCGGCTCGCTCAAGCTGGTGCGCGGCATCGAGGTCGGGCATATATTCCAGTTGGGACGCAAGTACACCGAGGCCATGCACTTGAGCGTGCTGGACGCCGCGGGGAAGGAAGTGACGCCGGAGATGGGGTGCTACGGCATCGGCGTCACGCGCATCGCCGCCGCCGTGATCGAGCAGTGCCACGACGACAACGGCATCGTCTGGCCCGACGCCGTCGCGCCGTTTCGCGTCATCGTCTGTCCGATCAAACCCGCCAAGTCGCCGGCGGCGAAGGCCGCCGCCGACACGCTCTACGCCGGGCTCGGCGCCGCCGGCATCGAAGTCCTGCTCGACGACCGCGGCGAGCGCCCCGGCGCGATGTTCGCGGACGCCGACCTGATCGGCATCCCGCACCGCATCGTCATCGGCGACAAGGGGCTCGCCACGAGCCAGTTCG
>JANNKD010000047.1:0-1814 GCA_031396115.1 Gammaproteobacteria bacterium
CGGCCGACGTTCGCGTTCGCGCGCGCCAAGGATGCCGGCATGCTCAAGGGCTCGGGGCGCTCCATCGCCGGCCTGCACATCCGCGATGCGCTGGCGCTGGTGGATGCGCGCCGGCCCGGCATGATTCAGCGCTTCGGCGGCCACGCCATGGCCGCCGGCCTGACGCTGCCGGAAGCGCACCTGGAGGAGTTCCGCGCGCTGTTCCAGCAGGCCTGTCGCGAGGCGCTGGACGAAACGGCGCTGGAGCGCGTGCTCGAGTCGGATGGCGAGCTGGTCGCCGGCGAGCTGACGCTGGACACGGCGCGTGCCCTGGAGGACGCGGGGCCGTGGGGGCAGGGTTTCCCCGAGCCGCTGTTCGACGGCCCCTTCGAGATTCGCGAGTCGCGCATCGTCGGCGAGCGCCACGCGCGCTACAAGTTGCGCGGCCCGGGCGAGCGCGCGGTCGAGGCGATCCACTTCAACGCCGGCGCGAGCCTCGCGCCGCCGGGCCCGGTGCAACTGGCCTACCGGCTCGGCGTGAACCGGTATCAGGGCTACGCGACGCCGGAGCTGCGCGTCGAGTTGCTGCGCGCGCCCGGCGAGTAGACTCGGGCGCATGGCCGCTTTCCGGAAGCACCTGGCGCTGGTCGTCGCGCTGCTCGCGGCGCCGGCCTTTGCCGCCGACAAGACCGTGCAACTGGCCACCACCGAGTGGGCGCCCTACATCGGCCAGCAGCTGCCGGAGCAGGGCTACGTCCACATCCTCGTCACGCGCGCGTTCGCGCTGTCCGGCTACGAGGCGCAGATCCGCTTCTACCCGTGGGCGCGCGCGCTGGCGCTGGCGCGCGAGGGCAAGGTCGCGGCGCTGCTGCCCGAGTACTTCGACGCCAGCCGCACCAGCGAATTCGCGTATTCCGATGGCTTCCCGGGCGGACCCGTGGGTTTTTATGCGCGGCGCGACCGCAAGCTGAAAATCCCGCCGACGCTGGCGACCAAGCCGGCGGCGACGCTGGCCACGCTCAAGCACCTGCGCTTCGGCGTGGTGCGCGGCAACCTCAACGCGCCGGCCTTCGACACTGCGCCGGGCCTCACGCGCGAGGAGGCGCGGGACGACCTCACCAACCTGCGCAAGCTGTACCACGGCCGCGTCGACGCGATCGTCATCGACCGGCACGTCGCCGAGTACCTGCTGCGCACGGCGGTGCCGGAGTTCACCGCCGAGCTGGAATACCTTGAGCCGCCATTGGCGCAGCACTCGCTGTACGTGGCGTTCTCGCGCACGGCCGCCGGCCAGGACACCCTGCGGCAGGCGTTCAACCGCGGCCTCGAGCTGCTCGAGAACTCCGGCGAGCTGGCCGCGATCAGGCGAAGGGCTGGCTTGGGCGGCGCGTTTTAACTGAAGAGTTTGACGACCTTCTGCAGCGCTGTAACCAACTGCTCAATGTCGTCGCGCCCGTTGTAGATGGCGAACGAGGCCCGGGCGGTGGCCGACAGGCCATACCGCTGCATCAGGGGCATGGTGCAGTGGTGGCCGGCGCGGATCGCGACGCCCTCCATGTCGAGCACCGAGCCGATGTCCTGCGGGTGCGCGGCGTCCATGACGAACGACAGGATCGCGCCCTTGCGCCGCGCCGTGCCGACCAGGCGCAAGCCCTTGATCCGGGCCAGCTCCGCGGTGCCGTGCTCGAGCAGGCCGTGCTCGTGGGCGGCGATGGCCGGCCGGCCGAGCGACTCGATGTAGTCCAGCGCGGCCGCGAAGCCGACGGCGCCCGACATGTCGGGCGTGCCGGCCTCGAACTTGTACGGCACGTCGTTCCAGGTGCTGCCCTCGAAGC
>JANNKD010000058.1:0-3748 GCA_031396115.1 Gammaproteobacteria bacterium
CGTACACCGGGCCCGAGCTGATCGCGAGCGTGCCCGAGTCGAGCACCTCGACCTGCTTGGGCTCCCACGAAAACGGCGCCTTCGGCCCCTCGTAGAACGGCTTCCACGCCTCCGCCACGGTGGCTTTCCCGCGCAGCGGCCCCTTGCCGGAAAAGAACACGGTCTCCTCCGACAGGAACGAGACGAAGCCCGCGTGGTCGCGCTGCGCCATCGTCGCGGCGAAGGCGCGCTCGGCGGCGGTGACCTGGCGCTGGAGTTCGGCCAGGTCCGGCCTGGCGGCTGCCGTTGCGCACCCGGTGAGTGCGGCAGCGAGCAGGACGGCGCCGATGGCGTGCTGTCGCATGGGAGGCGGGTCAGCCCACCAGCACCACGAAATCGCGCGGCGACTTGTCGCGCTGCGCCAGCAGCAGGGTCAGCGCGACGGCGCGCGCATCCTCCAGGCTGATGTCGATGCTCTCGCTGCGGCTGAGCCGCTCGCGGGTCGCCTGCGCCGTGGCATCGCCCAGCGCCACGTGCTCGATGCGGCCGGTGCCGAACAACAGCGTGTGCTCGCGGATCGCGCCGTTGTAGGCGCGCAGGCGCGTGCTGGCGCGCCACGAGGCGATGCCGCCCGGCTCCGGCTCGGCGTACACCAGCTCGACGTCCTTGCGGCCGAGCTGGGGCAGCATGAAACCGAGCGAGTCGGCTTCGCTCTCGACGGCGGCGATCATGGTGCGCGGGCGATCGCCGCCGGCCATGGAGCGGAACTGCAGCTCGGTTTCGCGGCCCAGCAGCGACTGGAACGTCGCGGCCATCTGCGGATACGGCGGCGGCGCGGTGCCGAAGCTCAGCACCAGGTGGGTGGCGCCGGCTGATTTCTGCCACATCCGCACCGCCCCCTCGCGCGGGTCGTCGCCGAGCATGCCGGCGTCCGGCATCGGTTCGACCTGGGCGCCGAGCGCGCGCAGTTTCTCGACCAGGTCGGGCCGCTCCTGCAGGTCGGCGGGGCGGACCACGACCGTGCACTTGAGCTTGAAGTGCGGCGCCATCTGCGTGACGGCCAGCGCGTGCGCGTCGACATCGTTGGCGGTGATGACGGCCGAGCGCCCGAGCTGCTGCGCGATGTAGCACTGGCCGGCGGCGTGATCGAGTTCGGCGGTGACGGCGCGGCGGTCTTCGCGTTTCAGGTAGATGCGCACGTTCTCGCCGGCGCCTTTCGAGAGGTCCTCGGCGAACTGCAGCGGCGTGGGCCGGCGCAGCATCGGCGCGACCTTGCGCGCATAGTCTTCGAAGAATCCCGGCCGTGCGCACAATGCGGCGAAGGCCTTGCCGAGGATGATGAGTTCGCGCTCGGCGATCTTCAGCGCGACATCGTGGAAGCGGCGGATGTGCGGCGTGCCGGCCGGCGTGGACTGGGCGATGGGCTTGGCCCGGGGGTCCATGCCCGGCACCTGGATGAAGTCCGGCATTGGCTCGCCGGGAGCCAGCTCGCCCCACATCTGCCGCAGCACCGGCCAGTCGAGCTGCCGGCACACCTTCGCGTTGCGCCAGCCCTGCACCAGGGCCTCGAGGAATTCCTGCTTCAGCCCGATCGAGCGGAGGGATTCGAAGCGCATCATCCACAGGTCGGCGCGGTCCGGCGCCGCGGCCAGCGAGGCGTTGACCAGCTCGAGCATCTCGTTCTTCTGGTACGTGCCGGTGACGTGCATGCCGTCGCCCCGGCCGGCCAGGAACTGCCCGGTATCGCCGAGGCCGTGCGCGTCATCGTCGTCCCCGGACTGCGCCGCGCGCGCCGAGCGGGCCAGACGATCCCACGGATCGTCCGACGTCAGCGGTGGTTTCTTGATGATCATGTCGTAACGGCCGCTCTGGCGGCGGCCATGTCCCCTCAAGCGCGCGCACAGAGTAGGCCTCACCCCCGGTGCGCGCAACCTCACGTGAGGTGAGCCTCAGGTTGCACGAGGAGGCTGTGTCAGAATCGCCGCGTGTCGAAGAGCAAGGACTTCGAAGCGACCTTCATGGCGTCCACCGCCGAGCGGCGGCGACGCATGGTGGACCGCGTGCCGGAGCGCATCGGCAAATACCTGATCCGCAGCGAGCTCGGCCGCGGCGCGGGCGGCGTGGTCTACAAGAGCTATGACCCGTTCGTGAAGCGCGACGTCGCGGTGAAGCTCGCGCGCCACCAGGGCCAGGGCGGGGTGGCGCCGGAGGACACCGAGGAAGGCCAGGCCTTCTTCGCCGAGGCCCGCGCCGCCGGCATGCTGCAGCACCCCGGCATCGTGTCGCTGTTCGACGCCGGCGTCGAAGGCGAGCTGTTCTACCTGGTCATGGAGTTCGTGGACGGCGTCACGCTGCTGCAGCACTGCGACCCGCAGGGGGCGCGGCTGCCGGTGGAGCGCGTGCTCGAGATCATCTTCAAGTGCGCGCACGCGCTCGACTACTCGCATTCGCGCGGCATCCTGCACCGCGACATCAAGCCCAGCAACGTCATGCTGACGGCGGGCGGCGCGCCGAAAATCATGGATTTCTCGATCGCCGAGATCAACACCGACACCGCCAGCGGCTTCGCGCTGTCGCAGAGCCTGCTCGGCTCGCCGCTGTACATGTCCCCCGAGCAGGTCCGCATGGAGCCGCTGACCGGTGCCTCCGACCTCTACTCGCTGGGCGCCGTCATGTACCAGCTGCTGACGGGCTCGCCGCTGTACCGCGCGCCGGACCTCAAGCAACTGTTCGCGAAGATCTCCCATACGCCGGCGCCGCGCGTCGAGGAGACGCGTCCCGACGTGCCGCCGGCGGTGTGCGGCGTGGTGGCGAACCTGCTGCAGAAGCGCGCGCGCGACCGCTTCCAGGCCGGCAAGGAGCTGGCCGGCGAGCTGGCGCGGCAGTTCGACGCGCTGCGCGTGCAGGAGCGCCAGCAGGCGCGGCGCGACAACAGCCACTCGCTGCGCACCCTGCGCTTCTTCGATCGCTTCAGCGACAGCGAAGTCGAGGAAGTGCTCAACGCCAGCACCCTGTCGCACCACGCCGCCGGCGCAGTCATCGTGCAGGAAGGGGAGATCGAGAATGCGTTCTACATCGTCGTGGTCGGCACCGCCGAAGTGCGGCGCATGGGGCGCGCGCTGCACCGGCTGGAGAAAGGCGATTGCTACGGCGAGTCCGGCCTGCTGCCGAACCAGCGCAGCACGTCCTCGGTGATCGCGCACTCGCAGGTGCTGGCGCTGAAAGTCAGCGGCACGCGGCTCGAGCAGCGCTCCGAGGGCTGCCAGCTGCGGTTCTACAAGACCTTCCTGGAGTCAGTCATCTTCCGCCTGTCGGCGACCGGTGCGAAGCCCGCGGCCGGTAGGAGCGCCTCCTAGGCGCGATTTTTAACGCCCCGGGTGGCGGTCTTGTAGACTGCGCCCCTTCCTGTTTTGGTAACCGCGTCCATGGATTCCGCGTCGCTGAAGCGCTTCGTCGAGACGCTGTGGGAGGACGAGATCGTCCCGCGTCTCACCGAGTACATCCGCATCCCGAACAAGTCGCCGGTGTTCGACCCGCAATGGGCCGAGCACGGCTACATGGACGACGCGGTGAAGCTGATGGAGACCTGGGCGCGCGGCAAGCTCGCGGCGTTCAAGGGCGCGACGCTGGACGTGGTGCGGCTGCCGGGCCGCACGCCGCTGATCTACATCGATGTGCCGGCGGCCAACGGCGGCCGCCAGGACGACTGCGTGATCCTGTACGGCCACCTCGACAAGCAGCCCGAGTTCGTCGGCTGGTCCGACGGCCT
>JANNKD010000063.1:0-3214 GCA_031396115.1 Gammaproteobacteria bacterium
GTCGTGAAGCAGATGCGCGACTTCAAGTCCGGCAAGCGCACCAACGATGCCGGCAATATGGCGAGTGTGACGCGGACGCTTTCGGAACGCGACATCGAGGATCTCGCGCACTTTCTCAGCAGCCTGTATTGATGGGCGCCAGCGTGCGGACGGCCGCCGGCGTGCTTCTCGCGCTCGCCGCCACCGCGGCCGGCGCGCAGAACCCAGCGCAGCCGACGGAACTGCCGGCGGTCATCGTCATCGGCACGACGCCGGTGCCGGGGATCGGCACGCCCCTCGAGCATGTCCCGGCGAACGTGCAGGTGATCCGCGAGCGTGACCTGCGGGAGCAGCCGGGACCCAGCGTCGCGGACCATCTCGGCGACGCGCGCGCCGGCTTCGCGGTCAGCACGCCGGGAGGCAACCCGTTCCAGCCCGATGTGAGCTTCCGCGGTTTTCTGGCCTCGCCGCTGTTCGGGGCGCCGCAGGGGCTGTCGGTCTATCTCGACGGCGTGCGCGTGAACGAGGCCTTCGGCGACGTGGTCAACTGGGACCTCATTCCACGCATCGCGGTTTCGGCGATCAACGTGATCCCGGGTTCCAACCCGGCATACGGCCTGAATACGCTCGGCGGCGCGCTCGCCATCGATACCAAGAACGGTCTGCGCTTCCCGGGTACCGTGCTGCGCGGCTATGGCGGGTCGTTCGGCCGGCTCGGCGCGGAGCTCGAGACTGGCGGCGCGCACGACGGCCGGCACTACTACGTGGCAGCAAACCGGTTCAGCGAGGATGGCTGGCGCGACTTCTCCCCGAGCCGGGTGGACCAGGTGTTCGCACGGCTCGGGTCAGGCGACCCCTCGGGCCGCGTTGAACTAACCCTGCTGGGCGCGGACACGAGCCTCTCCGGCACCCAGGCCCTGCCATTGTCGATGCTGCCCGCACCGCGCCAACCCTACACCTGGCCGGACCGCACAGAGAACCGGCTGGCGTTCGCCAATCTTTCAGCGAGGCGAACTTTCGGTGCCGACAACGTGCTCGCAGGCAACATCTTCGTGCGCGATCTGTCCACCCGAAACGTGAACTCGAACGTCAACGATGAATGCGCGGCGGGTCCGTGCGCCTTCAACGCGATCAACGATGCGGCGAGCATCGACGAAATGCGCATCGGTTTTGCGCTGCAGGCCACTCTGGATGTCCCGCTGGCGAGCCGCGAGAACCAGTTTTCGGCGGGCATCTCGTTCGAAGCAGGCCGGTCGGCATTCGACGGCTCGGCGCAAGAGGCGAACTTCAGCCCGACCCGCGAAGCCGTGGGGATCTCGGGTTTCGCGACCGAAACCTCCGTGCAAACGCGCCAGCGCTACACCAGACTCTACCTGCTCGATACGCTCACGCTCGCGCAGGACCTGTACGCGACCATGTCGGCAAGCTATAACGTGGCGCAGGTGCAGATCGAGGACCGCACCGGCACCCAGCCTGCGCTCAACGGCGAGCACCGCTTCTCGCGCCTGCTGCCCGCCGCAGGCCTGGCGTACGCGCCGCGCAGCGCAGAGAGCTACTATACCAACGCCAGCTGGGGCATGCGCGCGCCGACCGCGATCGAGCTCACCTGCTCCGACCCGAACGCGCCGTGCCGGCTGCCCAGCGTGTTTCTCGCCGATCCGCCCCTCAAACCGGTGCTGTCGCGCACGCTGGAAGCGGGGATGCGCCGGCCGCTGGGCGCCAACACCATGCTCGCGACGGCGGTGTACCGGACCGACCTCGAGAACGACATACAGTTCGTGAGCGCCGGCGGCGGTGCCCTGAACGCGGGATTCTTCCAGAACGTAGGCCGCACGCGCCGGCAAGGCGTCGAATTCGACCTCGAAACCAGGCGCGGGCGCTGGTGGCTCGCCGCGCGCTACGCGCGCGTGGAGGCGACATTCCGCTCGCCGTACGCGGCGCATTCCCCGTTCAACTCCTCTGCGGATGCGAACGGTGACATCCTGGTGCAGCCGGGCAACCGCATGCCAGGGATCCCGCGTGACGCGCTGAAGCTGCGCGCCAGATATGCCCTTGGCGCTGTCTCCATCGGCGCCAGCGTCGCCTGGTTCTCCGGCCAGCACGCGCGCGGCGATGAAAACAACGGCGACGCGAATGGCCCGCTACCGGCATATGCGCTCGCAGGCCTGGAGGCACAGTGGGATCTTGCGCGCGGCTGGAGGTTGTTTGCCACCATCGAGAATCTGTTCAACAGCCCCTACTCGGCCTCCGGCACGCTCGGGGGCAACTTCTTCACCGGTGCGCAGAATTCGTTTGATGCCGGCAACGTGCGGGCCGAGCAGTTCCGCACGCCCGGCGCGCCGCGCGGCATGTGGCTGGGGATTGCCTGGCGGCCCGACGAGCCCGCCGGCTGGCAGTCGCGGCAGTAGCGCCCGCTAGGGCCACATCCTGCGCAGGATCCCGTCGCGCTCGAATAGCGCGTGTTTGAGCGCTGCGGCGACGTGAAGCAGGATCAGCCCCACGAAAACCAGCGCAAGGATTTTGTGCGCTGTGTTGAACACGGCGTAGACCTGCTTGTTGTCGATGCCCCAAGGCGGCAGCGTGAGGAGGCCGAAATACTTGATGCCGAACTTGCTGAAGTTGGTCGCCACATAGCCCGTCAGCGGCATGCCGACCATGCAGACGTACAGCAGCGCGTGACTGGCGCGTGCCGCGACGCGCTCCCATGCCGGCATCGCCCCGGGCAGCGGCGGCGGCCGATGCGCGATGCGCCATGCGAGGCGCGCAAGAATCAGCACCGCAAGCGTAATGCCGATCGATTTGTGAAAGTTGACCCAGGCCGAGCGTTCCGGCGATCCGCGCGGCACCTCATCGAGAAAGTACCCCAAGCCGATCTGCAGCAGGATGCCGAGGGCAAGGATCCAGTGCAGCGCGATGGCGACTCTGGTGTAGCGGTCTGTCATGGGCGAGATTGGGAACTGGAGGGTTGCAAACATACCTTGCCGCGCGGACGCGCGCTAGAATTCACGCATGCCCCCTCGCGGAAGCCGACTCATCTGCACCCTGAAATCCGCCGACGGCTGTCAGGGTTCCTTCGACGTCACGCCGGGCGAGCAGCCCAATTCCGTCGCCGCCGTGAGCCCGATCGCCTGGAACAAGCCGCCGGAAAAACCTGTGCAGGAAGGCGCCTTTACCGTGATCGGCGACCTGGGCATGACGGGGCAGGTGATCCTGGTCAATTCCTACCAGTGGCGCG
>JANNKD010000096.1:0-2100 GCA_031396115.1 Gammaproteobacteria bacterium
CTTCTTGGCCAGGCCCGGGGGGCAGTTGCCCCGGCCGTGTTCCTTGACGAAGTAGGAGCGAGCGGCCGCCCGTTGCGTGTCGCCGAAGACGACGGTCACGTGGGTCTCCTGCGACTTCCCTTTCTGCTTCTTCGGCTTCTGTGCAGACAGCGTAATGGGCACCACGAGTGACAACGCCAAGGCTAGTGCAACAGGCCGTCTCATGATCTTATCCTCCCCCAACAGGCCGCGCCTCTGAACCTCAGAATGACCGACCTGCCCGAGCCGCGATTACCCGAGGTAACAGTGTCATATGAAGCATCGGGCGTTGATCGATGGTCTAATCTTTTCGTCGGTCTAACGTTCCAATGAGCCGCGCGCGTTCACAAGCCAGCGCGCGTCGGCTCCATTTGGGTGTTTAGGAGCCAGCGCTCGCTTCCCTCAGCACGGATCGAATCCACTCACCGGTTGCTGCCTGATGCACCGATTTGCCCCGGCCGTCCTGATCGGTCGCCCGTGCGCCGCGTTCCAGCAACAGCCTGACGATGCCGGCCTGTTGTTCACGCGCCTGCGGAGAACCGCTCCCGCCTCGCCCCGTGGTTTGAACGGCGAGATGCAGCGGGGTTGATCCAGCCCCGTTTGGCCGCCTCGAATCCGCTCCGCCATCCACGAGCGCCCGTACGGCCGTTAACGATCGCGTCCGCACGGCCCTATGCAAGGGCGACACGGCTGAACGATCCACGGCGTTGGGATCTGCGCCTACCGAGATGAGGTACTCAATCGTCTCCGCCTGCGCGGTCGGGTCCCACCGGTTCGCATCAGCCGCGTAATGGAGCGGCTCCGCTCCTCGGCGATTCTTCGCCCGGCAGTCTGCTCCATGCGCTACCAAAAGTGCGGCGACTTGACGCCGAAATGCCGCCGCGGCCATATGGAGAGCCGTGTCTCCCGCATAGAAGTAATGTGCGATGTCCGCGAAGAAGAAGGCAGAACTCTCCTGCCGCGACGCGCCCACAGGGGACGACGTCGTTGCAAGAGCCGGGCTGGCGGCCAAGCGGCGGGTCAGTCGTTCGATGTCTCCGTCCACGACCACGCGGACAAAATCGAGGTAGGTCCAGGCCATGATCCCTGTTTACTCCGTCTGGCTATCGTGCGCGATGAGCCGCGGCGGGCATTGTGTCCAGGCGCCGTCGGCTGCATGCCATGTTAGACCGCGCTGGCCCCGATCGACAGAATGAGTAAAGAGGCATCAGTGGGACGCCTCGAAAGTCGCGATACGTGGCTGTTCGCTCCGAAGCAGGGCCTCGATTGGGGCTGTGCCGGCATTGCCGACGTCGAGCCAGATGACTTTCGGCGGAAAGCCTTCGACGAAGGTGCGCTCGCGAAAATCGGTGTCCTTGGAAGCAATCGCGAAACCGTGCGTTTGAGCGTATTCCCAAATCTGAGCATCTGGCGCCGACCGAAGCCCGACGTCGCGGACGTGGGCACTACCCGGATACTCAGCACGCAGCCCCGTGATCAGCGCCGGACTCAGATTCGCGTCGAAGAGAATCTTCACGCTCGCGCGTGAGGTCCGGGAAGTCACTGAGGATCTGTTCCTCGGTCATGCCTCCAGCGAGATACTCCAGCACGTCGTACACGGCGATCCGCGTGCCCTTGATGCAGGGTTTCCCGCTTCGTACCGCCGAATTCACGGTGATTCGCTCTTCCCAACCCATCACGGAGATTCTACACCCCGGACAGAATTAGAGTCCCAACCCCCCGGGCGGTCGTCGACGCGCGGCCTAACGTGCGCGATGAGCCGCGGCGCGCTCGCGGGCCGCATCCACCCACGGGCTCGACGGCGTCAGCAGCCCGAGCGCCGATTGCCGGCTCTCATCCTCGGATCGGCCGTCGCGCCGCGACTCCTCGTAGACCTGCGCCAGGTGCGCGGCCAGTTCGTCGACGAACTCCGCGTCGGGCGGCTCGCCCAGAAGCGGCGCGAGGCGCTCACGGACGATCGCCGCCCATCGGGTGTTGGTCATCATCGTCCTGAATCTCCAACGCCCATCTCACAAACCGTCTGTCGCAGTCCCGAGCGAGCGGCCGCGAGCGAGCCACGCGCCCGGAGGGAGCCGGCGAAGC
>JANNKD010000132.1:0-6610 GCA_031396115.1 Gammaproteobacteria bacterium
GGCTGCGGATGGAAGTGTTCGACGCCAACAGCGGCAAGTCGTGGCATCGGGCCTTCGACGAGGGCTACGTGGGTCGCAACCAGACCGCCACGGGCTTCTTCGCGATTCCGTTCGACGGCGTCACGGTGAACGGCAACAAGGTCAACACGCTGCCTGACGGCCAGTACGTGATCAAGCTGTCGGTGCTCAAGGCGCTCGGTGACGACGCCAACCCGGCGCACTCGGAGACCTGGACCTCACCGGTGATCACGATCGACCGGCCCTAGTCTCGGCCAAGCCACCGGGCGCGAACGCCCGGTCACGGCGGTTCTCAAGCCGGCGGGGTAAACTCCCGCCGGTTTTTTTTGGCGTCCACGCCACCGGGGCGGCGCCGTTCTGATTTAATCCGCGAATCATGAGCTTCCTGCTCAGCCTGTCCCGCCTGATCGACGCGATCACAGAGCGCGTCGGCCGCGCCGCGCGCTGGCTGATCTTGCTGACGGTGCTCATCAGCGCCGGCAACGCGCTGGCGCGCTACGCCTTCAACGCCAGCTCCAACGCCTGGCTCGAGATCCAGTGGTACCTGTTCGCCGCCGTGTTCCTGCTGTGTGCCGGCTACGCGCTCAAGCACAACCAGCACGTGCGCGTCGACGTGCTCAGCAGCCGCCTGTCGCGCCGCGCGCAAACCTGGATCGATATTTTCGGCACGCTGTTCTTCCTGCTGCCGATGGCGCTGTTGATCCTCGTGCTGTCGTGGCCGGTGTTCGTGGACTCGTGGCGCAGCGGCGAGGTCTCCAGCAACGCCAACGGCCTGGTGCTGTGGCCGGCGCGCGCGCTGGTGCCGGCCGGCTTCGCCCTGCTGGTGCTGCAAGGCCTCGCCGAGCTGATCAAGCGCATCGCGTTGCTGCGGGAGCCGTGATGGCCGCGTTCATCGTCGCCAACATCGCGCCGCTGATGTTCGCGGCGATGGTGGTGTTCCTGCTGCTCGGCTATCCGGTGGCGTTTTCCCTCGCCGCCAACGGCATCCTGTTCGCGCTGGTCGGCATCGAGCTCGGCCTGCTCGACGCATCCTTGTTCCAGGCGCTGCCGCAGCGGGTCTGGGCGGTGATGTCGAACGAAACGCTGCTGGCGGTGCCGTTCTTCACGCTAATGGGCCTGATCCTCGAGCGCAGCGGCATGGCCGAGGACCTGCTCGACACGATCGGCCAGCTGTTCGGCCGCCTGCACGGCGGCCTGGCCTGGCCTACGCCGTGGTGTTCGTCGGCACGCTGCTCGCCGCGACCACCGGCGTGGTCGCCGCCTCGGTCATCTCGATGGGCCTGATCGCGCTGCCGATCATGCTGCGCTACGGCTACGACCGGCGTTTCGCCTCGGGCGTGATCGCAGCCTCCGGCACGCTCGCGCAGATCATCCCGCCGTCGCTGGTGCTGATCATCCTGGCCGACCAGCTCGGCCGCTCGGTCGGCGACATGTACGCCGGCGCGCTGGTGCCGGGCCTGGCGCTGGCCGGGCTCTACATGCTCTACGCCGCCGGCGTCACCCTCTTGCGGCCCGGCTGGGCGCCCCCGCTGCCGGCGTCGGCGCGCACGCTGGCGGGGGCGCAGCTCGCGCGCCGCGCGCTGCTCGTGCTGGTGCCACCGCTGGCGCTGATCTTCCTCGTGCTCGGCACGATCTTCCTCGGCATCGCGACGCCGACCGAGGGCGGCGCCATGGGCGCAACCGGCGCGCTGCTCATGGCGCTGGCGCGCCGGCGGCTGACGCTGCCGCTGCTGTCGCAGGCGCTGGACTCGACCGCGCGCATCAGCGCGTTCGTCCTGTTCATCCTGATCGGCGCGCGCGTGTTCAGCCTGACGTTCTACGGCGTCGACGGGCACCTCTGGGTCGAGCAGCTGTTGACCGGCCTGCCCGGCGGCGCGCTCGGCTTCCTGATCATCGTCAACACCCTGATTTTCGTGCTGGCGTTCTTCCTGGACTTCTTCGAGCTCGCCTTCATCGTGGTGCCGCTGCTGGCGCCCGTGGCGGCGCAGCTCGGCATCGACCTGATCTGGTTCGGCGTGCTGCTCGGCGTCAACATGCAGACCTCGTTCATGCACCCGCCGTTCGGCTTCGCGCTGTTCTACCTGCGCAGCGTGGCGCCAGCGCACGATTACGCGGACAAGGCCACCGGCGCGACGATCGCAAGGGTCACGACCGGGCAGATCTACTGGGGCGCGGTACCGTTCGTGCTGATCCAGCTGGTGATGGTGACGCTGGTCATCGCGTTCCCGCAGCTGGTGACCTGGGGCGTCGAGGACATCGGGCAGTTCGACCCGGCGTCCATCTCGATCCCGGTGCCGGACGAGGCGGACGACGCGTTGTACTGGCCGGAAGGAAGCGAGGTGCCATGAACAAGCGCACGGAGGCGGTCATGAAGTCATTCGTGGTTTTCGCGGCGGCGCTGCTCGCCGCCGGCACAGCCAGCGCGGCCGCCAGGGACCTGCCCGACGTCAAATGGCGCCTGCAGTCCTCGTTCCCCAAGAGCCTGGACACGATCCACGGCGCCGCCGACCAGATCGCGCGGCGCGTCGCGGATGCGAGCCGCGGCAGGTTCCAGATCAGCGTGTTCGGCGCCGGCGAGATTGTGCCGCCGCTGCAGGTGCTTGACGCCGTGCAGAACGGCACGGTGCAGGCCGGCCACACCGCCTCGTACTACTACTTCGGCAAGGACCCGACCTTCGCCTTCGGCACGGCCGTGCCGTTCGGACTGAACGCGCGCCAGCAGAACGCGTGGATGTACTACGGCGGCGGGCTCGAGCTGATGCGCGAACTGTACGCGTCGTACAACGTCATCCAGTTCCCGGCGGGCAACACCGGCGCGCAAATGGGCGGCTGGTTCCGCCGCGAGTTCCACACCGTCGCGGACCTGAAGGGCCTCAAGATGCGCATCGCCGGCCTGGGCGGCGTGGTCATGTCGCGCCTGGGCGCGGTGCCGCAGCAGATCGGCGGGGCCGACATCTATCCGGCGCTCGAGAAGGGCACAATCGACGCCGCCGAGTGGGTCGGCCCGTACGACGACGAGAAGCTCGGCTTCTACAAGGTCGCGCCGCACTACTACTTCCCGGGCTGGTGGGAAGGCGGCCCTCAGCTCGACCTGATCGTGAACCTGCAAGCCTGGCGGGCGCTGCCGAAGGAGTACCAGGCGATGCTCGAAGCCGCGGCAGCCGAGGCGAACCTGCACATGCTGGCCAAGTACGACGCGGTCAACACCGCGGCGATGAAACGGCTGATCGCGCACGGCGCGCGGCTGCATCCGTATCCGCCGGAGGTCATGCGCGCGGCCTACATCGAGGCGATGAAGTACTACGAAGAGACCGCGGCGTCCAACCCGCGCTTCCGCAAGGTCTACCAGTCGATGCTGGCGTTTCGCAACGAGATCGTGCCGTGGCACTCGCTGTCGGACGGGCGCTTCGACGCCTTCATGGCCGCGACGATGCGGGCGGCGCAGAAGAAGAAGTAGGAGCGCCTCCCAGGCGCGACGGCGCGGCGTATCCAGTCGCGCCAAGGTGGCGCTCCTACAGCGCTACCGGTCGACGAAGGCCCGCTCGAACACGTAGTGCCCCGGCGTGCCGATGTGCGGCGACGCGCTGAAGCCGCGCGCATCG
Source organism: Gammaproteobacteria bacterium (assembly GCA_031396115.1). Classification (GTDB taxonomy): domain Bacteria; phylum Pseudomonadota; class Gammaproteobacteria; order Nevskiales; family Nevskiaceae; genus JACPFV01. The sequence goes on from JANNKD010000132.1 coordinate 3,621, forward strand.
AGCAGGCCGCGCGTATCGGCCAGCATGGACGGGCTGCCGCACACCATGGCGCGGTCGTCGTCCGGGGTGAACGACGGCAGTCCGGTGTCGGCGAACAGCTTGCCGGAGTTGACCAGCTCGGTGAGCCGGCCGTTGTAGCGGAATGGCTCGCGCGTGGCCGTCGGGTAATAAACCAGCTTGTCGCGGATTGCGTCGCCGAGCAGCCCGTGCTGCGGCAGCTCATGCGTGAGGTAGTCGTGGTACGCGAGGTCGCTGACCTGGCGCACGCCGTGCACCAGCACGACCTTGTCGAAGCGCTCGTAGGTCTGCGGGTCGCGGATGATCGACAGGAACGGCGCGAGACCCGTACCGGTCGAGAGCAGGTACAGGCGCTTGCCGGGCAGCAGGTCGTGCAGCAGCAGCGTGCCGGTCGGTTTGCGGCTGATGATGATGTCGTCGCCGGGCTTGAGGTGCTGCAGGCGTGAGGTCAGCGGGCCACCCGCGACCTTGATGCTGAAGAACTCCAGGTGGTCCTCGTAGTTCGCCGAGGCGATCGAATAGGCCCGCAGCAGCGGCTTGCCGTTGACCGGCAGGCCGAGCATCACGAAGTGTCCGTTCTCAAAGCGCAGCGAGGCATCGCGCGTGGTGCGAAACGAGAACAGCGAGTCGTTCCAGTGACGGACGTCGAGGACGCGTTCGGTGGCAAGGGCGACCATGGGACGTGCATCGTAAGAAAATCGGCCCGCCCTGTCAGCGCATATCGGTATAACATTTCCCGCTCCATGTCCGTGTTCACGAAGGTCAGCCACGCCGAGCTGCAGGAGTTCCTGCGCCGGTACCCCCTGGGCGAGGTGATCGGCTTCCAGGGCATCGGCGAGGGCGTCGAGAACACCAATTACTACGTGGACACGGTGGACGGGCGCTTCGTGCTGACGCTGTTCGAGCGGCTCGATCCCGCCGACCTGCCGTTCTTCCTGGCCCTGATGGAGCACCTGTCGAACCGCGACATCCCCTGCCCGGGGCCCCAGCACACCCGCGACGGCGCGGCGCTCACCCAGCTCAAGGGCAAGCCGGCGGCGCTGGTCGAGCGGCTCATCGGCCAGAGCGTGCTGGTGCCTTCGGCCGCGCAGTGCGGAGCGGTCGGCGCGCTGCTGGGAGCGATGCACGTCGCCGCCGCCGATTTCACCGGGCGCGCCGCCAATCCGCGCGGCGCGGGCTGGCGCCGCGAGACGGCCGAAAAGCTGCTGCCGGTGGTCGATGCGCAGACCGCCGCGCTGATCCGCGACGAGCTCGCCGCCCAGGCCGAGCTCGACCTGACGGGGCTGCGCCAGGGCACAGTGCACGCCGACCTGTTCCGCGACAACGTGCTGTTCGTCGAGGAGCGCCTGACCGGCGTCATCGATTTTTACTACGCCTGCACCGACGCCCTGGTCTACGACCTCGCGGTCACCGTCAACGACTGGTGCTTCGACCTGCGCGGCGGCGCGCTGAACACCGAGCTGGCGCGCTGGCTGATTTCGCGTTACGCCGCGGTGCGCCACGTCGCCAAGGCGGAACAGAAGGCCTGGCCGCTGGTGCTGCGCGCGGCGGCGTTCCGTTTCTGGCTGTCGCGCCTGCACGACTGGCACTTCCCGCGCGAGGGCGACCTGGTGCACGTGAAGGACCCCGCCGAGTACCGGCACAAGCTCGAGCACCATCGCCGGCACGCGCCACCGGCGCTCTGATCACTCCGACGGCGGCTCGCTCGCCTGCGACTTGCGCGGCAGTGAGTAGGTGCCCGTCACGTGCGCGGCGAGCGTCTTGTCCGGTCCGGTGAACAGCGCCACTTCCATCACCGCCAGCCGCGAGCCCAGGCGCAGCAGCTTGCACTCGGCGACGATGTCGCCCGCCGGCGCGGCGGTGAGGAAATGCAGGCTCATGTTCGCCGTCACGGCCATCACCACCGGCCCGAGATGCGCCATCACCAGCGCGTACATCGCCGCGTCCGCGGCGGTGAACAGCGCCGGCCCCGAGACGACGTTGCCGGGTCGCAGCATCCACTTGTGGAACGGCAGGCGCAGGCGGGCGTAGCCTTCGCGCACTTCCTCGACGCGCAGGCCGCCGCCGTCGCCGAAGTGCTGCTGGAAGATCGCGTCGAGCTGCGCGGCGGTGAGTTGAAGGTGCTGGGTCATGCCATGAGCCCCGTCAGTCCGTCATAAATGAGCTTGAACGACAGCACGATCAGGATCGCCTTGAACAGGCGCCGGAACAGCGTCTCGTCGAGCCGCTGGTTCAGCGCCTTGCCGGCGAACGTGCCGGCGACCACGGCCACGACCAGCGGCAGCAGCAGTTCGCTGCGCTGCGTGACGAGGAAGCCGACCGAGGCGTAACCGAGCACGCGCATCAGGTGGCCGAGCGTCTGCGTCAGGGCCAAGGTGCCGATCACGGTTTCCTTCTTCCATTCCGGCCGCAGGAACAGCCGGCCGACGAACAGGCCGGTCGCGCCGACGAACATGCCGATGGTGCCGTTGAGGAATCCCGCCAGCAGCACGGCCGGCACCTGCGGCAGCGGCTCGCCGCCGTCCTTGGTCGGCACCAGCGAGACCAGGATCAGGCCCGCGAGCAGCAGCAGCACGACGTTGACGTTGGCGGACGCCACGAACGGCGCCACCAGGAACGGCATCGGCGCCGCGGTCAGCAGGAACCAGCCGGCCGCGCGCCACTCGACGTGGCGGAAGTAGGCGACGGTGCGCGACAGGTTGGAGACGAACTGCACCGCCGCGAACAGCGGCACGGCGACGGTCGGCGCGAGGCCGACTGCGTACAGCACGCCGATCAGGATGGTGCCGCCGCCCAGGCCGGCGACGCCGGACAGCGCGGCGGTGAAGAAACCGACCGCGGCGATCGCGGCGGTCAGCAGCGTCACTGTAGGAGCGCCTCCTAGGCGCGACTCACAGAACGAGCGTCGTCGCCAGCAGCAGCATCAGCCCCATGCCGACGATGTCGGTGACCGTGGTCAGGAAGATGGACGA
>JANNKD010000161.1:0-12379 GCA_031396115.1 Gammaproteobacteria bacterium
CAGATGGACTTCGCCGCCGCCGCCAAGATCACCGGCGCGCGCTTCGTCGTGCTGCGCGGCGCGCTGGCGCGGCTCCACCGGGCGCTGATCCAGTCCTGCTCGCCCTGCAAACGGAACAGGTCGGCGGCGAACTTCGGCAACTGCCCGGTGCCGCGCATGGACTGCGCGTTCACCACGTACGGCACGTAGACCTCTTCATAGCCGTGCTCGCGCGTGTGCAGGTCGAGCATGAACTGGATCAGCGCCCGGTGGAGCCGCGCCAGCGCGCCGCGCAGCACGACGAAGCGCGCGCCGGTGATCTTGGCGGCGGCGGCGAAGTCCATCTGCCCCAGCGCCTCGCCGAGGTCCACGTGGTCCCTGGCGCCCTTGGCCCCGCGCAGCGTGCCCCAGCGGCGGATCTCGGCATTGGCACTTTCGTCCCGGCCTTCCGGCACGCTGGCGTGCGGCAGGTTCGGCAGGTTGAGTGCGAACAGGTCGAACTCCGCCTGCAGCGCGTCGAGCCCGGTGGCGTTGGCGTCGAGCCGGGTCTTGAGCGCCTCCATCTCCTTCATCAGCGGCGCGACGTCCTGGCCACGGCCCTTGGCCATGCCGATCTCGCGCGAGCGCGCGTTGCGGTCAGCCTGCAGGTTCTCGGTCTCGACCTGCAGCGCCTTGCGGCGCGACTCGAGGTCGCGGAACTTGTCGAGGTCGAAGGCGAAGCCGCGCCGCGCGAGCTGATCGCGCACGCGCTCCGGCTCGGACCGTAGAAGCTTCGGGTCTAGCATGCTGGGCTTGGGTTTCCTGAGCGCATTTTATCAGTGCGGCTCCCCGCCGCGCGGTTCCAGCTTGTTGCGCCGGCGCAACTCGGCGAGCTTCTCGGCGATCTGGATCTCCAGGCCGCGCGCCACCGGGTGGTAGAACTCCTCGCCCGCCAGCTTGTCGGGCAAGTAACGCTGGCCGGCGGCGTGGGCTCCGGCCTCGTCGTGGTCGTAGCGGTAGTGCTTGCCGTGACCGAGGTCTTTCATCAATCCGGTCGGCGCGTTGCGGATGTGCAGCGGCACCTCGAGCGTGCCGTGCTTCTCGACCGCCTCGCGCGCCGCGCCCCAGGCGGCGTAGACCGCGTTGCTCTTCGGCGCACAGGCCAGGAACACGATGGCCACCGCGAGCGCCAGCTCGCCCTCCGGGCTGCCGAGGCGCTCGTAGGTGTCCCAGCCGTCGAGGCACAGGCGCAGCGCGCGCGGATCGGCCAGGCCGATGTCCTCCACCGCCATGCGCGTCACGCGCCGCGCCAGATAGCGGGCATCGGCGCCGCCGTCGAGCATGCGTGCGTACCAGTACAGCGCGGCGTCGGGATCGGAGCCGCGCACCGACTTGTGCAGCGCCGAGATCTGGTCGTAGAACGCATCGCCGGCCTTGTCGAAGCGGCGCAGGCTGCGGCCCATGAGCTTTTCCAGCGTGGCCGCGTCGGCTGCGCCTGCGGCGCGTACCAGCTCGACGGCGGTTTCGAGCAGGATCAGCGCGCGCCGCGCATCGCCGTCGGCCGTCCCGGCGATCGAATCGAGCCAGTCCGGCGGCAGCGTCGCGCCGCCGAGGCCGCGCTCACCGTCCGCCAGCGCGCGCTGCATCAACGCGCGCAGGTCGTCCTCGGCCAAGGGTTTCAGCACGAACACGCGCAGGCGCGAGAGCAGCGCCGAGTTCAGCTCGAACGAGGGATTTTCGGTGGTGGCGCCGACCAGGATCAGCGTGCCGTCCTCGACGTGGGGCAACAGCGCGTCCTGCTGCGCCTTGTTGAACCGGTGGATCTCGTCGATGAACAGCACCGTGCGGCGCGGCGGCTTCGCGTCGAGCTGCATCTTCGCGCGCGCGACCGCGTCGCGGATGTCCTTGACGCCGGCCATCACGGCCGAAATCTGCTGGAAGTCACAGGCTGATTCGCTCGCCACCAGGCGCGCCAGCGTGGTCTTGCCGGTTCCCGGCGGGCCCCAGAACACCATCGATGGCACGTGGCCGCGGTCGAGCAACTGGCGCAGCGGCGCGCCGGGAGCACTCAGGTGGGCCTGGCCGACCACCTCGTCAAGCCGGCGTGGCCGCATGCGATCGGCCAGCGGGGCGGGCGCGTTTGTCATCATTGCGCCGAAATCACCTCTGTCCCCTTGGGCGGTTCGAAGCGGAACAGCTTGGCGTCCAGCTTGAGGTTGGTGCGCACGTCGGTGAACTCGATTTCACTGACGCCGCCGAGCGGGTCCTGGAAGCGCATGCGCGAGGGCGCGTTGCCCTTCAGCCACAGCTCGATGGACTTGAAGTCGCTGTCGGCGGCCTTCGGCAGCAGCCGCACACGCTGCGCGCCGTCCTCGACGCCGGCGGCCTCGATGGTGAAATGCTGCGCGAGCGCGCCGCGATCGGTCAGCAGCTGCGCCGGGGTCCCCTGCAGCGTGCCGGCCGCGGGCCGCACCATGGCCTGGGCCAGGTCCGGGTCGTACTGCCACAGGTCCTTGCCGTCGCACACCATCAACTGCTGGTACGGCTTCTCGTAGCTCCACTTGAACTTGCCGGGGCGCGACAGCCACAGGCGACCCGACGATGCGGACAGCACCTTGCCGCGCTCGTCCTTCTGCACCTGCTGGAACGTCGCCGACAGGGTGTCGACCTTGTCGACGAAGCGCTGCAGCGCGTCGGTCTCGGGCCCGGCCCAGGCGCTGGCGGCGCCCATCACAAAAAAGGGGACGCACGCAATTTTCGCGATTCTCATCGCGCCAGAAATTGCGTGCGTCCCCTTTTTCATCGGTTCTGCGCCAGCACTTCGCGCACGCCGCCGGGGCCGCTGGGACCTACCAGGCCGGTCGCTTCCATCTTCTCGACCATGCGCGCGGCGCGGTTGTAGCCGATTTTCAGGCGCCGCTGCACCCACGACACCGACGCCTTGCGGCTCTCCAGCACGACCTGCACGGCCTGGTCGTACAGCGGGTCGGCCTCGGCGTCGCTGTCGCCCGCGTCAACGGCCTGCGGCTCGTCGGCCAGCACGTCCTCGATGTACTCGGGTTCGCCGACCTGGCGCAGGTACTTCACGACCTTGTGCACTTCCTCGTCGCCGACGAAGGCCCCGTGGATACGCTGCACCTGGCTGGCGCCGATCGGCCGATACAGCATGTCGCCGTGACCCAGCAGCGTCTCCGCGCCCATCTGGTCGAGGATGGTGCGCGAATCGACGCGCGAGGCTACCTGGAAGGCGATGCGCGAGGGAATGTTGGCCTTGATCAGGCCGGTGATGACGTCCACGCTCGGGCGCTGCGTGGCGACGATCAGGTGCACGCCGGCCGCCCGCGCCTTCTGCGCCAGCCGCGCGATCAGCTCTTCGACCTTCTTGCCGACCACCATCATCATGTCGGCCAGCTCGTCGATGACGACGACGATGTTCGGCAGCGGCAGCAGGTTGGGCGCCTCGCCCGGCGGCGGCGCGGGCTCATCCCCCGAGACGGCCGGCGGCGCGTACAGCGGGTCCTTCAGCGGCTCCTTCTTCTCCGCCGCCTCGTCGATCTTGCGGTTGAGGCCGCCGATGTTGCGCACGCCCAGCGCGGTCATCAGGCGGTAGCGGCGCTCCATCTCGGCCACGCACCAGCGCAGCGCGTTGGCCGCGTCCTTCATGTCGGTGACTACCGGTGTCAGCAGGTGCGGGATGCTCTCGTAGACCGACAGCTCGAGCATCTTGGGGTCGATGAAGATGAAGCGCAGCTGCTCGCGCGTGGACTTGTACAGCATCGACAGGATCATGGCGTTGATGGCGACGCTCTTGCCCGCCCCGGTGGTTCCCGCAACCATGAGATGAGGCATCCGGGCCAGGTCCACCACCACCGGCTCGCCGGCGATGTCCTTGCCCAGCGCCAGCGTCACCGGCGAGTGCGAGTTGGCGTAGGCGCTGGCGTTGAGGACCTCCGACAGCATGACGATGTCGCGCTTCTGGTTCGGGATCTCCAGGCCGATGACCGACTTGCCCTCGATCACCTCGATCACGCGCACGCTCGACACGGACAGGGCGCGCGCCAGGTCCTTGGCCAGGTTGCTGACCTGGCTGCCCTTCACCCCGGGCGCCGGCTGCAGTTCGAAGCGCGTCACCACCGGGCCCGGCTGCGCCGCGACCACCTTGGCCTCGACGCCGAAGTCCCTCAGGTGCTGCTCGACCTCGCGCGAGATGCGCTCCAGGTCCTGCGCGGTATAGCCCAGCGAGGCCGGCGCCGGCGGGTCGAGCATGTCGAGCGGCGGCAGCGGGTTGCCGGTGAAGGCCGGCACGTCGGCACCCTTGCCCGTCTCGATCGGCAGCGCCAGCTGGCTTTCGGTGCGCGCGCTCGGCGCCTTTCTCTTCTTCTTGTCCCTCTCCTTCTCGCGCTCACCCTCGCGCAGCCGGTCGCGGCCCTGCACCAGCGCCATCTCCAGCGCGTTGATGGCCGAGACCTGCGGCTGCAGGCGCTGGCGCTCAACGGCGGTCTCCTCGCGTTCCTTGCGCGCGGCGGCCTGGCGGGCGACGAGGCCGCGGCCGGCGGCCAGCACCCAGCCGCCGACCCGGTCGAGCACCGACAGCCAGGAAAAGATCAGCGCCAGCGGCAGCGCCACCAGCAGGAAGGCGAGTAACAACAAGGTTGCGCCGACCGGGTTCAGCACGGTCTTCAGCATCGAGGCGATCATGGCGCCGCCGATGCCGCCGGAACCTTGCGGCACCCAGGCCTGCTCGGCACCGACATGCAGCGAGGCCAGCGCCATCAGCGTCAGCGCCGACAGCAGCAACGCCACCGCGCGCCAGGCCGGGGCGATCTGCAGCATGTCGCCCTCGATGCGCCCGCGATACAGCACCAGGCCCATCAGGAACACCATCACCGGCAGCACGTAGGCGACGTAGCCCGCAAGCGACAGCAGCACGTCGGCCAGCCAGGCGCCCGTGGGGCCGATGAGGTTTTGGACCGGCCCGCCGCCGCCGCTGGAGGACCAGCCGGGGTCTTCGGGGGCGTAGCTGAACAGCGCCACCAGCAGGATCAGCGCGACGCTGGCGGTGCCCCACAGCGCCACTTCGCGCAGCAAGCGCTCCAGGCGTCCCGCACCGTTGGCAATCGCCTGTGATTTAGCCGCCATGGGCGAAAAGTATAACCGCTTACCCCGTTGAAAAACGTCGAAAACCTTCCTCGAGTGCCATCCCGGGTACGATGCGCTCATGAACAGGATTGCGCGCCTTTGCGCGTCCGCGGTGGCAGTGCGCGTCGCCCGGCTCACGCCGGCCGTCGGCCTGGGATTCCTGGTGACGCTCGCCACGGCGACGGCGCAGGACCTGAACATTCCGCGTCCGGTCGATGAACTCGAACGCGAGCTCGCAACCGCGCCGATGAAGATCGCCTCCGCGAAGATCAGTCGTCCCAACGCGAAGGGCGACATCACGCTCAAGGCCGAGGTGTCGTTCGGCGGCCAGGCCCCGTACCGCGTGAAGCTGCGCAGGGCCCAGCCCGGCGCCGAGGAGTTCAACAACCGGCCGCGCTACGACCTGGCCGCCTACGAGCTGCAGAAGCTCTTTCTCGACCCCGCCGAATACATCGTGCCGCCGACAGCGCTGCGCACCGTCCCGCTGCCGGAGCTGCTCCCGTACGCACCGGCAGCGCGACCGACCTTCGAAGGCTCCGACGAAGTGTTCGTCGTGCTGCAGTACTGGCTGCACGAAGTGAAGGTGATCGAGGACGTCTACGACGCCCAGCGCTTCGACGCCGACTTCCCGTATGCGCGCAACATCGGGCAGCTGAACGTCTTCACCCTGCTGATCGCGCACGGCGACTCGAACGTCGGCAATTTCCTCATCTCGCGTGCCACGTCGGCTGCGCGCGTGTTCTCGATCGACAACGGTGTCGCCTTCGCCTTCAACCAGAGCGATCGCGGCGAGCTCTGGAAGCCCATCCGCGTCAACCGGATACCGAGCGAGACCGTGAAGCGGTTGCGAGGGATCACCAAGGACGAACTCGATCGCCGGCTCGGCATCGTGGGAACGTGGCGCCGCGAGAATGGCCACTGGGTCGCCGTCTCATCCAGCGTCAATCTCAACGCCAACCGCGGTGTCCGCTTCAAGGGCGACCTCGTGCAGATGGGATTGACCCGGTCGGAAATCAACGACGTCTGGCGGCGCCTGAAGCGGCTGCTCGATGACGTCGACGCAGGTGAAATCGGCGTCACCATCGGGTTGCCTCGACCGAAATGAGCCACCCGGTTCCGCCATGGCTGGCGCTCGTGGCGATCGCACTCACCTGCCTGCTTGCCGCGACCCGCGTCGCAGCGGCCGCGGACATCGCGACCGCTCAAGCTCCCGCCGATGCGCCGCGTGCAGCGTGGACCGGAGTCGAGCGCGTCGTCGCCTTCGCCGACGTGCACGGCGCCTACTCCGAGTTCGTCGCCCTGCTGCAGGTGGTCGGCGTCGTGGACGGCCGCCTGCGCTGGTCCGCCGGGAAGACGCACGTCGTGAGCACCGGCGACCTGCTCGACCGCGGCGCCGATTCGCGCAAGGTGATGGACCTGCTGATGCGCCTGCAGGGCGAGGCCGAGCGCGCCGGTGGCCGCCTGCACGTCGCCCTCGGCAACCACGAGACCATGAACGTGCTCGGCGACTTGCGCTACGTGATCGCGGGCGAATTCGCGGCCTATGTGGCCGACGAGGATCCGGCCGAGCGCGCCCGGCACAAGGACGCACTCCTTGCCCGGACACCCGGACTCACGGCTGCCGAGTTCGACCGCCGCTTCCCGCCGGGCTACTTCGGGCACCGGCGCCTGCTCGGACCCGACGGACGTTACGGCCGCTGGCTGCTCGGCCAGCCCGTTGCGATCCGCGTGGACGACACCGTGTACATGCACGGCGGACCGTCGTCGCTGCTGCGGCCGCGCAGCCTCGAGCAGCTGAATCGCGACTACGGCGCGGCGCTGGCGAACTACGCCGCGGCCGCGTCGGCACTCACGAAGGCCGGTCTCCTCAACTTCGAGGACGCCTATGCCAGGCGATCGGACCTCGCTCGTTCACGGCTCGACCGCCTGTCGCCTGGGGAGGAACAGGCACGGCTCGCCCCGCTCGTCGAGCGTTTCCGGGGCGCCGCTGCAGATCCCCTGCTTGGGCCGACGGGACCCAACTGGTACCGCGGCGCGGCGCTCTGCAACGAATGCGCGGAAGCCGACGTGCTCGAGCCCTTTCTCGCGCAGGCGGGGGCGCGGCGCGTGGTCGTCGGGCACACGACGGCGCGCAACGGCACGGTCGTCGCGCGGTTCGGCGGTACCGTCGTGAAGCTCGACGCGGGCATGAACCACGCGGCCTACCGCGGTCGGCCCGCGGCGCTCGTCTCCGATACCGCGGGCTCGCGCGTGGTGTACGCCTCGCCCACAACGCCGCCGGCCGAGGTTCCCGCCGAGCCGTTGTACCTGAGCTCGCAGAGCATCGGCGAGGACGCGGTCGCCGACCTGCTCGCGCGCGGTTCGATCGCGGTGACCGAGACCTGTGCGCCCGGCGTGCTCGAAGTGCGCGTCAGTCACGGCGAGGACAGCGTCGAGGCCGTCTTCGAGGCCGCCGACCGCAGGACCGTGCAGCACGAGCTCGCCGCCTACCGGCTCGATCGGCTGCTGGGCCTCGGGCTCGTGCCGGCGACGGTCGCGCGCAACCACGCCGGACAGGACGGGGTCCTGCAGGGCCGCCCCGCCCACTGGGCGAGCGAGCAGGACCGGCTGAATGCGCGGAACGGCACGCGCGCCGGACTCGCCTGCCAGGCCATCTCGAACGTGTCCAAGGCTGGCGCTGCGCGGCGCGCCCCGCCAGCGGACGGCAGTGCGCCGAAGCTGCCGGCGGGCGGCTACTGCGACCTGAACGCGCAGGTCCAGCTCGCCTATGCATTCGACGCGCTGATCGGCAGCCGGTCCCGCGTCCCCGACCGGCTCCTCTACGACACCGACGCCTCGACGCTGTTCCTGAGCGGCCACGGGGCCGCGTTCGGCAGCTCGACGGACGTGGCCAAGGCGCTCAAGGCGCGGCTCGCTCGCACCGGTCCCGAGCTTCAGGAGCGCCTGCGACGGCTCGATTCAGCAAGGGTGCAGGCCGCGCTCGGCGAGTTTGTCTCGCAACGCGACATCGAGGCCCTCCTGAAACGCCGCGACCACATCCTCGAGCTGGCCCAGCCGGGTGCCGGGCAGGACTGACGCGGCCTCTTACCCTGTTGAAAAACGCGGAAAAACCTCCATCTCATTGGGAGATCCAAGGACTGGAAGGCGCGTTGCGAGCGGAATCACCATGGGCAACACACACGAAGTCCACCATTTCGTGCTGACCCCCGAGGGGGGCATGCGCGAGTTCTCGCAGGATCAGGCCGCCAAGGTGGCTGCCGGCGCGGACAAGCTGCCGGAGTACGCCGAGCGGCGCCTGCGCTACGTGCAGGTCACGGTCACCCCCTTGACCGAGGATGAACTCAAAGTCGTGACCGCCGGCGCCAGCATCCGTTTCGACCGCGACGGCTGCCTGGCCGAGGCCGGCCCGATCGGCACCGGCGAGCCGCGCCTCAGCCCGTTCGAGCACGACGCCTGCGTGCAGTGGGCGCTGCGCAACTGGCCAGCGCCGACGCTCACGTTCCACTGAGGCCGCCGGGCGGGGGCGCAGCCCCGGCTTCTACAATGGCGCATGCGGGCACGCGTGCTGACCAGCTTGCGCGAGGTGGATGAACAGTCCTGGGATGCGCTGTTCCCGGCCGCCTACCCGTTCACGCGCCACGCCTTCCTGAAAGCGCTCGAGGACCACGGCTGCGTCGGCGCGCACACGGGCTGGGACCCGGCGCACCTCGTACTAGAGGACGGAGCCGGCACGCTGGCAGCGGCCATGCCGCTGTACCGCAAGCGCCATTCCTACGGCGAGTTCGTGTTCGACTTCGGCTGGGCGCGCGCTGCGCAGCAGCTGGGCGCTCCCTACTACCCCAAATTGCTGTGCGCGATCCCGTTCACGCCAGCCGCCGGTCCGCGGCTCGGAGCGCGCGACGCCGCCGCGCGCGCGGCGCTGCTCGCCGCGGCGGAACGCGAGTGGCAGGACCAGGGGCTCAGCTCGCTGCACGCGCTGTTCCTCGACGACGGCGACGCGCAGGCCGCGACTGGGGCCGGCTGGCTGGCGCGCCATGACCTGCAGTACCACTGGCACCGCCGCGGCGCCGGCTCCTTCGAGGATTTCCTCGCGCAGCTGTCGCACGACAAGCGCAAGAAAATCCGCCGTGAGCGCCGCCAGGTCGCCGAGGCCGGCATCCGCTTCGAGTGGCGTCGCGGTGACGCGCTGTCGGAGGCGCAGTGGACCCGCGTCTACGCGCTCTACGCCAACACCTATGAGGAGCGCGGCCAGCCGCCGTACCTGACTCCCGCCTTTTTCCTCGACTACGGCCGCCGGCCGGGAACGCCGCTGCGGCTGGTGCTCGGCTACGACGGCGCCCCCGGAGCCAGCGAGCCGATGGCCGTCGCCCTCACGCTCGCCGGCGGCGACACGCTGTACGGCCGCCACTGGGGCTGCGCGGAAAAATACCGCGGGCTGCATTTCGAGACTTGCTACTATCAGGGCATCGAGCTGTGCCTCGCCGAAGGCTTGTCGCGATTCGATGCCGGCACCCAGGGTCCGCACAAACTGGCCCGCGGGTTCGAGCCCGTCCTGACGCGCTCGGCCCACCGGCTCGCCGATGAGCGGCTCGCCGCGGCGGTGGCCGTGTTCCTCGCGGAGGAGCGATCCGCGGTGGCGCGGCACCACTCGCAGCTGGCGGAGCACAGCGCGTATCGGCACGAGACGGCGGCGCATGGATAACCCGATTCGGCTGCACTGGCTGGACCCGCGCAACCCGCGCCAGCCGTTCCCGTCCGCGAGCCAGGCGATGCGCGATCCCAACGGCCTGCTCGCCATCGGCGGCGATCTGTCGGCGACGCGCCTGATGAGCGCCTATGCCCAGGGCATCTTCCCCTGGTACAACCCGGACGAGCCGATCCTGTGGTGGTGCCCGGACCCGCGCGCCGTGCTGTTCCCCGCGGAGTTCCACGTCTCGCGCAGCCTCGCGCGCCGGCTGCGCCGCCACGACTACGCGATCACGCTGAACCGCGCGTTCCCGGCCGTGCTCGAGGCGTGCAGCGCGCCGCGCGCGCGCGGCCGCGGCACCTGGCTCGGGCCGGAGATGAAGCAGGCCTACCAGGACCTGCACGAGCGCGGCCACGCACAATCGATCGAGGTCTGGCAGGGCCGCGAGCTGGCCGGCGGCCTGTACGGGGTCTCGCTCGGCCGCGCCTTCTACGGCGAGTCCATGTTCTCGCGCATCGACGACGGCTCGAAGATCGCGCTGCACTACCTGTGCCGCCAGTTGCGCACCTGGGATTTCGAGCTGATGGACTGCCAGATCTCCTCGCCGCACCTCGCCACGCTCGGCGCGGTCGAACTGCCGCGCGAGCAGTTCCTCGCCCGGCTGCGCGCGGCAGTGGCGCAGCCGGCGCCGACCGGCCGCTGGCGCTTCGACCTGGACGTGCCTGAACCCCGGGAGCACCTGCCGTGACCGGGCCGCGCCCGCGGCTGCTGCTGGGCACCGAGCACGCCTGCAGCTACCTCGCCCGGCGCCTCGCGCGCAGCGTGTTCGTGGACCCGCAGCTGCCGCTCGACGCGGCGCGCTACGGCACGCTGCTCGACCTCGGCTTCCGCCGCAGCGGCAACTACGTCTACCGCCCGGCCTGCAGCGCCTGCCAGGAATGCCGCCCGGTGCGCGTGCCGGTCGCCGCTTTCGCACCGGATCGCGCGCAACGCCGCTGCCGCGCGCGCAACGCCGACCTGCGGCTCGCGCCCGAGTCCGCCCTCGGCGACGAGCACTTCGCGCTGTACCGGCGCTACCTGCAGGCGCGCCACCCGGCCGGTGGCATGGACCCGGACGACCGCGAGGCGTTCCACGGCTTCCTGTCGAGCACCTGGGGCACCGCCGAGATCATCGCCGCGCGCGACCCCCACGGGCGCCTGCTCGCTGGCGGCGTGGTGGACCGCGTGCCGCAGGGCCTGTCGGCGGTCTACACCTGGTTCGAACCCGAGGAAACCCGGCGCAGCCTGGGCACCTTCATGATCCTGGCCGAGATCGAGCGTACGCGCGCGCTGGGCCTGCCCTACCTGTACCTCGGCTACTGGGTGGCCGGCTCGCCGAGCATGGACTACAAGCGCGGCTTCCGGCCGCTCGAGGTGTTGGGCCCCCGGGGGTGGCGGCCCGCCCCGCATTGAACCCGGCACGCCCCTCATTGATAATGCGCGCCCCGAGTTACCGAGGTCTGTCACCCGCGCATGCCCAAGGAAGATCACATCGAGATGAACGGCGTCGTCGCCGAGACGCTGCCGAACACGACGTTTCGCGTGAAACTCGACAACGGCCACATCGTCACGGCCCACATCTCGGGCCGCATGCGCAAGAACTACATCCGCATCCTGACCGGCGACAAGGTCACGGTGCAGCTGACGCCCTACGACCTGAGCAAGGGCCGCATCACCTTCCGGGACAAGTGACGGCGCGCAGCGCCGTCATCCCCGCGTCAGCGGGGATCCAGAACTGGATGCCCGCCTTCGCGGGCATGACGAGATAAAAAAGCCCGCCAGATGGCGGGCTTTTTGTTGCGCGGTTCGAGTCAGGCCGTCGCCGCCGCAGGCTCCTTGGCCTCGAGCTCCAGTTCCAGCTTGTCGTCCTTGACGATGATGTGCACGTCGCCGCCGTGCGCGAGCTTGCCGAACAGCAGCTCTTCCGCCAGCGGCCGCTTGACGCTCTCCTGGATCACGCGCGCCATCGGCCGCGCCCCCATCTTCTCGTCGTAACCGTGCACGCCGAGCCAGTGGCGCGCGGCGTCGTCGACGTGCAGCGTGACCTGCTTGTCGGCCAGCTGCGCCTCGAGCTCGAGCAGGAACTTGTCGACCACGCGCTGGATGGATTCCTTGCCGAGCGGCGCGAACGGCACGATGGCGTCCAGCCGGTTGCGGAACTCGGGCGCAAAGGTCTTGCGCACCACTTCCAGCATGTCGGTGCTGTTGTCCTGCTCGGAGAAGCCGATCGAGCGGCGCGAGGACTCCTGCGCGCCGGCGTTGGTGGTCATGACCAGGATGACGTTGCGGAAGTCCACGTGGCGGCCGTTGTTGTCGGTGAGCGTGCCGTGGTCCATGACCTGCAACAACAAGTTGAACACGTCGGGATGCGCTTTTTCGATTTCATCGAGCAGCACCACCGCGTGCGGGTGCTTGAGCACCTGGTCGGTGAGCAGGCCGCCCTGGTCGAAGCCGATGTAGCCTGGCGGCGCGCCGATCAGGCGGCTGACCGTGTGGCGCTCCATGTACTCCGACATGTCGAAGCGGATCAGTTCGATGCCGAGCAGCAGCGCCAGC
>JANNKD010000167.1:0-31776 GCA_031396115.1 Gammaproteobacteria bacterium
TGATGCTGTTCCCGATGCTGGCGCTGATCGGGTGGACCTTCGTGATCCTGCTGCTGATGGGTTCGCGCCGCATCAGCGCCGTGCAGGCGGGACGCGTGCACGCGCGCGAGTTCGCGCTCGGCGAGTCCGCGGCGGTGCCGGTCGACTGCACTATCGTCAACCGCCACTACATGAACCTGCTCGAGATCCCGCTGCTGTTCTACGCGGTGTGCCTCACCTACTACGTGACGCAGCAGGCCGACACGACGGCGCTGGTGCTGGCGTGGGCCTATGGGGTCCTGCGCCTCGCGCACAGCGCGGTGCACCTGACTTCGAACCGCCTGTTCCACCGGCTGCTGACGTTCGCGTTCAGCAACTTCAGCCTGATGGCGCTGTGGGGCTGGTTGCTGGTGAAGCTGGCGTAGCGTCCGGCACCGACACCGGTGCGGGCGCGCTGGCGCCCTGCTTGGCCTCCTCGAGCAGCCAGTCCATGAAGGCCTTCACCTCCGGCCGCGCCGCAGCGCCCGGCGCCGTCAACAGGAAGTAGGCGCGCGTCGACACGGTGCCGCGGCCGCGGCCGCGCGCCTTCTCGAAGGGCGCCACCAGCGTGCCGTCCTTGATCTGCTTGGACATCAGCGGCAGGCGGCCCAGCGCGACGCCCTCGCCGTTGAGCGCGGCCTGGACCATCTGGTCGTAGTGACTGAAGCGCACGGAGCCGGCCGGCTCGAGGTCGGGCAGTCCCATGGCCTGCAGCCAGATGTCCCACTGCAGGTATTGCGCCTGGTAGCGCGAGTTCTCCGGATCGTCGTGCAGCAGCACGTGACGCACGAGGTCGGCCGGCTCGCGCAGCGGGCGCGACTTGTCCTTGAGCAGCGCCGGCGCGCACATCGGCACGACCTCCTCACCGAACAACTTGACGCTGCCTGCCGGCGCGCGCTCCGGTGCGACGTAGCGGATGGCGATGTCGACGCGGTCGCGCTCGAGGTCGAGGATCTCGTTGGCCGCAGCGATGCGCACGTCGATGCCAGGATGCAGCCGCCGGAACGCCGCCAGCCGCGGAATCAGCCACAGCGACGCGAACGTCACCAGCGTGGTGACGGTCAGCATGCGCACCGGCTGCTCGCTGATGCGGGCCACGACGTCGCGCAGCTCCTTGAGGTGGCGCGCCACCACCTGCTGCAGCTGCTGGCCGTGGTCCGTGAGCAGCAAGGCCCGGTGGCGGCGCTGGAACAGCGCCACGCCCAGCGCTTCCTCCAGGCCCTGCACCTGGCGGCTGATCGCCGACTGGGTCAGGAACAGCTCGTCGGCGGCCTTGGTGAAGGACAGGTGCCGGGCCGCCGCCTCGAAGCCCCGCAGCAGGTCCAGGGGCGGCAGGTCGCGGCGTCTTGCATGCGTTTGGCTCATGCCAAATATGCACCGATTTCGTTTGAGGCCTCGCCATTATGGTCGGAGAATTACATCCGCGCCAAGGTCCCTACATGCAGTAACAGCATGCAGGGCGCCCGGGGCCAGATGCCAGGAGAGAACCCATGAGTGCCACCCAGACCCCCTTCGGCCCGACGGCCCGCAAGGCCGCTGTTGCCGCTTACGAAGCCATTCCCGCCGTCCTGCTCGCCGCCGCGCTGCTGATGCCGGCCATCGCCGCCATCGCCCAGCGCACCACGCTGTCCGACGACTTCGAGCGCAAAACCGTCGAAGCCCGCACCGGCCTGAGCCTCAGCATCGCCGCGCAGGGCAACCAGGCGCTGGCGGACATCCGCGTTGAGTCGAAAGAGTCGCTGCGCCAGACCCTCACGCTGCCCCAGCTTCCGTAGGCGCGGACGGTGGGCCCGATCCCCCGGGTCTCCCCCACCTCGCGGCCCCCGGCCGCTCCTACACTCTCGTCTCTGGAGGCCTTCATGCTGAAGCTTTACGGGATGACCGGAAGCGGCAACTGTTACAAGCCGGCGCTGCTGATGCGCCAGCTCGGCGTGCCGTTCGAGTGGGTCGAGACCGACATCCTCAACGGCGCTTCACGCACGCCGCAGTTCCTCGCGCGCAATCCCAACGGCAAGGTGCCGCTGCTCGAGATCACCGATCACGGCGAGACGCGCGCGCTGGCCGAGTCCAACGCCATGCTCTGTTACCTGGCCGAGGGCACCCACCTGCTGCCCGACGACCGCTGGCCGCGCGCGCAGGTCATGCAGTGGCTGTTCTTCGAGCAGTACTCGCACGAGCCGTACATCGCGACCGTGCGCTTCTGGGTCCGCTACATGCAAAAGCAGGACGAGTGGAAGGACAAGATCGCCGAGGCGATGAAGAAAGGTTACGCCGCTCTGTCCGTCATGGAGCAGCAGCTGGCGCAGACGCCGTTCCTGGCCGGCGCCGGCTACACCATCGCCGACATTGCGCTGTACGCCTACACCCACGTCGCCCACCAGGGCGGTTTTTCGCTCGACGCCTATCCCGCCGTGCGCCGCTGGCTCGCCGATATCGAGCGCCAGCCCGGCTACCGGCAGATGAACCAGACCGCCACCTGATCGGTGCACCAAGCAGGGCCCTGGGCGTAGAATCGCGCCGTGCGCTCCCATCGTTCGCTGATCTCGCTGGCCCTCGCCGCCACGATACTGGCCGGTCAGCTACTGGCCGCTGCGCACGACACGGACCATCACGGCTTGCTGCCTGGCGCTTCGCACGGCTGCGTGGTGTGCGTGTATGCGCATGGCGCCGGCCACGGCGCGCTGCCGGCCATGCCGGTCGTGGCCCTAGCCGGCGCGATCGAAGCGCCCGCTGTCGTCGTGGCCACGACGCAGGCCGCCGTCACCGTCCGTCTCCATCCCATCCGGGGCCCGCCCGCTCTCCTCGCCTGACCATCGGTCCGCCGGCCCTGCGCCGCGGCGATTTGTCCGTGATCACGAGGAGTTTTTCATGCTTCGCAATCCATCAATTCTGCCGGGCGCCTGTCTGGCGCTCATGTCCCTTTCCGCCGCCGCCCAGACTGGCAGCGCAGGCTCGGGTACGGCGTTCAATCCGAAAATCAGCCTGATCCTGGTGGGCACCTACGCGGACTACGGCTCGACCGCGGAGCCGGACGTCGGCGGCGTGGTGTTGGGCCCTGAAACCGAATTCAAACCCGCGGGTCTTTCGCTGGGTGAAAGCGAGCTGGTGGTCGAATCAAACGTCGATACGCTGTTCCACGCCAAGGCCATCATTGCGCTCGAAAATGAAGACGGCGAAACCGTGGTGGCGGTCGAGGAAGCCTATGCCGACACGCTGACGTTGCCGGCCGGGCTCTCCCTCAAGTTTGGCCGGTTCCTTTCCGACATCGGTTACCTGAACCGCGTCCATGCGCACGCCTGGGAGTTCGTGGACGCGCCGCTGGTGTATCGAGCGCTGCTGGCGACGCAACTGCGCGACGACGGCGTGCAGTTGCGCTGGGTCGCGCCGACTGATTTATTCATCGAGATGGGCGCCGAAGCGCTGCGCGGCCAGGGGTTTCCGGCTGGCGGCGATCCGCGCGACGGGGTGAACGGCTATACGGGCTTCCTGCACCTCGGCGGCGACGTGGGCCTCGGCGGCTCCTGGCGGCTCGGCCTGTCGCATCTGAAGGCCGATGCCGACAACCGCGCGACCGGCGAGGACGTCACCACGCTGTTCACCGGCGACAGCGATGTCAGCATCGCGGACTTCGTGTTCAAGTGGGCCCAGGACGGCAATCCCGCGAACCGCAACCTGGTATTCAACGCGGAATATTTTCATCGCAAGGAAGACGGCAACCTGGAGTACGACCCCGATCTGGTGGTTCCCGACAATCAGACCAGCACCTACAGCGGCAAGCAGGACGGCTACTACGCGCAACTGATCTACCAGTTCATCCCGCGCTGGCGCGTCGGCGTGCGCTACGACCGCCTGACCGCCGACAACGCCGTGAGCAACCCTGCGGCGGGCACTTCGCTGGAAACGCTGGCCGACAACAGTTTCGACCCGCAACGCATGAGTGCGATGGTTGATTTCTCCAACAGTGAATTCTCGCGCGTCCGCCTGCAGTACAACCGCGATGAATCGCGGCCCGGTGGAGAGGACGACGACCAGGTCTTCCTGCAATACATCCTGAGCTTGGGCGCCCATGCGGCGCACCAGTTCTGAGGAGCCCGCCATGAAAGCAATCATTTCGCTTTGCCTGCTGCTCGCTGCCGGATTCGTGCAACCCGCCACCGCGGCGTTGAAAGTCTTTGCCTGCGAACCCGATTGGGCCGCGCTGGCGAAGGAATTGGGCGGCAACGACGTTGAGACCTACAGCGCCACGATGGCGCAGCAGGACGTGCACAAGATTCAGGCGCGGCCGAGCCTGATCGCCAGGTACCGGCAGGCCGATCTCGTGATCTGCACCGGCTCCGAGCTTGAAATCGGCTGGCTGCCGGCGCTGGCGGACAAAGGCAACAACCCGCGGGTGCTGCCGGGCCAGCCTGGCTATTTCGAGGCCAGTCGGTATGTGACGATGCTGGAGGTTCCCACCCGGCTTGACCGCAGCCAGGGCGACATCCATCCCAACGGCAATCCGCATGTCCAGACCAACCCCCGCAACATTTCACCGATCGCGCAGGCCCTGGCGGAGCGGCTGGCCGAACTGGACGGGGCGCATGCGGCGGACTATCGGCAGCGCTACGAGAAATTCAGCCAGCGCTGGTCCGCGGCACTGGAAAAATGGGAAGCGCGTGCCAAGCCGCTGAAAGGCGTGGCCGTCGTCAGCCACCACAAGACGTGGGTGTACCTGTACGACTGGCTGGGCATCCGGGAGATCGCGAGGCTCGAGCCCAAGCCGGCCATACCGCCCAGCGGAGCGCATCTGGAAAAGGTGCTGGCAAGCGTGAAGCAAAGCCCCGTCAGGATGGTTGTGTATTCGGCCTACGAGGATCCGCGCGCGGCGGAATGGTTGGCGCAGCGGGTAAACATTCCCGCGGTGCAGCTGCCGCTGAGCGTGGGCGGTGCCAAGGGCGCCGACGACCTGTTCGGGCTTTACGACGTGACGCTCGACCGCCTGCTCAACGCGCTGGGGGGGCAGTCATGAATCTCGCAAGTTTCAGCTTCGACGGGTCGTTGCTGGGCGCGCCGCTGCTGGCCGGCCTGCTGGTTGTCTCCACGCATGTCCTGCTCGGACGGCGCGTGCTGGAGCGCGGCATCATCTTCATCGACATCACCATCGCCCAGATCGCGGCGCTGGGGGTCATCGTCGCCGGCACTGCGGGGTTGGCTCCCTCCGAGGGCAACAGTTGGCAGTCGCAGATTGCCGCGGGCGTGGCTGCGCTGCTCGGTAGCGCGCTGCTGGCCTGGACCGAGAGCCGGCTGCGCCATGTGCAGGAAGCCCTGATCGGCAGCCTGTACGTTATCGCCGCCAGCGCGGCCCTGCTGGTGCTGTCCCGCAATCCGCACGGTGCCGAGCACATGCAGGAGCTGCTCGCCGGCCAGATTCTGTGGATCGGGTTCGACCACCTGTGGCCCGTGCTGGCGCTTTACGCGCTGGTCCTGGGGGCCTGGTTCGCCTGGGCGCGGCACCGGCCGGCAGCGTTCTACTTCCTGTTCGCGCTGACGGTGATGGCGTCGGTGCAGTTGGTCGGCATCTACCTGGTGTTCGCCACGCTGATCCTTCCGGCGCTCGCGGCCCACGAGTTGCCCGAGCGCACTGGCCTGCCGCTGGGCTATGCGCTGGGCGCGGCCGGCTATGCGCTGGGCCTGTGGCTGTCAGTGCCCTTCGACATGCCGGCCGGCCCGCTGATCGTATGCACGCTGGCGGCACTGGCGTTGTGCGTCGCCATCGCGCGGCGCATTCTGCGGACCTCATGACGCACCGCCACGACCCCCCGCATCACCCCGGCGCTGGAGCCGGCGACGCACGGCTGACCGCTGCGCTGGTGCTGACCGCCGCCTTCATGGGGGTCGAGGTGATCGCGGGCGTGTGGACCGGCTCGCTGGCGCTGATCGCCGACGCCGGGCACATGCTGACTGACGCCGCGTCGCTGGCGCTGGCGCTGTTCGCCGCGCGCGCCAGCCGCCGCAAGGCCGATGCTCTGCGCACCTATGGCTACGGCCGCGCTCGCGTGCTCGCGGCGTTCGTCAACGGCATCGCGCTGTTCGCGATCGCGGCGTGGATCGTCATCGAAGCCGCGCAACGCCTGGCGCAACCCGCGCCGGTGATGGCCGGGCCCATGCTCGCCGTTGCCGCCGCCGGGCTCGTCGTGAACGTCATTGCGTGGCTGATCCTGCGCGGCGGCGCCGACATCAACACGCGCGGCGCGGTGGCGCACGTGCTCAGCGACCTGCTCGGGTCGGCGGCCGCGATGCTCGCGGCGGGCGTCATCCTCACCACCGGCTGGACGCCGGCCGATCCGCTGCTGTCCGTCGCCGTGACCCTGCTGATCGTGCGCACCGGCTGGCAGGTCACGCGCGAGTCCTCGCACGCGCTGCTGGAGGGGGCGCCGGCCGGGTTCACGGCCGAGGCCGTGCAACGCTCGCTGGTCGAGGCCGTGCCGATGGTGCGGGCCGTGCACCACGTGCACGCCTGGACCGTCGGCGCCGACGACGCCTACATCACGCTGCACGTCGAGGTGGACGAGAGCGTGAAGCCCGATCCCGTCATCGAGGCGGTGCGAGCGCACCTGATGGACCGGCACGGCTTCCACCACGTGACGGTGCAGGTGGAGCATGTCTGCTGCGATGCCCAGTCTCACGAAACCCGGTCCCACGAAAGTCACGGGCATCGCCACTGACATGCTCGAAGCCCTGCTCAAGCGCCTGCACTCCGCGGACACGCCCGCCGATCCCGACGCGCAGCGCCGCCTCGCCGCCGCGGTGCTGCTGCTCGAGGTCGCGCGCGCCGACCACGATCACCACGGCGCCGAACGCGCCGCGCTGCGCGCGGGCCTGGTGCGCGACTTCGGCGTGGCCGAGGCCACGGTGGACACGCTGCTCGAGCAGGCGGCCGCGCGCGCCCAGGCCTCGGTCTCGCTGTTCGATTTCGTGCAGGTCCTGAACCGCACGATGGCGCCGGACGACAAGCGCGCGCTGCTGACGCTGCTGTGGGAGGTCGCCCACGCCGACGGCCGCGTCGACCCGCACGAGGAGCACCTGCTGCGCCGCCTCGCCGACCTGCTGCACCTGTCGCACGCGGATTTCATCCGCGGCAAGCTCACGGCGGCGCAGAAAAAGCCGTAGCGCGAACCGACAGGTAGGCCGCGAAGTCCGGCGAGCCGTTGGAGTTCAGGTCTTCCTGGAAGCCGAGCTCGAACGCGCCGCGCGCGCTGGTGCGGAACTGCAGCCCGAGCGTGAACGGCGCCCCGGCGCGCGCCAGCGGCGTCAATTCGCTGTCCTCGAACAGGCGGCTGTGAGCCTGCAGTTGTGCCGTCAGCCGGATCGAGCGCGTGACCGGGACGGCGAGGCCGATACCGCCGAACGCCACTTCGCGCTTCTGCAGGTGCGCCAGCGCGCCGCCGCGGTCGTTGACCGAGGCGCCCGCCGCGAGGTAGCCGCTCCAGCCTGGTGGCAGCGCCAGCGCGCGCTCAACCCACAGTGCGTAGCCGCCGGTGCCGCCCTCGAGCGCGTCCTCGTCGCCGGTCGGCAGCTTGGCCATGGCGCGCAGCGTGCTGGTGCGGCCCAGGCGCCGGCCGACGGCGACCGTGGCGTCGCCGACGCCGGTGCCGCCGCGGGTCTCGTCGAGCAGCACAGTGCCCTGGCGCTCGTAGTGGAAGCGGTACAAGTTTTCCGGCGCCAGCTGGCGCCGGCCCTCAGGCAGGTCGAAGGCGTCGTGCCAGTCCTGGATCCAGCCGTCGAGAAAACCGCCGCCGCGATCGAGCATCGGCAGCTCGAAGGAGAAATCCCAGCCATCGCCGAGGCCGCGCCGGTGCGAGAAGCGCATCCGCGCGGTCTCTCCGTCGAGCAGGATGCACTCGATCGCGCAGTTGCCCTCGGTGACGTATTCGTTGGTGACGTCGAGCGTCCAGCGCGTCTCGCTGCGCCCGCGCGGCAGCACCGCGGCATCGCCGAGCGCCGGCAAGGCGAAAGGTCGCGCCAGCGTGCCGCCATTGCCGCCCGGCGCGAATTCTCCGGCCCACGCGGGCGCGGCCAGAGCAAGGCAGAGGGCGGTGAACAGGCGGGACATCGCGCGACTTTAGCTGATAGCATCGCTCCCCCTTATGAAGTACGTGACCGAAAACTTAC
Organism: Gammaproteobacteria bacterium; assembly: GCA_031396115.1. GTDB lineage: Bacteria > Pseudomonadota > Gammaproteobacteria > Nevskiales > Nevskiaceae > JACPFV01. The sequence continues at coordinate 8,170 of JANNKD010000167.1, forward strand.
GGATCCGCTCGGTCCAGGCGGTGTCCACGCCGGCGCAGGTGCAGACCGAGCTGCCGCTGTCCGACAAGGCGGCGCAAACCACCCTCGGCGCGCGCACCGATGCGCAAAAGATCCTGCGTGGACAAGACGACCGGCTGTTGGTGGTGGTCGGGCCGTGCTCGATCCACGATCCGTCCGCGGCGCTGGAGTACGCCGAGCGCCTCGCGCGACTGCGTGCCGAGGTGTCCGCCGACCTGCTGCTGATCATGCGCGTGTACTTCGAGAAGCCGCGCACCACGGTCGGCTGGAAAGGCCTGATCAACGACCCGGACCTCGACGGCGGCTTCCAGATCGACAAGGGGCTGCGCCTGGCGCGCCGGCTGTTGCTCGACCTCAACGAGCGCGGCATGCCCGCGGGCGTGGAGTACCTCGACATCCTGACGCCGCAGTACGTCGCCGACCTGGTCGGCTGGGGCGCGATCGGCGCGCGCACCACCGAGTCGCAGTTGCACCGCGAGATGGCCTCCGGCCTGTCGTGCCCGGTCGGTTTCAAGAACGGCACCGACGGCAGCGTGAAGGTGGCGGTGGACGCCGTGCTCGCGACGCGCAGCCCGCACCGCTTCCTGTCGCTGACGCAATCCGGCCAGGTCTCGATCTTCGAGACCGCCGGCAACGAGGACAGCCACATCATCCTGCGCGGCGGCTCCACCGGCACCAACTACGACAGCAAGAGCGTCGACGCTGCGTGCGCGGCGCTGACGCGCGCCGGCCTGCCGGAGCAGGTGATGATCGACTGCTCGCACGCCAACTGCAGCAAGCAGCACCAGCGCCAGATCGTCGTGGCGCAGGACATCGGCCATCAGGTCGCCGGCGGCGACACGCGCATCATCGGCGCCATGGTCGAGAGCCACCTGGTCGAAGGGCGGCAGGAAATCGGGCCGCGCGATCGCATGAACTACGGCCAGAGCGTGACCGATCCGTGCCTGCACTGGGACGACACCGCCGCGCTGCTGCGCAGCCTGGCTGAATCGGTGAAGCAGCGCCGCCGCCGGCGCGCCGCCAACGGCTAAAAAAGGGGACGCACACCTTTTTAAATTGTGTGCGTCCCCTTTTCCCCTTTTTCTACCAGTGCTCTCCGCGCAGGACGTTGGCGAACACCACCTGCTCGAGCGTCGGCTTTTCCGCCTTGACGCCCTTGGCCGCGGACGAGGACGGGAACAGCTGGAAGCCCTTGTTCAGGATGAAGTCGTTGATCTTGGGCCACAGCGCGTAGGAGATCGACGCCGCGGTGCCCAGCGGCGTGGCGACGCTCTTGGGCCGGTCGAGGATCGCCGTCAGCACGGTGTTGCCGGCCTTTTCCGGCGACCACGCCGGCACGTAGTCGTACATCTTGGTCGGCGCGATCATCGGCGTGCGCACCAGCGGCATGTAGATCGCCGTGATGTTGATGTTCCGGTGCACGACTTCGGCCGACAGGCAGCGTGAGAACGCGTCGAGCGCGGCCTTGCTGGCGACGTACGCGGAGAACCGCGCCGCATTCGCGAGCACGCCGATCGAGCTGATGTTGATGATCTGGCCGGCCTTGCGCTTGCCCATCGATGGCAGCAGCTTGAGGATCAGCCGCACGCAGCCGAAGTAGTTCAGCTGCATGGTGCGCTCGAAATCGTGGAAGCGGTCGAGCGACTCCATCACGGCCCGGCGGATCGAGCGGCCCGCGTTGTTGACCAGCACGTCCACGTGGCCGAAATCGTTCAGCACCGCGTCAGCCATGGCGTCGATGGACTCCATGTTCGACAGGTCGCAGGGGTACACGTGGGCCTCGCCGCCGGCCTTCTGGATGATCTGCTGCGCCTCCACCAGTTTTTCCTTCGTGCGCGCGACCAGCAGCACCTTGGCGCCGGCCGCCGCGCATTTCTTGGCGGTGATCAGGCCGATGCCGGAGCTGGCGCCGGTGATCAGCACGACCTTGCCGGCGAGCTTGCGCGTCGCGCGGCGCGGCACCCTGGTGTCGACGTCGAGATAGGTCTCCCAGTACTCCCACAGCTTGGGTGCGTAGTCCTTGATGTCCGGGCACAGGATGCTGGTGCCCTTGAGCGCCGCGCGCGCGTGCTTGTCGTCGAAGGTGGTGCGGTTGGTGACGGCGGACAGCGCCGAGCTCGGCACGCCGATGGCCTGCGAGATGCGCTTCTTGAGGTTCCCCGGGACGCGCTGCGCCAGCTGCTCGGCCAGGCCTTTCATCGCGCCCGGCAGGCGCGGCAGTTCGAAGTTTTTGGCGATGTCGGGGCCATGCGCGGCCTCCATCAGCGTGCGCATCAGCTCGCCGACGGTGGGCGCATTGGACTGGACCAGGAAGAAGGCCTTGCCGTTCAGGCCGTCCTTGTGCGCGATGGCCACCATCGCGTCGGCGACGTAGTCGACCGGCACCACCGGCACGCGGCCGCCCTCGACACCGAGCAGCGGCAGCCAGCGCGGGATGTTGTCGCGGATGCGCTGGATGGTCTTGAAGAAATAGTAGGGGCCGTCGATCTTGTCCATCTCGCCGGTCTGCGAGGAGCCGACCACGACGCCCGGCCGGTAGATGCGGTACGGCGCCTTGCATTCGTCGCGGACGATCGCCTCGGACTGGAACTTGGTGCGGTAGTACGGGTGCTTGAGCGCTTGGCCCTCGTCGAACATGTCCTCGGTGAACTTGCCGACGAAGTCCTCGCCCGCCACGGCGATGCTGCTGGTGTGGTGCAGGATGGCCTTGACGCCGAGCTCGTTGACGAAGTTGACGACGTTGCGCGTGCCCTCGTTGTTGACGCGGTCGGCCGTCTCGTCGTCCATGTTGAGGTCGTAGACGGCGGCGAGGTGGAACACGTGGTCGAAGCCGGCGCCGTTGAGCGCCGGCTTATTGCCGGTGAACAGGCCGGGCGTGGTGATGTCGCCCCACACCGGGTGCAGGCGGTCGCCGTGGTCCGGGAAACGCGCCTTGAGCGCCTCGTACTTGTCGGACGAGGATTCGCGGATCAGGACGTAGACCTGCGCGGCGCGGCGCGCGAGCAGGCGTTCGACAACGAAGCGGCCGATGAAACCGGTGGCGCCGGTGACGAAATAGTTCACGAGTGCTCTCCTGTCCCCCACCCGGGCGGAGCGCCGGGGGCAGTCAGTGTACTCGTCCCGTTATTACAGGTCTCCCTCCCGGTACTGGGCCGCGTCCTCGAGCGCCCGGCGCTCCCTCTCGCGCTGCGCCAGGCGGGCGTCGTGGTCCTTGTCGCTGAACCAGATGACCTCGGGGAACAGCAGCACGCGCTCCAGGCCGATCAGCATCCACAGGTAGGACACGCTGAACAGCACGCCGCAGAACATGGACACCCACTCGAAGCTCGGCGCGCCGTACTTGATGCCCCACCACGAGATCACGTCCGTCAGCGACGCCGCCAGGCCGACCGGGAAAATCCACTGGTACTGCCACAGGTGGCTGAACTGCAGCGAGAACGGGATGCCGATGATGAAAAACGAGGTGGTGAAGCCGAACAGGTGGGCGTGGGTGAAGGCGATCAGCTTGCCGAGCGACATCTGCTCGAAATAGGCCTCGGCGCTGCCGTGCAGGCGCAACTGGTACCAGATCTCCGACGCGCCGAAGCAGAACGCGATGCCGAACAGCACCAGCGCCATGGCGATGCCGCGCTTCACGCCGGTCGGCAGGTCGTGCAGGTCCACCTCCACCCTGGATGCCTGGAACGGCACCATCCACCAGTAGAAGAACATCTGCACGAAGAAGAACGCCATGAGCGCCAGCGGGCCGCCGACGGTGACCCACGCGCTCCGGGGCGGCGGCAGCTCGACCACTCCCTCGGTGACCGGCTGGTCGCTGAAGAAGTCGAAACTCTCCTCGGCGGCGGGCGCCGCGCCCTCCCCGCCACCGGTCTCCTCAGCGGGCGTGGCGCGCGCGGGGGCGTCTTCGGCCGCCTGCTGCGCCAGCACGCGTGCGCCAAGCAGGCCGGCGACGCACAGCGCGAACATCGTCATGCCCGCGAAAGCGGGCATCCAGGAAAGCCTGGACCTCCGCTTGCGCGGGGGTGACGGGGATTCACGCATTCTTCAACCTCACGTACAGCAGCGTGCCGGCCTTCTTGACCGCGCGCGTGATGGACGCATCGAGGCTGTCGCCCTGGCCGGCGGGCAGCTGGTCCACGGCGACGCCCTTGAAGCTGGCGTAGACCTTGCTCGCGCCGGCCTCGGGCACCTTGGCCGCGTGCAGCGGCTCGACCCGGATCACGTTGAGCTGGCGGTCGGTCGCGAGCAGAAGGAAGAAGTCCTTGCCCTGGTGCCGCGCCGGGAAAATGATCGCGGTGCCGACCGGCTTCTGGTTCTCGACCGGGATGTAGATGGTGTTCTCGTCGGCCTTCGACAACTCCGCGCCGAGACTCTTCGCGCGCGCGATGTCGGCATCGGTCAGCAGTGCATCGCGCGGCAGGTAGCTGCGCACGCCGGGGAACGCCGCCTGCACCTCGCGCGGAATCAGGCTGGCGGTGTCGAGCCAGCTGCCGGGTTTCGCCGGCGTGGAGACCTTGTGCCCGGGATTGGCCTTGGCCTTGATCTCGGACTCGTTGGTCGCGCCGTCGCTGTCGGCATCCTTGCTTGCGATCTTCGCGAACGCGCCGAGCGACTTGCCGGCGTCCTTGAACTGCTGGCCGAAGGCGTTGACTGGCGTGCCGCCGCCGTCCCTGTGGCAGGCGTGGCAGGAAGGCGTGTAGCCGTACTGCTGCTTGTACAGGCGCGCGAAGCCGGGCTCGGCGGATGCCGGCCCACCCAGCAGTAGCGTCATTCCCGCGAGCGCGACCATGCGTCGCGCGGGAATCCAGTTTTTCGACCGCATTTTTCGGCGCCCGGAAACGATCAGAAATCGAACAGTGCCGGCACTACTTTACGCATTTCCTCCAGCAACTGCGGGTCCCGCGCCAGCGCGGCCTGCAGCTCGGCACGCTGGTGCGAGTCGGTCGGCGGCATCAGCGTGCCTTCCTTGTCGGTGCCGCGGTAACGCTCCCAGTCGAGCACGTCGCGAATCCCGGCCTTGCCCTTGATGCCGGCGAGTACCGTCGGCTCGTCCGGGCCGGCCATGAAATCCAGGCGCTGGGCCGGGTTGCCGCGGTGGCAGGCGAAGCAGTACTGCGCGAACGGCGCGAGTGGGGAGCCGGCGGCCAGCTCCAGCGGCGGCACCCCGGCCGCCACCGGCGGCGACAGTGCCGACGTGTCGAGGAAAGCGTAGCCGCGCGGCTTCTGGCCCAACGCCGCGAGCAGGGCATTGAGCATGCGCACGCGCGCGAACGGCGCCGGCTCGAACACCGCGTCCGGCATGCGCGAGACAGCGGCAGCCCGGCGCGCGGCGTCCGGTGCGACGCGCTCGATCAGCCGCACGTCGGAGTCGCTGAGGAATTGCGCGACGCCGAACACCCCATCCACCACGGCGGCGGTCAGCACGCGCTTCGGCGGCCGCGGCGAGACCGGGTCGAGGTCGGCCGGCAGTTTCGGCAGGCGTTCGAACGCAGCGAGGTCCTCGTTGCCGCGCGCGCGCGGCATGAACCACGCGCGGATCCGCTCGCGCAGCGGCAGCGTCTCGGCCAGCGGATCGCGGTTGCGCAGGTCGCCGTCCGGCACGCCGATGCCGCCGGGCGGCCACGCCGACGCCTGCATGGCGCGCAGCGTGCGGGTGCCGGCGTCGGCGTCGAAACCTCCGGGGTTGACGGCGAAATCCAGCGCCAGCCGCAGCAGTTCGCGCCGGCAGGCGCGCCCGCCTGCGCCCTCGCCGCAGCCATCGAGCCAGATGCGTTGCGTCACCGGCACGAAGTTGGCGATGTCGGTCAACTCGTCGAAGCGCTCGGGCGCAGCCAGCGGCACTGCCGTCGCCGCGCCGTGGTACGGATCGCCGCCGCGCGCGCGGACGATGCGCCCGGCAATCGCCGGCTGGGCGTTGGTCTCGTTCCAGGGCCGCTGCGGGAAGATCGGCGCCGCGCCCTGGTGGCAGGTGGTGCAGATCGCGCGTCGCGCATAAACGATCCGCGGCTGGCCGCCGGCGCGGTAGTCCTGCACCAGCTGGAACTCGTAGCGGCCGGCGGCTTCGTTGTAGCTGATGACCTCGATCTCGGCGGCGTCCTCGACGAAGCCGAGGAACAGCCGGCCGCGCGCGGTCAGGCCGAGCGCAATATCGGTGTCCGGCGCATGGAAGTCGGCGGCGACCAGCACGCGCGGCCGCTCGAAGTGCGCCGACGCCTTGAGCAGCGAGCGGCCGTTGGGGATCAGCACCGTGAGCGGCGCGCGGCCTTCGCTGTCCTGCGCCTGGACCAGCGCGACCAGCTTCTCGAACGGGTACGGCAACTGCTCGTTCTGCGCGATCAGGTGATCGAACAGCGAGCGCGTGCCCTCCGGCGGCAGGTCGTCGCTGGTGATCACCCTGCCGGCGAGGCCGCCGGGGGCCGGCGCGCCCTGGCGCGCGCGATCGGTGATGGCGGCTCCTGGCGGGGCGCCGGCGCCAGGCCACAGCGCCCAGACCGCCAGCGCCGCGAGCAAGAAAAGGGGACGCACACCTTTTTTAATTGTGTGCGTCCCCTTTTTCACATCAGCTTGAGGAATTCCGCCAGCGCGGCCTTGTCGTCCTTCGACAGGTCGATGCCGAACTGGTGGCCCTTGTTCTCGACGTAGTCGTCGCACTTCATGTACATCGGGCGGTGCGGATCGGCGCTGGTGAAGTAGCCGACCGGCGTGCCGGCCGGCACCGGCAGCTTGATCGGGCCCTGGCCGTCCTCGCGCGGCGCCAGCTTCAGGTCGAACTTCGTGCGCGCGATCTTCTCGGGCCGCTGCGCTTCCGCCGTGAGCAGCTCGTCGAAGGCGTTATGGAACTGCGTGACGCGCCCGCGCACGGTGTAGTCGATGCCGCCGTCCTTGAGATACGTCAGTTCGCCGATCGCGTTGTTGTGCAGGAACGGCGCCGTCGCCCACGCCGATAGCAGCGAGAAGTTGCGCAGGTAGCCCGAGCCGCCGTCGATGGTGCGCTCGCCGCCCCACTCCTTGCCACCGGCCAGCGGCACCATGCGGCTCACCACCTTCTTGACCGAGCCCGCCGCCGGGCGTTGCTTGTAGGTCTCCGAGGAGAACTCTTCCCAGATGTGGCCGGTGCTGTGGTTGTCGTGCAGCGCGCGGCACATGTTGGTGCCGATCACGCCGAAGGCCACCGGCTCGTCGTTGGCCAGCCAGTCCTGGCCGAAGATGTCGTCGGTGGCGAACTGCCTGGGCCGCAGCTTGCCCTTGCTGTCGGCCGCCAGGAATTTCTTCTTGAAGTCGGCCGAGTTGCGCTCCGCCTCCTCGAACTCGAGCTGCCAGTACTGCTCGCTGCCGAACACGTGGCCTTCGTAGAAGCGTGCCAGCGCCTCCTTGTCGGCGCGCACGCTGTCGGGCGCAAATTTCGAGCTGTGGCAGGACGCGCACTCGCGCGCGAACGCCTTGCGGCCCGCCGGCACTTTCTTGAGGTCGATGAACGCGCTGCCCGGCGTGCCGTCCACGTCCCTGGATTTCATCAGGTAGGTCGGGCCGCCGGTGATCAGGAACGCGGCGAGGTCCGGCATCTTGGCGTCGGCATGGTTCCAGGCCTCGCAGGCCTGGTAGCACTCGCCGATGCGAAAGGGCCGCTGGTGCGATTTTTCGCCGAAGAACGATCCCGGCTTGGGGAATTTCGGCACCCAGCACTCTTCCGTGCAGGTGCCGATGTTGATGTACACGCGGATCAGTGCGAGATGCTCGCCGACCGAGTCCTCGCCGCCCTTGAGCACCGCCAGCGTCCTGGCCTTCTTCACTTCACCCGTGATCGGGTGCTTCATCTCCTCCTCGAACACGCGCTTGTTGAAGAAATCCATGATGTTGTTCTGCGTGCCGGGGTTGTGCTGGAAGTCCGTTGCCACGACCGAGGTGTCGATCGTGCCGGTGCGATGGCCGTACTGCAGCGCCTGGCGCGCGAAGTGGTCTTCGGGCACGCCCTGCACGTACTGCAGCGGCTGCGTGGTGTACTGGTTGCCGATGGTGGCGTGGAGGTTTTCCCACGCAGGCGCGTTGGGATTGGCCGGCGGGTTGGTGGGATCGAAGGCGACGTGGCACTGCACGCACGGGCCGCCGAGCACGTAACGCAGGTTCCGCTTCAGCTCATCGTCGCGGTACTGGGAGGTGGCCGGGTCGAACACGACCTTGCCGTCTTGGTCGAGCGTCGGATCGGCCAGGTACTTTCGATAGCCGAGCACGCCGCTGGAATGCTCGTCCGGGCAACGGTCGTACCAATTCGTGCTGGCGTCACCCTCGGTGCAGTCCGGATCGTTGATCTGGCCGTACTTGGTGTACCGGTGCTTGCGCTGGCGCGTGTCGAGCCACGGATACCAGACGTTGTCCTTGCCGACGGTGCGCGCCAGGTGGATGTATTCCTCGTCCTGGTTGCCGAAAGAGCCCTTGAACCAGACATCGCGGCCGCGTCGCGCCTGCTCGCGCGCGATGCGCGCGGCCGCCGGGTCCTTCCTCTCGAGGTCCTTGAACAGCGCGTTGACGTAGCGGCAGGACTCCGCGTCGTAGCCGGTCGGCTGCGGCTTGTCGCACGGCGGCGGCGGCGCCTGCGGAATCGGCACGATGTCCCAGGTGATCGGCCCGCCGAATTCGTGGGTGTACGGCGACGTGCCCGGATGCCACACCTTGCGCGACGCCAGCGTCGCGTAGAAGTTGTCGGCGTACCACTGGCGTTTTTCGATGACCTTCGGCGAGCCCTGCCAGACGCCGGTGGCGCGCCCGCGCGCGACGAGGTCGGCGATCGAGACCGAGCGGGACTCGGACGTGTACGGAGTATTCGGCACCGGCACGCCGGCGGGTGGGGCCTTGTCTTCCGCCGCGGACGTGAAGGACAGCGTCAGGCACAACACAGGCGCGAGCCGCTTCATGGTGAATCCCCCGTTGCTTGAATCGAGTCTAGCCGAGGTTGGGGCCGAGGTCCGGCAAGGCGGCGCGCAGCGCATCGAGTCGTTCGGCGCGCTCGGCAGCGGCGTACGGGCGCGGCGGGTGACGGCCCCATACCGGTCCCGGCCATGCCGGGTCGCCGGCGTAGCGCACGATGTGGTGCAGGTGCAGCTGCGGCACCACGTTGCCGAGCGCCGCGACGTTGAGCTTCTCGCCGGAAAAGGCGTCCATCAGCGCCCGCGACAGCAGTGAGGATTCGCGCAGCAACTGCTGCTGGTCGGGTCCTTCGAGCAGGTAGATCTCGCGCGCATTCTCGCGACGCGGCACCAGGATGAACCACGGGTACTGCGCGTCGTTCATCAGCAGCAGGCGGCACAGCGGCAAGTCCCCCACCGTGACCGTGTCGGCCGCCAGGCGGGGGTGAAGCTCGAAAGTCACCGCGCCTCCAGCCGATAGAGCCCGCCGTCGAACGAGGTGACGTACATCTCGCCCCGCTCGTCCTCGCCGAAGGAACTGGGCTGCGGCACGGTGCCGATCTGCTGGCCCTTGCGCCGGCCCGTGCCGTCCGCCGGCAGTGCCCACACCCGGCCGCTGCAGAAGTCCGCGTACAGGTATTGCCCTTGCAACTTCGGCACCGCCGCGCCGCGGTAGACATAGCCGCCGGTCACGCTGCAGCCGAGCTCATGGTCGTAGGTCGCGACCGGCGCGATGAAATCGCGCGCGGGCCGGCGCCGGGGGTTGTCGTACTCGGCGTCGCCCTCGAACAGGCGCCAGCCGTAGTTGCCGCCGCGGACGATGACGTCGATCTCCTCCCACTCGTTCTGGCCCACATCGCCGGCCCACAGCGCGCCGGTCTGGCGATCGAACGAGAAGCGCCACGGATTGCGCAGGCCCCAGGCCCAGATCTCGCCGCGCGCGCCGCGCTTGCCCACGAACGGATTGTCCGGCGGCACCGTGCCCTCCGGCGTCACGCGCAGGATCTTGCCGAGCAGCGTGTCGAGGCGCTGGCCGCTGTCCTTCGGGTCGCCGGCGCTGCCCCCGTCGCCGGTGCCGATGTACAACATGCCGTCGGGGCCGAACGCGAGCATGCCGCCGTTGTGATTGCGGTACGGATCGTCCATCACGACCAGCTGCCGCTCGCTCGCGGGATCGGCGACGGCGCGCGCGGGGTCGGCGCGATAGCGCGCCACGATCTGGCGGCGCTCGCCGGCGCCGGAGTAATAAACATAAAACAGTCCGTTCTTCGCGTACTGCGGATGGAAGGCCAGGCCCAGCAGTCCTTCCTCCTCGCCCTTGCGGCTGACCTTGGCGCCCAGGTCGAGAAGTACGGTGGTCCGGGTCGCGCTGTTGCGGTCGAACGCATGGATGCGGCCGCCCTGCTCCACCACATAGAGGCGCTGCGCGTCACCCGGCGCCGCTGCGAGGAATAGCGGACGCTCGAAGCTCAGCTGCGGGAACACGCGCTGGAATTGCGCTCCACGCTCGGCGGCCGCAGCCGGGAAGGCGCAGGCGGCAGCGAGCCACAGCAGCACGACGGTCCTCATGCCGCCGAGCTTAGTGCAGCACGACCCCACTGCACTACACTGGCCGCCCCCTGTGCGCGAGGAGGCCCGATGTCCCGCACCGCCGTCGTGGCTGGGGCAACCGGCATGGTCGGCATCCGCCTGTTGCGGCAGCTGGCCACGAGCAAGGATTACGCCGAGGTGCGGGTGCTCGGCCGGCGACCGCCGGCGCAGACGCACCCCAAGTTCCGTTTCATCGAGACGGACTTCGGCGATCTCGACCCGCACGCCGCGGCGCTCGCGGTCGACGACGTGTTCTGCTGCCTGGGCACCACGATCCGCAAGGCAGGCTCGCAGCCCGCGTTCGAGCGCGTGGACTACCACATGGTCGTGGACCTGGCGCGCGCCGCGCGCAAGGCCGGGGCGAAGCGCTTCCTGGTCGTGTCGGCGGTCGGCGCGTCCGAGCGGTCGCCGGCGTTCTACTCGCGCGTGAAGGGCCGCATGGAGCAGGCGGTGAGTTCGCTGCCGTTCGAGGCGGTGCACATCGTGCGGCCCTCGCTGCTGCTGGGCGAGCGCGCCGAGCGCCGGCCCGGCGAAAGGCTGGCCCAGTTCGCGGCGCCCTTGCTGTCACCGCTGCTGGCGGGGCCGCTGGCGAAGTACCGCGCAGTGGACGCCAATGAAGTCGCCACGGCGCTGATGCAGCTGGCACACCGCGCGGACAGCGGCGTGCACGTGCATCACCTGCCGCTTAAGTAAAAAAACCCGGCGGCCCTCAGGGCGGCCCGGGGATCACGTAGAAGAGCACCGCGAAGTACTGCAGCACGCTGCCGGCCAGCACGAAGGCGTGCCAGATCGCGTGGTGATAGCGCAGCCGCTCCCACACGTAGAACGCGACCCCCCCGGTGTAGGCCAGGCCGCCGAGCGCCATCAGCACCAGCCCGGGCGGCTCGAGCGTGCGCCACAGCGGCTTGATGGCGATGACGATGCACCAGCCCATGCCGAGGTAGATCGCCAGCGACAGTTTCTCGAAGCGGCCGGTCGCGTAGATCTTGAACACCACTCCCGCAAGCGCCAGGCCCCAGGTAATGCCGAACAGCAGCCAGCCCCAGAACCCATGCAGCGTCACCAGCGTGAAGGGCGTGTAGGTGCCGGCGATCAGGAAATAGATGGTCGAGTGGTCGATGATGCGCAGGATCTTCTTGGCGCGCGGCAACGGGATGCTGTGGTACAGGGTCGAAGCCGAGTACATCAGCACCAGGGTGGCGCCGAAAACGGACGCGGCGGCGATGTGCCAGGTGTTCCCGTACAGCGTCGCGCGCGCCACCATCACGGTCAGGCCGACGATTGCCAGCACCACCCCAAGGCCGTGGGTGGCCGCGTGCGCAATTTCCTCGCCGATCGTGTAGAGCTTGTCGCGGCCGTGCTCGACCGCTTGCGTAATCGCTTCCGGCAGCGATTTCTCTTCCGGCGTCATCTCCGTCAGCCCGGGCGGTGACCTAGGTCCGCTCGACCCGCAGCGTCGACCCGTCGGCGGCGACCACGCGCACCTGCGTGCCGGCCGGAACATCGGCCCCGCTGATGCGCCACTGCGAGTCGTCCACGTGCAGCGTGCCGATGCCGTTGACGATCGGCGAGGTCAGCGTGAAGGTGCGGCCGACGTAGGAGTGGCCGCGACGGTTGAGCGAGGGCTGGTCGCTCTCTACCTGCGCGGGCCGCAAGCGCTTCCACACGAAGAAACTCGCCACCGACAGCACGCCGAACAGGATCATCTCCACTTCCCAGCCCAGGGCCGGCACCAGCCAGCTCACGACGCCAACCAGGATGGCTGCGACGCCGATCCAGAGCAGGAAGAAGCCGGTCGGTGACAACATCTCGGCCACCAGCAGCACCAGGCCCAGGATCCACCAGTGCCAGTAGAGGATTTCCATGTCAGGCCCCGGCGGACTTCGGCGACGCCACGCCGGTCTTTTTCGCCAGCTCGGTGATGCCGGCGAGCGCGCCGATGACGTTGCCGGCCTCGAGCGGCATCAGCACCAGCTTCTCGTTGGGCGAGGTTGCGATGCGTGCCAGCGCTTCGATGTACTTGGTGGCGACGAAGTAGTTGATCGCCTGGATGTCGCCCTTGGCGATGGCCTGGCTGACCATCATCGTGGCCTTGGCCTCGGCCTCGGCCAGGCGCTCGCGCGCGTCGGCGTCGCGGAACGCCGCTTCCTTGCGGCCTTCGGCCTCGAGGATCTGCTCCTGCTTCTGCGCCTCGGCCCCGAGGATCTGCGCCTGGCGCTCGCCTTCGGCCTTGAGGATCGCCGCCTGGCGGAAGCCCTCGGCCTCGAGGATGTTGGCGCGCTTGTCGCGCTCGGCCTTCATCTGCCGGCCCATCGAGGCGACCAGGTCGGTGGGCGGGCGGATGTCCTTGATCTCGACGCGCGTGACCTTGATGCCCCACGGCGTGGTGGCGTTGTCGACCACCGATAACAATTTGGTGTTGATGTGATCACGCTGCGACAGCAACTCGTCGAGGTCCATCGAGCCCATCACCGTGCGCAGGTTGGTCTGCGACAGCTGCATGATCGCGTACTGCAGGTTGTCGATCTCGTAGGCGGCCTTGGCCGCGTCGAGCACCTGGTAGAACACCACGCCGTCGACGCCGACCATGGCATTGTCCTTGGTGATGATCTCCTGCGAGGGCACGTCGAGCACCTGCTCCATCATGTTGAGCCGCCGGCCGATGCGGTAGATGTACGGGAACATGAAGTGCAGCCCGGGCGGGAAGGTGCTGACGTACTTGCCGAAGCGCTCGACCGTGTACTCCGCGCCCTGCGGCACGGTCACCACGCCCTTCCACAGCGTGACCAGCGCGAATGCGACGAAGACCCAGAAGAAGATCGTTCCGATAACCATTGGATTCCCCCGTGTTGAACCCTCAATTCTACGCGGGCGTGGCGGCCGCGTTTTTCGCCAGCGCGCGGATGCGCTCGACCATGGCGTAGAAACCGTTGCGGCGGTTCATGGTGATGTGGCTCTCGAGGCCCAGGCGCTCGAACACCGACTTGACGTCCAGTGCCAGCATTTCGCGCGGCGTGCGGTCCGCATACAGCTTGAACAGCAGCGCGATCAGGCCCTTGACGATGTGCGCATCGGAGTCGCCGCGCAGCTCGAGGCGCGGCGGCGGGCCCGTCAGCCGCTGCGAGGTCAGCCAGACCTGCGACATGCAGCTGCGCACCTTGTTGGCCTCGGTGCGTTCGGCCTCCGGCAGCGGCGGCAGCTTGCGGCCCAGCTCGATCAGGTAGCGGTAGCGCTCCTCCCACGGACCGAGCATCGCGAAGCTTTCGACCAGCTGATCGACATCCATCCCGCCATTTTAGGGTCGCGGCGTATACTGCGCCCCCTTCACGATTTGCCGACCATGACCCGACCTTCCGGCCGAGCCCCCGACCAGCTGCGACCCATCAGTTTCGCGCGCAACTTCACGCGCCACGCCGAGGGGTCCGTGCTGGTGGCGTTCGGCGACACGCGCGTGCTGTGCACGGCCTCGGTCGAGGAGCGCGTGCCGGCCTGGAAGAAGGAAAAGGGCGGCGGCTGGGTCACGGCCGAGTACGGCATGCTGCCGCGCGCGACGCACGACCGCACGCGCCGCGAGGCGACGACCGGCAAGCAGGGCGGCCGCACGCTCGAGATCCAGCGCCTGATCGGCCGCGCGCTGCGCTCGGTGGTCGACCTCGACGCGCTGGGGAACATGCAGATCGTGGTCGACTGCGACGTGCTGCAGGCCGACGGGGGCACGCGCACGGCGGCCATCACCGGCGGCTACGTCGCGCTGGCGGACGCCATCGGCGCGATCAGCAAGCGCGGGCTGCTCAAGAAGAACCCGCTGCACGGGCAGGTCGCTGCGGTGTCGGTCGGCATCTGCGGCGCCACGCCGGTGCTCGACCTCGAGTATTCCGAGGACGTGCAGGCCGGCACCGACATGAACGTGGTCATGAACGAGGCCGGCGCCTTCGTCGAGGTGCAGGGCACCGCCGAGCACAGCGCGTTCCGGCGCGAGGAACTCGACGCCATGCTTGACCTCGCCACCCGGGGCATCCAGCAGCTGCTCACGGCGCAGCGCGAGGCGCTCGGTCTGTAGGAGCGCCTCTTAGGCGCGACGAATCATGCGCGAAGTCGTCCTCGCCAGCCGCAACCCGAAGAAGCTCGCCGAGCTGCAGGACCTGCTGGGCGCGCTCGGCTACCGCCTGCGCCCGGCGTCCGAGTTCGGTGACGAGGCCGCCGAGGAGACCGCGCCCAGCTTCGTCGAGAACGCGCTGCTCAAGGCGCGGCACGCGGCGCGGGCTTCGGGGTTGCCGGCGCTGGCCGACGACTCCGGCATCGAGGTGGATGCGCTCGGCGGCGCCCCGGGCGTGCATTCCGCCCGCTACGCCGGCCCCGAGGCGAGCGACGCCGACAACAATGCGAAGCTGCTCGACGCGCTGCGCGACGTGCCGGCGCACCGCCGCGGTGCCCGCTACGTCTGCGTGCTCGCCTTCGTGCGCCAGCCCGACGACCCGGTGCCGGTGCTGGCGCAGGGCGAGTGGCACGGCACGCTGCTGTCCGCGCCGCGCGGCGCAGGCGGCTTCGGCTACGACCCCCTGTTCTGGGTCGACGCGCACGGCAGGACGGCCGCCGAGCTGCCGGCGGCGCTGAAGAATCGGCTGTCGCACCGCGCGCGCGCGGCGGCGGCGCTCGTGCAGGCGCTGCGTGGCTGACATCCCGCTGGCGCTCTACGCCCACTTTCCGTGGTGCGTGAAGAAGTGCCCGTACTGCGACTTCAACTCGCATGCGCTGCGCGGCGAGGTGCCCGAGGCCGGCTACATGGACGCGCTGCTGCGCGACCTCGATTTCGAGCTCACCGAACCCGAGCCGCGGCCGCTCACCAGCATCTTCTTCGGCGGCGGCACGCCGAGCCTGTTCTCGGCCGCGGCGATCGGCCGGCTGCTCGAGCAGGCGGCGCAGCGCCTCGACTTCGCGCCCGATATCGAGATCACGCTCGAGGCCAATCCCGGGACCGCGGACGCCGCGAACTTCCGCGGCTACCGCGCTGCCGGCGTCAACCGCCTGTCCATCGGCGTGCAGAGCTTCGACGCCGGGCAGCTCAAGGCGCTGGGCCGCATCCACGGCCCGGACGAAGCCCGGCGCGCGTTCGCGCTGGCCCGCGAGGCGGGCTTCGACAACGTCAACCTCGACCTGATGTACGCGCTGCCGCAGCAGGGCCTGCGGCAGGCACGCGCCGACCTCGAGGCCGCGATCGCGCTCGCGCCGGAGCACCTGTCGTACTACCAGCTCACGCTCGAGCCGAACACCGAGTTCCACGCGCGCCCCCCGGTGCTGCCGGATCACGACGCGGCGTGGGCGATCCAGGAGCAGGGCCAGGCGCTGCTGGCGCAGCACGGCTACGCGCAGTACGAAGTGTCCGCCTACGCGCGCGCCGGCCGGCGCTGCCGCCACAACCTCAACTACTGGGAGTTCGGGGATTACGTCGGCATCGGCGCGGGCGCGCACGGCAAGCGCACGCGCGGCGGCGACATCCGGCGCCGCGCGCGGCACAAGCATCCCCGCACCTGGCAGGAGGCTGCCGGCACGCCGGCCGCGGTGCAGGAAGAGCGCGCCGTGCCCGCCCCGGACCTGCCGTTCGAGTTCGCGATGAATGCGCTGCGGCTCAACGACGGCTTCCGCCTGCCGGACTTCGAGCACCGCACCGGGCTGTCCGGCTCGACGCTCGACCGGCCGCTCGCGCAGGCCGCGGGGCGCGGGCTGGTGGAGCGCGACGGCGAGGGGGTGCGCGCCTCGGCGCGCGGGCGCGAGCTGCTCAACCAGCTCACGGGACTGTTCCTGCCATGAGCGGCGTCGAGGACCATGGCGTGCAATGCCCGTACTGCTGGGAGGCGTTCACGCTCGAGCTGGACCTGTCGGCCGGATCCACGGTCTATGCCGAGGATTGCCCGGTCTGCTGCCAGCCCATCCGGGTGGCCCTCAGTGTCGCACCGGACGGCACTTATCGCGTTGATATTGAAAGAGAAAATGACTGAGGTATGACCAGTCGCTGGGGCGGTTTGCCACCCCACCCCCGCACCCCGTAAACTGCGCGCCCTTCGCGGCACCCCGACGCACCGAACGAGATTCCCCATGAAGTCCGAGATCCACCCGAACTACAAAGAAGTCGCCGTCATCTGCAGCTGCGGCAACAAGTTCAAGACGCGCTCGACCATCGCCAAGCCCGAACTGCACATCGAAGTCTGCTCCGTGTGCCATCCGTACTACACCGGCAAGCAGAAGCTGATGGACACCGGCGGCCGCATCGACAAGTTCAAGAAACGCTACGCCGGCGCGACCAAGAAGACCGCCAAGCCCGACGCTCACGCATAGGGTCAACACGGGTCAAAAGGGGACGCACCCCTTTTCGAAAAAGCCGCCGCCGCGCGGCTTTTTTGTTGCCCGGGAAAGGGGTGCGTCCCCTTTTTGTTGAAGAACCGATCGCTGGCAGGGCGGGCGCAAACCCCGTTAAGCTGCCGGTCCCGCGCCCCTTGCGCGGGATGGGGAGACTCACGATGGCCGATGCGACCTATAGCCTGGTCAACAACGCCACCGGCGTTAAGACCGATCTACCCGCGGTGAAGGGCGCCCTCGGCCCCGTCGGCCTCGACGTCGGCAAGGTCTACGACAAGCTCGGCGTGTTCACCTACGACCCCGGCTTCTCCTCGACCTGTTCGTGCAACAGCGCGATCACCTACATCGACGGCGACGAAGGCATCCTGCTGTACCGCGGCTATCCGGTGTCGCAGCTGGCCGAAAAATCCAGCTTCATCGAGGTCTGCTACCTGGTGCTGTACGGCGAGCTGCCGACCAAGGCACAGCTCGACAAGTTCGACTCCGACATCCGCCGGCACACGATGATCAACGAGTCGCTGAAGGGGTTCTTCGCGGGCTTCAACTACGACGCGCACCCGATGGCGATGATGACCGGCATCGTGGGCTCGCTGTCCGCGTTCTACCACGACACCACCAACAACAAGGATCCGCGGCACCGCGACATCTTCGCGCACCGCATGATCGCCAAGATCCCGACCATCGGCGCCGCCGCGTACAAGAAGTATTTCGGCCAGCCGTTCATGTATCCGCAGAACCACCTCGACTACTGCTCGAACCTGCTCTACATGATGTTCGCGGTGCCGGCCGAGCCGTACCACGTGGACCCGGTGGCGGCGAAGGCGCTCGACGTGCTGTTCATCCTGCACGCCGACCACGAGCAGAACGCATCGACCTCGACCGTGCGCCTGGCCGGCTCGACCGGCTGCAACCCGTACGCCGCCATCGCCGCCGGCATCGCCGCGCTGTGGGGTCCGGCCCACGGCGGCGCCAACGAAGCCGTGCTGCGCATGCTCGACACCATCGGCGACGTCAAGAACGTGGCCGGCTACATGACCAAGGTGAAGGACAAGCAGAGCGGCGTGCGCCTGATGGGCTTCGGCCACCGCGTCTACAAGAACTTCGATCCGCGCGCGACCATCATCCGCGACCAGTGCCACAAGGTGCTCAAGCACCTGGGCAAGGAGAACGACCCGCAGATGGAGCTGGCGCTCGAGCTCGAGCGCATCGCGCTGTCGGATCCGTACTTCAAGGAGCGCAAGCTCTACCCGAACGTCGATTTCTACTCGGGCATCATCTACAAGGCGCTCGGCATCCCGGTGAACATGTTCACGCCGATGTTCGCGATCGCCCGCACCGTCGGCTGGTGCGCGCACTGGATCGAAATGACCGCCGACCCGGGCAACCGCATCGGCCGCCCGCGCCAGGTCTACACCGGCGCCGCCACGCGCGACTACGCGCCGATCGCCAAGCGCAAAGCCTGACGCGCGGCGGCGCGCGCCGGCATGGCGCGCTTATGATGGGGCCATGAACGACCTCGGCAGTCCTCCTGCGTCGACGGCGGCCGTCGCACTGCGCTACGACATGGCCGCCTGGGCGCTGATGGGCGTCGCGCTGGTGTTCGCGCTGCAGGCGCACCTGCTGCCCGCGCTGTTCGCCGGCCTGCTGATGCACGAGCTGGTGCACATCCTGACGCCGCAACTGCGCTCACGGCACGTCGGCGAGGAAGTGGCGAAGGCCGCCGCGGTCGTGGTGCTGAGCCTGATCATCTTTGCGCTCGGCTGGCTGGCCGTGTCCGGCCTGCTGGTGACGCTGCGCAACGGCTACAACTCCCTGCCCGAACTGTTGCAGCGCATGGCGGAGATCATCGAGGTCAAGCGCGACAGCTGGCCGCTGTGGCTGGTGAATTCACTGCCGGCCGATGCCGAGGCGCTGCAGGCGGCGGTGACGGGCTGGCTGCGCGATAACGCGCGCGGGCTGCAGGTCTTCGGCGCCGGCGCCGGGCGCGCGCTGACCTACATCCTGTTCGGCCTGATCATCGGGGCGTTCGTCGCCTTGCGGCGCGGGCGCGCGCAATCCGAGCTGCCGGGCCTGGCGCGCTCGCTGGCGGAGCGCGTGACGCGGCTGGGCCAGTCGTTCCGGCGCGTGGTGTTCGCGCAGGTGCGCATCTCGGCGATCAACACGATGGCGACCTGGATTTACCTCGCCGTCGCGCTGCCGGCGTTCGGTATCGAACTGCCGCTGACCAAGACCATGATCGCGATCACCTTCATGTGCGGCCTGTTGCCGGTGCTCGGCAACATCATCTCGAACACCGTCATCACCGTCGTCAGCCTGAGCCACTCGTGGGAGCTCGCCGCGGTCTCGCTCGGCTACCTGATCGTGATCCACAAGTTCGAGTACTTCCTCAACGCCCGCATCATCGGCGGCCAGATCCAGGCGCGAGCCTGGGAGATGCTGATCGCGATGCTGGCGATGGAGGCGGTGTTCGGCATTCCCGGCCTGATCGCCGCGCCGGTCTATTACGCCTACGTCAAGAACGAGCTGTCCGGGCGGCGCCTGATCTGACCCGCGAAGCGTGTCATCCCGAGGAGCCCTTCGACAGGCTCAGGGCAGGCTCCGCGACGAGGGATCTCCTAGGAGATCCCTCGCTACGCTCGGGATGACACCAATACTTCCGGAGTCTCCGCGGCGAGCTGCTCGGCGGCCGGCAACTCCAGGCGTTTCATCGGCTGGCCGTCGGTGGGCGACAGGGGCGCCTCGCGCTGCCCGCGCTCCGGGAACACGGCGACGTCGACCCCGACGTCGTCGGCCATGAAGCTCAGCACCGGCACATCAAGGCTCTCGCCGCTGGCGAGCCGGTAGCGCCGCTCGCTGACCTCGAAGCGCAGGCCGTGCTCCTCCAGCATGACGTCGATCTGCTCGGGCTTGTCGGCGAAGCAGTGCAGCTGCACCTTGTGGGCGTCGGTGGTGGCGCCGGTCGCGACGGCGCCGACCAGGCGCGGCCGGAATTCGGCGAGCAGGCGCATGGCCTGCACCGCGGTGCGACGCAGGTGGGTCAGGCGCACGGCGTAGGCGCGGCCGCCGAACAGGCGCTGGTACCGGATGACGGCGTCCTGGATGTCCGCGTTGCTGGGAAGCGGCGTGCCGAATCCGAGGCCGAGGCGCTCGACGGCTTTCTGCTTGGCGAGCCGGTAGTCGGCGAGGCCGTCCTCGCAGATGATGCGCGCCGCCTCCTGAACCACGCGGCTGCGCTGAACACCCAAGGCACGCTTGCCCATTGGTTTACCGGCAGTGGTTTGCCTGAATCTAGCGAAGCCCGCCGAAAAAGACCACCCGCGCCTGCAGGAGCGCCGCCCAGGCGCGATCAGTAAAGGTCTTCGACCTTGCCGCGTTCCGGCTCGCCTTCCTCCCGCGCCGGCTCCTCGTCCGGCGTCGGCACCAGCTCGGCCGGCACCAGCTCGAAGATCGCTGCCGGCGCGCCGGCCGCGGCGAGCTTGCCGGTCTCCGGATCCACGCGCACGGTCACCAGGCCCGCCGGGCGCTCCGGCCAGTCTTCCTTGGTGCCCTGCAGCGCGACCCTCATGAAGTCCATCCACATCGGCAGCGCCGCGCGACCGCCGACTTCGCCGCGGCCCAGCGGCGTGGGCTGGTCGAACCCGACCCAGGTGATGCCGACCAAGTGCGAGTTGAAGCCGTTGAACCAGGCGTCCGCCTCGTCGTTGGTCGTGCCGGTCTTGCCGGCGAGGTCACCGCGCCCCAGCTCAGAGGCCTTGGCGCCGGTTCCGCGCGTGACGACGTCGCGCAGCATGTCGCGTAGCAGGTAGACCAGCCGCGGCTCCATCACGCGCGGCGCCAGCGGCGTGCCATCCGGCAGCGTCGCCAGCTCGGCCGGTGCCGGCAGCGGCGCCGGCGCGGGCGGCGGCACATGGATCTGGCCGGCCGCCTCGATCTTGGCCTCGGCGCATTCGGCGCACGCCACCGGCGGCGCGGCCTTGAACAGGACGGTGCCGTCCGAGCGCGAGACCTCGGCGATGAAGTACGGATCGACCAGGAAGCCGCCGTTGGCGAACACGGCGTAGGCGCGGGCGATCTCCAACGGCGTGAACGTAGCGCTGCCAAGCGCGAGCGTCAGGTCGTTGGGCATGCGGTCGGCGGCGAGACCGAACTGGGCGATGTAGTTGCGCGCGTACGGGATGCTGATCGCCTGCAGCAGCCGGATCGAGACGAGGTTGCGCGAATGCACCAGCGCCTCGCGCAGCCGCGTCGCCCCGTAGAACTTGCCGGTGTAGTTCTCGGGACGCCAGGTGTCCTCGAGCGCCGGGTCGTCGAACACCACCGGCGCGTCGAGGATCACCGACGCCGGCGTGAAGCCGTAGGACAGCGCTGCCGCGTACAGGAACGGCTTGAAGCCGCTGCCCGGCTGGCGCCGCGCCTGGATCGCGCGGTTGAACCTGCCCTCGAAGAAGTCGTAGCCACCGCTCAGCGCGCGGATCGCGCCGTCCTTGGGGTCGAGCGCGACCAACGCGCCCTGCACCTTCGGCGCCTGCGTCAGCCGCCACTGCTCGCCGTTCCTGTAGATGCGCACGATGTCGCCACGCTTGAGCGCGCCGGGCTTGAGCTTGGCCCACTCCAGCTCCGTGGCCGGCACCTCGATCAGCGTGTGGTCGCGCGTCAGCACGGTGAGCGCGGGCATGGGCGTCGTCTTGAACTCCACGACCACCGCCGGGGGCAGGCCGACCACGGTCGGCAGCACGTCGAGCGCCGCGTCCAGCACGGCGCGCGACTCCTCGGGCTTGACGCTGACCTGCGCCAGCGCCTCGGCCGGCAGCCTGGCCTCGGGCCCGCGATAGTCGTGGCGCTCGTCGTAGTCGCGCAGCGCGCGGCGCAGCGCGTCGTTGGCGGCGTTCTGCAGGCCGGAGTCGAGCGTCGTCGTCACGCGCAGGCCCTGGCCGTAGAGCGCATCGCCGTGCTGCTCGAACAGCTCGCCACGCACCATCTCGGCGACGTAGTGCGCGTCCAACTCGGCCGGTGGCCGCTCGACCTGGGTCAGCACCGGCTCCGCGCGGGCCGCCGCCTGGTCGAGCTCGCTGATGAAGCCGAGCTCGTGCATGCGCCGCAGCACGTAATCGCGCCGATCGCGCGCGCGCTCGGCGTTGGCCGAGGGATTGTCGCGCGACGGCGCCTTGGGCAGCCCGGCCAGCAGGGCGACCTGGCCGAGCGACAGGTCGGCCAGGTCCTTGCCGAAGTAGACCTGCGACGCCGCGCCCACGCCGTAGGCGCGGTTGCCCAGGAAAATCTTGTTCAGGTAGAGCTGAAGGATCTCCTGCTTGGACATGTCCCGCTCGATCTGCAACGCGAGCAGGATCTCGCGGGCCTTGCGGGTGAAGGTGCGCTCCGGGCTGAGGAACACGTTACGCGCCAGCTGCATGGTGATGGTGCTGCCGCCCTGGGATTTTTCGCCGGTCACGACCAGCATGACGACGGCCCGCACCAGGCCCTGCCAATCCACCCCGGGATGCTCGAAAAAGCGGTCATCTTCGGCCGCCAGGAAGGCCTGGATGACCTTCTCGGGGAACTCGGCGTAGTCCAGGGGCGCCCGCCGCTGGGCCCCGAACTCACCCATCAGCTTGCCGTCCCGGGTGTAGATCCGCAGAGGCTCCTCCAGGCGCAGCTCGCGGATGCTGGCGGTGGAGGGCAGGTCGGCCATGAGCCCCCAGCGCACGAAAGCGGCCCCGGCCAAGCCGCCGACCACCAGCAGGCCGGTCAGGACCAGGAACAGACGCTTCATCAGAGGCTTCATAAGGGGGTGTCGGGGGGTCCGGAACCGGCTCCGGACCGGGCGGTGGCCAGAGGCATCTTCCGGTGAGGAATCCGATAGTTAAAAAAGGAACTTAGTGTTGCGTCGAAGCTATTCTGCGTTATATTAGGGTGCCGGCTTGGGCAAAGCCAACGCTTTTGACCCATGGGCCGGCGATGGTGCTGCAAGGGACGGGGGAGCATGTTCGAGCAACTGTTCGGCGGAGGCAGCAAACAGCTGGTCGGGCTGGACATCAGTTCCAGCTCGGTCAAGGTGCTGGAGCTCTCCAAGAAGGGCGATCGCTACCAGGTAGAGTGCTTCGCCTCGGAGCCGCTGCCGCCCAACGTCGTCGTCGAAAAGGCCATCACGGACCCGACCGTGGTCGGCGAGGCCATTGCCCGCGCCATCAAGAAATCCGGCACCACCACCAAGCAGGCGGCGGTCGCCGTCTCCGGCTCGGCCGTGTTCAGCAAGGTCATCGAGGCCCCAGCCGCGCTCAAGGGCAAGGAGCTCGAGGACCACATCCAGAACGAAGCCACCGGCCAGGTTCCCTACCCGCTCGAGGAAGTGAACTACGACTTCCAGGTGCTGGGGCCGCAGGAAAAGAACCCCGAGAACGTCGACGTGTTGCTGGCGGCCTGCCGCAAGGAAGTCGTCGAGCAGCGCGCCGCGGCGCTCGAAATCGCCGGGCTGAAGCCCAAAGTCGTGGACCTCGAGCTGTTTGCCATGGAGAACGCCTGCCAGCTGCTCCGGCACCAGATGCCGGAAGAGGGCAACGGCAAGACCATCGCGATCGTGGACATGGGCTCGCAGAACACGGCCGTGACCATCCTGCACAACCTGCAGACCGTCTACACGCGTGACCAGCCCTTCGGCGGCAAGCAGCTGACCGAGGACATCATGCGGCACTACGCGATGTCGTTCGACGACGCCTACAAGGCGCTCAAGAACGGCACGCTGCCCGAG
>JANNKD010000223.1:0-5883 GCA_031396115.1 Gammaproteobacteria bacterium
GTGCCCCGCGCCGATCTCGCCGGCGTCGATCTGGTCGTTGTTGAAGTCCTCGCGCTTGAGCGCGCGATTTTCGTAGCCGATCAGCCGATATTCGGCCACCGCCGCCGGGTTGAACTCGACCTGGATCTTCACGTCGCTGGCAATGGTCTGCAGCGTGGCGGCGCGCATCTGCACCAGCGCGCGGCGCGCCTCGCGCAGGCCGTCGACGTAGGTGTAGTTGCCGTTGCCGGCGTCGGCCAGCTGCTCCATCAACTGGTCGTTGTAGTTGCCGGTGCCGAAGCCAAGCGTGGACAGCGCCACGCCGGACTTGCGCTTCTCCTCGACCAGGTCCTTGAGCTGCTCGAAGTCCACCGTGCCGACGTTGAAGTCGCCGTCGGTGGCCAGCAACACGCGGTTGATGCCGTGGCGCACGAAAGCGCGCTGCGCCATGGCGTAGGCGAGCTCGATGCCGGCGGCGCCATTGGTGCTGCCGCCCGCTTCGAGGCGGTTGAGCGCCTCGAGGATTTTGGTCTTCTGGTCGCCGGGCGTGGGCTCGAGCACCACGCCCGAGGCGCCGGCATAGACCACCAGCGCGATCGAGTCGCGGGGGCCGAGCTCGTTCACCAGCAGCTTCAGGCTCGATTTCACCAGCGGCAGCTTGTCCTCGCCCTGCATCGAGCCGGACACGTCCACCAGGAACACCAGGTTCGAGGGCGGCAGCTCGCCAGCGGGCTGCCAGCCCTGCAGCCCGATGCGCAGCAGGTGGGTCTTGCCGTTCCACGGCGCCGGCGCGAGCTCGGTGTGCACGCTGAACGGCCGGCTGCGGTCGCGCGGCGGCGCGTAGCCATAGTCGAAGTAGTTGATCATCTCTTCGACGCGCACCGCATCCTGTCGCGGCAGCGCGCCGCTGTTGAGGAAACGCCGCACGTTGGAATAGCTGCCCGTGTCCACGTCGATGCTGAAGGTCGAGACGGGCGCCTCCGCGACGCGCATCACCGAACCGTCCTCCACGTGCGCGTATTTCTCGCCATCCTGGATCATCGGCGCGTAGCGCGCGAGGCCGAGTGGATCGGGCGAGGCCGCGGGGGCGGCCATGACGGCGCCGGCCTGGAAGTTTTCCCGCAGGTGCGGTTGGGCCACGGATGACTGCTGGGCCTTCGTCGCAGCGCGTGCCGAATCGGCCAGCGCCTCGACCGCGGGCGGCGGGAGCTCGGCGGCAGCCTCGCGATCGTCCTCCTTGGGCGCGGTCCGCGCGCAGGCGATGACCAGCAGGGCGGTGCAGGTGACGACGGCCAGGTGACGGCGCATGGCGACTCCGGAGCAGCAGTGGGCCTTTCCTACTGAACGGCCGGGGTGCCCCAACGGGGTTAACCTGCTCAGCGGCTAGGTTTGGAGATCGCCCGCCACAGCATCTCGAACAGCACGTTGGCCTGTGCCGTCAGCGGCTTCTTCTGGCCGCGGCTGATGTGCATCGCCACCAGGCGACCGAGCACGCCGAGGATGTAGTCGAGCAGGATCTTCTCGTCGACCTGGTCGTTGAGGACGCCCTTCGCGCGACCCTCGCCGAGCACGCGCATGAACGCGCCGAACAACTGCGGGTTCTGGTAGTTCTCGGTCTTGCGCCAGGTGTTGATGTAGACCGAGCTCATGATCAGCTGCGCGACCTTGGGGTTCTTCTCGAAGAAGTCGAGCACCACCCAGAACACCTTGCGCAGCTTCTCCTTGTAGTCCTCGATGCCCTGCAGGTGATCGAGCATGCGGTGCGCGAGCTTGCCGAGCCAGGTGTCGAGGCTCGAGAACAGCAGGGCTTCCTTGCTGCCGTAGTACTTGTAGATCGTTTGGAGCGAGACGTTGGCGGCGCGCGCGATCTCGATCAGGCCGACGCGGTGGAACTCACGGTCGGCAAACACGTCGAGCACGGCCTGCTCGATGCGCGCGCGTGTTTCGGGGTCGAGTTGCGCCTGGTCGCGGGCGCGCGCGGCGGAATTGAGGGTCGCGACGGTCATGTTGGTAATTAAGATTACGGATTTGGCGAAGCGCAAAGTTTACCTGACCCATACGCCAGCGTATTGACAGGCTCCGTCAGGCGGCTTACGTTTGCCGCAGTGCCGCAATCGCGAGCGTATCGGCTATCGGCCGCGCTCGGCGTCACCAAGGCTTTCCCCCCATTCACCGTTCGGTAACGGACGTTACCGAAAGACGCGGAGAACCCCATGACGGACGCCTTCATTTATGACGCCGTGCGCACCCCGCGCGGCAAGGGCAAGAAGGACGGCGGCCTGCACCAGGTCACGCCGGTTCATCTCCTGAAGAACCTGTTCGACGCGATCCGCGAGCGCAACCAGCTCGACACGTCCCAGGTCGACGACGTCGTGCTCGGCTGCGTCACGCCGGTCGGCGAGCAGGGTGCGGACATCGCGCGCACCGCGGTGCTTTACGCGGGTTGGGATCAGAGCGTCGCGGGCGTCACGCAGTCGCGCTTCTGCGCCTCCGGCCTCGAGTCGGTGAACCTCGCCGCGATGAAGGTCATGAGCGGCATGGAGAACCTGGTCGTCGGCGGCGGCGTCGAGAGCATGTCGCGCTGGCCGATGGGCAGCGACGGCGGGGCGATGGTGATGGACCCGCGCGTGAACCAGGCCATGGGCTTCGCGCCGCAGGGCATCGGCGCCGACCTGATCGCCTCGCTGGAGAACTTCTCGCGCCGCGACGTCGACGCATTCGCTGTGCGCTCGCAGCAGCGTGCCGCCAAGGCGCAGGCCGACGGGCGTTTCGACAAGTCGGTCGTGCCGGTCAAGGACGTCAACGGCCTGACCGTGCTCGACAAGGACGAGACCATCCGCGGCGACACCACGGTCGAGACGCTCTCC
Source organism: Gammaproteobacteria bacterium (assembly GCA_031396115.1). Lineage (GTDB taxonomy): Bacteria > Pseudomonadota > Gammaproteobacteria > Nevskiales > Nevskiaceae > JACPFV01. The sequence goes on from JANNKD010000223.1 coordinate 2,847, forward strand.
GCGCTCAAGCCGTCCTTCGAGCAGATGGGCCTGATGGGCTTCGACGCCACCGCGCTGCGCAAGTACACCACGCTCGAGAAGATCACCCACGTGCACCACGCGGGCAATTCGTCCGGCATCGTCGACGGCGCCGCGCTGGTGCTGGTCGGCAACAAGCGCATCGGCAGCAAGCTGAAGCTCAAGCCGCGCGCCCGCATCGTCTCGGCCGCCGTCACCGGCTCCGAGCCGACCATCATGCTGACCGGCATCGCGCCGGCGGCGCTGAAGGCGCTGAAGAAGGCCGGCATGACCGTCAAGGACATCGACCTGTTCGAGATCAACGAGGCCTTCGCGGCGGTCGTGCTGAAAGCCGCGCGCGCGCTCGACATCGACCTCGACACGGTCAACGTCAACGGCGGCTCCATCGCCATGGGCCATCCGCTCGGCGCCACCGGCGCGATCATCCTCGGTACCGTCATCGACGAGCTGGAGCGCCAGGACAAGAACACCGCGCTGGTGTCGCTGTGCGTGGGCGGCGGCATGGGGATTGCGACCATCATCGAGCGGGTGCACTGAACAGGTCGCGCCTAAGAGGCGCTCCTACACTGGATGGAATGACATGACTGCAGTGATTGCCTCCCGCGACAGCGACCATGTCGTCACGCTGACGCTCGACCTGCCCGGCCGCTCCATGAACGTGCTCAACGAGCACCTCATGAAGCCCTTTGCCGACGAAGTGCAGAAGTTCATCGCCGACCCCTCGGCGAAGGGCCTGATCATCACCTCCGGCAAGGAGGCGTTCATCGCCGGCGCCGACCTCGAGATGATTTACGCGATCACCGATCCGCAGGTCGTCGTGGACATGGTCACGCAGATGCACGCGTTGCTGCGCGGCATGGAGAAGTGCGGCCGGCCGGTGGTGTGCGCGCTCAACGGCACCGCGTTGGGCGGCGGCCTCGAGATCGCGCTGGCCTGCCACTACCGCATCGCCATCAACGGCCCGAAGGTGAAGTTCGGCCAGCCCGAGGTGAAGCTCGGCCTGCTGCCGGGCGGCGGCGCCACTCAGCGCATTCCGCGCCTCATCGGCATGCAGGCCTCGATGCCGATCCTGCTCGAGGGCAAGGAACTGCGTCCGGACGCGGCCAAGGCCGCCGGCCTGATCCACGAGCTGGTCAACACTAAAGAGGAGCTGCTCGTGCGCGCCAAGGCCTGGTGCCTGGCCAATCCCAAACCGATCCAGCCCTGGGACGACCCCAAGTTCAAGATGCCGGGCGGCGACGGCAAGCACCCGGCGGTGGTGCAGATGCTCGCGATCGCGCCGTCCATGGCTTCGGCCAAGTCCTTCGGCAACTACCCGGCCGTGACCGACATCATGTCGTGCGTGTTCGAAGGCTCGCTGGTGGACATGGACACCGCGCTGAAGATCGAGTCGCGCTACTTCGCGCACTGCGTGACCTCGCAAGTCGCCAAGAACATGATCGGCACGCTGTGGTTCCAGCTCAACGCCATCAACAAGGGCAAGTCGCGTCCCGAAGGCTTCGAGCGCAAGTCGGTGAAGAAGCTCGGCATCCTCGGCGCCGGCATGATGGGCGCCGGCATCGCTTACGTCTCGGCCAAGGTCGGCATCGATGTCGTGCTGCTCGACACGTCGCAGGAAGCGGCCGACAAGGGCAAGGGTTACTCGGCCGGGCTGCTCGACAAGGACATCAAGAAAGGGCGGATGATGCCGGCCGACAAGGGGCTGTTCCTCGACCGCATCAAGGCCACCACGAAGTTCGAGGACCTGGCGGGCTGCGACCTCGTCATCGAGGCCGTGTTCGAGGACCGCGCCATCAAGGCCGACGTCACGAAACAAGCGGAGCAGGTTCTGGCCAAGGACGCGATCTTTGCCTCGAACACTTCGACGCTGCCGATCACCGGCCTGGCCGAAGCCAGCGCGCGGCCGAAGCACTTCGTCGGCCTGCATTTCTTCTCGCCGGTAGACAAGATGCCGCTGGTCGAAATCATAAGGGGCAAGAAGACCAGCGCCGAAACGCTCGCCCGCGGCTTCGACTTCGTGCAGCAGATCAAGAAGACGCCGATCGTGGTCAATGATTCGCGCGGCTTCTACACCAGCCGCTGCTTTGCGACCTACCCGATGGAAGGGCTGACGTTGCTCCTCGAGGGGCAGCATCCCCGCTCGATCGAGGTCGCCGGGATGCAGGCCGGCATGCCGGTCGGTCCACTCGCGGTGCAGGACGAGGTGTCGCTCTCGCTGTCGATGCACATCATCGAACAGACACGCAAGGACTTCGCCGCCGCGGGCAAGAGCCTGCCCGAGCATCCGGGCAGCAAGGTCATCGAGAAAATGGTCAAGGAGCTGAACCGGCCGGGCAAGAAGGCCGGCAAGGGTTTCTACGAGTACCCGACCCTGCCCAACCAGCAAAAATTCCTGTGGCCCGATCTGGTCAAGCACTTCCCGCTGAAGGAACAGCTGCCGCAGCAGGAGCTGATCGACCGGCTGATGTTCGCGCAGGCCAACGAGGCCGCGAAGTGCTACGCCGAGGGCGTGGTCGAGACCGTGGCCGACACCAACATCGGCTCGATCTTCGGCTGGGGCTTCGCGCCCTTCCAGGGCGGCGCGCTGCAATTCATCAACGCTTACGGAGTGCAGAACTTCGTCAAGCGCAGCAAGGAGCTCGCCAAGAAATACGGCGAGCGCTTCAAGCCGGCCGCCATCGTCGTGAAGCTGGCGAAGGAAGGCAGGAAATTCGAAGACGCCGCGAAGGTAGCAATCGCGGCGGCCGCGTAACCATTTCGTAAACCAGGAGAGTGTTCATGTTTGGCGCCCTGATGAAGCTGATGAAGGCGAAGAAAATGCTGCCGCAGATCTCCGACACCGAGCGCCTCGCGCTCGAAGCCGGCACGGTCTGGGTGGACGGCGAGTTCTTCTCCGGCAATCCCGACTTCGCCAAGATGCTGGCGGAGCCGTACAGCACGCTGAGCCCGGAGGAGCAGGACTTCCTCGACGGCCCGACCGAAGAGCTGTGCAAGATGCTCGATCGCTACACGATCTCGC
>JANNKD010000253.1:0-5565 GCA_031396115.1 Gammaproteobacteria bacterium
GCAGTGGCCGGCGCTGGTATTCCTGCCGGCGATGTTCGCGGGCGCGTGGCTGGCGGATCGCCTCAGGATGGTGTGATCATGGAATCGCCATGGCTTTCCCACGCCTTCTCGCCTTGCTGCTCATGCTGGGCATGGTGACGGCGCCCGACGCGGCCGATCCAAAGGCCGCGGACCGCGTTGCCGTGCTGGTCGCCGCCGGCCAGCGGCCCGACGCCGCCACCACGGCCCAGCTCGTCGGCGCCGGCGCGGTGCTGATCGACGTGCGCAGCGAAGAGGAGTGGCAGGAAGGCCACATCAAGGCCGCGCGGCTGATTCCCTGGCAGTCGCTAGGGGCTACGTCCGCCGGGCTTCCGGCCGACAAGAACGCACCCATCGTCACCTACTGCGCCTCGGGGGCCCGCGCGCAAGTTGCCGTGCTGAAGCTGCGCGGACTGGGCTACACGCGCGTCGTCGCGCTGGAAGGCGGCTTCGCGGACCTCGAAGCCGCCGGCATGAAAGTGGAGAAATGAGTGCCCGCGTTCGACCCCATCGAAGCGCTGGCCCGGGCCCGCCACGAGTTCGGCGAGCACGGCGGCGTAAACATGTCGGTGGAGGCCAGCACCACCTTCACCGTCATGGAAGCCGGCACCATGCCGGCGATCTTCCAGGGCCAGCGCGGCCCCGACACCGGCGGCTGCTACCTCTACGGGCGGCACTTCAATCCGACGGTCTACGTGCTGGGCCGCCAGATCGCGGCACTGGAGAACGCCGAAGCCGGCTACTGCACGGCCAGCGGCATGGGCGCGATCTCGGCGGTGGTCACGCAGCTGTGCAACCACGGTGACCACGCCGTAGCCAGCGACACGATTTACGGCGGCACCTGGGCGCTGTTCAACAACTACCTGCCGGCCAAGGCCGGCATCACGACGAGTTTCGTGGACGTCACCGACTTCGCCGCGGTTGAGAAGGCGTTTCGCAAGAACACCAGGCTCCTGTACGTCGAGACCATCGCCAATCCGACGCTGAAAGTCGCCGACCTGCCCAAGCTTGCGGAGCTCGCACACCGCCACAAGGCGCAGCTGGTGGTGGACAACACCTTCAGCCCCCTGATGGTGGCGCCCACCCTGCACGGCGCGGACGTCGTGGTGCACAGCCTGACCAAGTTCATCAACGGCGCGTCCGACATCGTGGCCGGCGCGGTATGCGGCCGCACCGCCTTCATCCAGCAGCTCATGGACCTGCATACTGGTTCGCTGATGCTGCTGGGCCCGACCATGGACCCGCACCAGGCCTTCGCCATCAGCCTGCGCCTGCCGCACCTGGGCCTGCGCATGATCGAGCACAGCCGCCGCGCGCAGTTCTTCGCCGAGCGTCTCGATGCGCTGGACCTGCCGGTGACCTATCCCGGCCTGCCGGCACACCCCGGCCACCAGACGCTCAAGCGCATGGGCAATCCGACCTACGGCTTCGGCGGGCTGTTCGGGCTCGACCTCGGCACGCGCGAGCGCGCCGACCGCTTCATGGAACACCTGCAGAACGAGCAGGGCTTCGGCTTCATGGCCGTCAGCCTGGGCTACTTCGAGACGCTCATGTCTTGCTCCGGCTCCTCCACGTCCAGCGAGATGCCGGAGGACCAGCAGCGCCGCTCCGGCATCAGCCCGGGCCTGGTGCGCATCTCCATCGGCATCACCGGCAGCGTCGAGCAGCGCTGGGAGCAGATGCGCTCCGCGCTGAAAGTGGTGAAACCGGCCGCCTGAGCGTCCAAAAAAAAAAGGGACGCACACCTTTTTTAATTGTGTGCGTCCCCTTTTTTAATTGTGTGCGTCCCCTTTTACCAATCCCTCGAGGAAGGCGACAACGCTGGAGCCTAGCGCCTTGAGCGCGTAGCCGCCTTCGAGCGCCGCGACCACGCGGCCGTTGGCGGAGGTCTCGGCCCAGTCGCGGATCTGGGTGCCGGCCCAGCGGTAGTCGTCCTCGACCAGCTCCAGTTGCGCCAGCGGATCGTCGCGATGCGCATCGAAGCCCGCGGAGACCAGGATCAGCTCGGGCCGGAATTTCCCGAGCGCCGGGCGCCACACCGCATCCACCCCCGCGCGGAACTCGCGCCCGCCCGAACGGGGATGCAGCGGCGCATCGATGATGTTCGGCTCGCCGCCGCCGTCGGCCCAGAACGGGTACAGCGGGTACTGGTAGGTGTTGCACACCAGCACGCGCGAGTCGCCGCGGAAGATGTCCACCGTGCCGTTGCCGTAGTGAACGTCGAAATCCAGGATGGCGACGCGCGACAGCCCGCGCTCGAGCGCCTGCAGCGCGCCGACCGCGACGTTGTCGAACAGGCAGAAGCCCATCGCGTTGTTGCGCTCGGCGTGGTGGCCCGGCGGGCGCACCGCGCAGAACGCGCGATCCGGGCCCTCCTTCGCCAGCACGCCGTCCACGCCTTGCGCGCAGGCGCCGGCGGCGCGCAGCGCGGCTTGCGCCGTGTGCGGATTCATCGTGGTGTCGGCGTCGATCTCGACGTAGCCGGAAGCGGGCGCGGCCTTGAGCAGCGCCTCGACCATGCGCGGGTCATGCGCCTTTTCGAGCAGCTCGGGACTGGCCGCCGAGGATTCCCGCATCTGGCGCCGCGCGCCGAGGGGCGATGCCGCGACTGCCTTCTCGACCGCGGCCAGGCGCTCGGGGCTTTCCGGGTGGCCCGCGCCCATCTCGTGCAGGCCGCACTCGGGGTGGGTGAGCCAGAGCAGGTCTTGCATGGACGGATTGTAAGATGAACACCCCATGCGCCCGCTTGCTGCCGCACTGCTGATCCTGGCCTCGATGGCCGCCGCCGCGGCGGACGCGCCGCCGCCGGCGGCGCTGGCGGCCTGGTCGGGCAAGGTCGTGTACCTCGATTTCTGGGCCTCCTGGTGCGGGCCCTGCGCGGACTCCTTTCCGTGGCTCAACCGCATGCACGCCAAGTACGGATCCGAGCTGACCATCGTCGGCGTCAACGTGGACACCGACGCCGCGGCCGCGGACGCGTTCCTGAAGCGCTTTCCGGCGAGCTTCGAGATCCTGCGCGATCCCGCCGGCGTGCTGCCGGAGCACTACCAGATCGAAGGCATGCCCAGCGCCGTCATCCTCGATGCCAGCGGCCGCGTGCTGCACCAGCACGCCGGCTTCCGTCCCGCGCAGGTCGATGAGTACGAGGCCGCCATCCGCGACGCGCTGGCCAACCATGGCGCGGGCCAAGTCGCCGGCGGCAGTATCGGCGTCAAGCCGTGGCAGCGCGGCACGCTCGCGCGCGAAGACATGCAGGTCAATGCCGATGCGCTGCAGGCCGGTCTCGACGACCACATCTATTTCAGCAAGGAGGCCTCCAGCGGCGGACGCGGCTTCGGCGGCGGAGGCTGCGGGTGCAACTGAAGCGCAAGTCCGGCAAGCGGGCCAGCCTCGCAGCCGCGACCTTAGGGCTCCTCGGCGCCACGGTCGCGCCGGCCCCGGCGGCGGCGCAGGACGAGCCGCCGGTGAGCGAGCCCGCCCGCAAATGGCAATTCGACACGGGCGTGCTGGTCTACGCGGAGAACGACGGGCGCGTGCGCGCCATCGAGCCGGTCATCACCGCCACGCGCGATCTTGGCGACGAGTACGCCGTCTCGGTGAAGTTCGTGCTGGACTCGCTGACCGGCGCCACACCCAACGGCGCCGCGCCGGCGTCCACGCCGCAGACTTTCTCCGGCCCCTCCGGCACCGGGCACACCTACACCACGGCGCCCGGCGCAACGCCGCTGGACGACACCTTCCTCGACACGCGTTATGCGCTGAGCGGCGAGTACGCGTTCCCGCTGACCGATACCGGCAAGCTCGCGCTCGGCCTGAATGCCTCGACCGAGTACGACTTTTTCTCCGGCGGCGGCAGCGTGCGTTACACGCACGACTTCAACCAGCGCAACACCTCGCTCAGCGCCGGCCTCAACTACGAAGCCGACACCACCACGCCGGTGGGCGGCATTCCCGCAGCGCTGACGGTGCTGCCCCCGCCGCCGCCCGACGCCGCCAGCGACGACGGCGGCGGCATGGGCGTGGGCGCCTCGAGCGAGTCGAAGTCCGTGACCGACCTGGTGTTCGGCGTGACCCAGGTGCTCGATCCGCTGAGCCTGATGCAGGTCAACTATTCGCTGAGCACCTCCAGCGGTTACCACACCGACCCGTACAAGATCGTGTCGGTGGTCGACGCGAACGGCGAGCCGCTGCGCTACGTGTTCGAATCGCGCCCCGACAGCCGCACCAAGCACGCCGTGTTCCTGCGCTACAAGCGCTTCATGCTCGCGCGCGACGTGTTCGACCTGTCGTACCGCTTTCTGACCGACGACTGGGGCGTGACCTCCAGCACCGTCGACACGACTTACCGCTGGAATTTCAGCAGCAGTAACTTCATCGAGCCGCACCTGCGCTGGTACGTGCAGGGCGCCGCGGATTTCTACCGCGTCGCGCTCTACGACGGCGAGGAGACGACGGTGGATCACGCCAGCTCCGATGAGCGGCTCGGCGCCTTCGACGGCGTCACCATCGGCCTCAAGTACGGGCACACGTTCCGCAACGGCAGCCAGTGGAGCGCGCGCGCGGAGTACTACCAGCAGAGCGGCAAGCGCGCAGGCGTGCCGGGCCAGGCCGCCGCGGGACTGGCGAAGTTCGACGTCGAGCCCGACGTTTCGGCGACGATGTTCACCGTGGGCTACCGGTTCAAGTTGTGAAGGCTGCGCTCGCCGGGCGCTTCGAGGCCATGGCCTCGCCCTGCGAGGTGCTGGTGGATGGCGCCGGCGACGCCGAGCTGCACGCGGTGACCGCCGCCGTCGCGGCCGAAGTGCAACGCATCGAGCAGCTCTGGAGCCGCTACCTGCCCGGCAACATCGTCCATCGCATCAACACCGCGGGCGGCCGGCCGGTCGAGGTCGATGCCGAGACCGCCAGCTTTCTCGACTACGCCCAGCACCTGCACGGCTGGAGCGAGGGCCTGTTCGACGTCACCAGTGGCGTGCTGCGTCGCGTGTGGAAGTTCGACGGGTCGGACCGCGTGCCCGCCGCCGACCGGGTCGCGGCGCTGTTGCCGCTGGTGGGATGGGACAAGGTTTCGTGGAAGGCGCCGGTGCTGCAGATGCCGATGGGCATGGAGATCGACTTCGGCGGCATCGGCAAGGAGTACGCCGTGGACCGTGCTTGCGCCGTCGCGCGCGCGGCAACCCGGCGCGCCGCGCTGGTGAATTGTGGAGGCGACCTGGCCTGCACCGGGCCGCGCAGCAGCGGCGAGCCCTGGCAGGTCGGCATTGACTCCGGTGTGGCCGGAGCGGCGACGCCGCTGGTGCGGCTGGTGCAAGGCGCGGTTGCCAGCAGCGGTGATGCCAGTCGCTTCCTGCTGAAGGACGGCGTGCGTTACCCGCACGTGCTGAATCCCAAGACCGGCTGGCCCGTAATGGGCGGACCGCGCTGCGTCACCGTGGCGGCCGCGACGTGCACCGAGGCGGGCGTGCTGTCCACCGTCGCGCTGCTGCACGGCGCCGGCGCGAAGGAGTTCCTCGAGGACGCGGGCGCGGACTACACGCTGACCTGAGG
>JANNKD010000259.1:0-11748 GCA_031396115.1 Gammaproteobacteria bacterium
GCACGTGCTGCGCTACTGGGAGCAGGAATTCCCGCAGCTCAAGCCGGTCAAGCGCCGCGGCAACCGCCGCTACTACCAGCACGACGACGTGCAGATGATCCGGCGCATCCGCAGCCTGCTGTACGAACAGGGCTTCACCATCGGCGGCGCCCGCCAGCGCCTGCGTGAGCTGCCCAAAGTCGGTGGTGTCGTGCGCGCCCCCACGACGGCGCCCACTGCGCCGGTGCCGATGCTCAAAGGCAAGTTCACCAGGACCGAGCTGAAGCAGATGCGCTCGGAGCTCGAAGCCGCGCTGCGGCTACTCGACCGCTAGGTTTTCCTGTAGGAGCGCCTCTCAGGCGCGACAGGTCTGGTGCATTCCGCTAACATTCGCGGCCCCTGTGATTTCCCTCGTGTCGGCGCGTAGCGCAGCCTGGTAGCGCACCTCCTTGGGGTGGAGGTGGTCGGAGGTTCAAATCCTCTCGCGCCGACCAATCCCTTTTGCTCTCACGCCGCTTTCGGCAGCATCTGCCGGATGAAGGCCTCGCACTCCCGCGTGTCCATGTAACGCGGCACCGCGTAGAACAGGTGCGCCTCGGTCAGCGCCTTGTCGGTGATGGCCGGGATGTCGTCGGCCTTCAGCTTGTCGACCTGGGTCGGGATGCCGAACTCCTGGTTCATGGCGCGGACGCGCGCGATGAAGGCGTCGGCGAGTTGCGCGTCGGACTCGTTGCCTTTCTTCAGGCCGCTGACCTCGGCGAGTTTCGCCAGCCGCGGCGTGCAGTTCGGCTTCGAGAAGTCGAGCACGCGCGGCAGGATGATGGCGTTGGCGAGGCCGTGCGGCACGTGGTAGTACGCGCCGAAGTTGTGCGCGATGGCGTGCACGTAGCCGACGCCGGCCGTGGTGAACGCGACGCCGGCCCTGAACGAGGCCAGCGCCATGTTCTGGCGCGCTTCGACGTTGCCGCCGTTCTTCACCGCAGTCGGCAGGTTTTGCATGATCAGGCGCGTGGCTTCGAGCGCCTCGGCGTCGGTTTTCGACGTGTGATTGCGCGAGATGTAGGCCTCAACCGCGTGGGTGAGCGCGTCCATGCCGGTGGCCGAGGTGATCGGCGGCGGCAGCCCGGTCATCAGGGCGCCGTCGAGCGCGGCGGCGATCGGCACCATGCGCGGCGACATGATGGCGAACTTGCGCGTGTTCGACGGATCCGACACCACCGCGGCGATGGTCACTTCCGAGCCGGTGCCGGCCGTGGTCGGCACGGCGTACAGCGGCAGCAGCTTGAAGGCCACGCGCATCAGGCCCGACATGTGCACGATCTTGTACGGATTCGTGGCGCGCGCGGCGATGACCTTGGCCGCGTCGATCGAGGAGCCGCCGCCGATGGCGAGGATTGCCGTGCACTGGTGCTGCTTGAGCATCGCCAGGCCGTTCTCGATCTGCTCGATGGTCGGGTTGGGCATGACACCGTCGTAGACCACGACGCTGACACCGAGCTGCGTGAGCTTGTCCTGCATCGGCTTGAGCAGGCCAAGCTTGACCAGCATGGCGTCGGTCACGATCAGCAGGTTCCTCACGCCCTGCGCGGCGATGTGCTCGCACAATTTCAGGGACGAGCCCGGGCCGGTGAACAAATGCGGCGTGCGGAAGAACAGCAGCGGCGTGCTGATCTTGAGCATGAACTGCCAGACCTTGAAGAAAAACACCTTGAGCGCGAACGGAATCATGCAATCCCCCTGGATTTGTCGCTGCGAAGTATAGCCAGCCGCGGACGGCGCGGGCCGGCCCACACGCGCGGGACGCCCGCGTCAATGATTTTGCTAGTCTCGCCCGATGGACATGGGAGGATTTCAGGTTGCCGCGTTGATCAGCGGCGGCATGGGTCTGGCGGTCTGGATCACCGACCGCGCCAGCCCCACCAGCCGCGCGCTCGGCCTGTTCCTGGCCGGCATGGGGGCCGTCATCTTGGCCAGCGCCTACGCGCCGACCGCGGCGCCGCTGCCGGAGTGGACACGCCTGCTCGGCGCGCTCGACGCCATTGCCTTCATCGCCGGCACGGAGTGGGGCATCCGCGTCGGTGAGACCGTGTCCTCGCCCGCGACCACCGGACGGGGCCGGCGCCTGGTGCGCGGCGCGCAGGCCTGCGTGATCGCGTACGCCGCGCTCGCCGCCTGGCGCCCCGAGCTGCGGGTGCTGAGCCTCACCGGCGCGCTGGACCTGAACAGCGAGACCACACCGGACCTGGGCTTCTACCTGATCTCGACGCCGTGGGTCGTGGCCATGATCCTGGTGCTCATCGCCGGCGTGAGCGTGCTGCGCAAGGGCCCGGACAAGGCGGAGGGCGCCCGCATCGCCTCGATGCTGGCGGTGATGCCCTTGTTTGCCGCGGCGCTGGCGTTGCCGCGGCATGCCTCGCCGATCGCCATCGCGCTGGGCGAGATCGTGTTCCTGATCGGCGCGCTGCGCTACCACAACGTGCAGGGCGCGCGCGGCCTGTTCATGGCGCAGTTCCTGTCGCCGCAGGTGGCCGAGCTGGTGCGCAAGCGCGGGCTGCGCAACGCCATGACGCGCACGCGCCAGAAAGTGACGGTGGTGTGCTGCGACATCCGTGGCTTCACGGCTTACGCCCAGGCCAATCCGCCGGAAAAGGTGCTGCGCCTGCTGCGCGACTTCTACGCCGACATCGGCGCGGTGACCGCGCAGTACGGCGGCACCATCAAGGACCTGGCCGGCGACGGCGCGCTGATCCTGGTGGGCGCGCCGGTGCCGTACCGCGACGAGCCGGCGCGTGCCCTCGGCCTGGCGCGCGGGCTGCAGGCGCGCGCGCGTCCGACCGTGCGCAGCTACTCGAGAAAACTCGGCCTTGGCGTCGGCGTCGCCACCGGCGAAGTCGCGGTCGGCATCGTCGGGCAGGGCGCGCGTTACGAATACGTGGCGGTCGGGCCGGCCGTCAACCTGGCAGCGCGCCTGTGCGACGAGGCCGCCGACGGTGAGATCCGCGCCGACGCCGACACCTTGACCGGCGCGCGCGAAGAACTGCCGGGGAAGGGCGAACTGCGCCCGCTCAAGGGCGTCGGGCGCGAAGTGCCGACCTACGTCGTCAGCACGGAGCCGGCGGACGCCTAGCGCTTCGGCGGCGGCCCGCCCTTGCCGAACAGCAGCGTGCCGAGGGAACCGAAACGCGGGATCTCCTTGGAGACCACCTCGGTGTGGCTGGCGACCTGCTCGACGTACCAGGCCACGCGGAACACGGCCAGCACGAACTCGAGCGTGATGCGCAGCGCGGTGACCAGCCCGAAGAACATCAGCGGCCCGATCGCGAGCCACAGCAGGCCTTCATTGGTGGAGTCGCGGAAGCGCAGCACCACGAAATAGACCGTGAACAACGCTGCCAGCACGATGCCGAAGCCGTAGACGACCGGCAGCATGCGCGTCGTCATGAAGGTGGTGAACTGCAAGTCGAACAGCTCGCGGAAGAATTCGCGCACCAGCGGCCAAGCGCCGGTCGGAACGGACGGCTCAGCGGCGACGGGTTTATCGGACTCTGGCATGGCCGGCATCATAGCCCCGGCCTCTAGCTGCCGATGCTGCGCGGCCCGTAGGGCAGGTCCTTCTTCTCGAGGTTGCGGGCCACCGCGATGCGCTGGTTGCGCCTGCCCAGCAGCTTGCGCTGCCAGCGCCGCTCCGCGGCCAGGGCGCCGGTCTCGCCGCTGCTCCAGGCCTGCTGCATCAGGAACTTGGCCGCGGCCACGGCATCCGGCGAGCGGGTCTCGATCTCGGCGGCCAGCTGGTGGGCGGCGTCCAAAGGGTCGTCGGCGAGATGGCTGACCAGACCGAGCTCATGGGCCTCGGCGCCGCTCACGATGCGGCCGGTCATGGCCAGCTCCTTGGCCAGGTCCAAGGGCACGAGCTCGCGCAGCAACGCAGCCCCGCCCATGTCGGGGATCAAACCCCACTTCGATTCCATGACCGAGATCTTCGCGTCCGGTGTCGCGATGCGGACGTCGGCGCCGAGCGCCAGCTGGATGCCGGCCCCGAAGCAATTGCCGTGGATGCAGGCGATCACCGGCGCCGGCACTTCGCGCCAGGCCATGCTCCAGTCCTGGAACTTGTTGCGCACCGGCGACCACAGGGCCTTGAGGCCCATGACCGCTGCCTTGGGGCTGCCCATGACCGACTTGAAGTCGAGGCCGGCGCAGAAGGACGGCCCGTCGCCGCGCAGGATCACCGTGCGCACGCGCTGGTCCTTGCGCAGGCGCGCCGCCGCCCCGCGCACGGCGTCGAGCATCGCCAGGTCCATGCCGTTGTGCTTGTCGGCGCGCGTCAGCGTAACCGTGGCCAGGCTGCCCTGGACTTCGACGCGGACGCGGTCGTTCATCGCAAGTCCCCGGCGGCCGTGTTCACGCCTGCTTGGCTGGAGCCGTGAACTTGGCCTCGAACGTTTCCACTTCGGTCACGTAACGGCGCATGGCCTCTTCGCGCGAGGTGCCCTTGAGGTCGGTCCAGGCGTCGTACTTGAGGCGCCCGACGATGTCCATCATGCCGGGGCGTTTGCCGTGCGCGTCGCCGTCCTTCGCCTGCCGATACAGCGCGTACATCTTCAGCTTCATTTCATTCGACGGCTTCAGCGGCCCGTCTTTGGGCGCGCCAGAAATCTTTTCGACGGCCGCCTCGAAGCGCTGCCCGAGGTCGGCATCGCCGGTGGCTGCGGCCGCCGGTTCCGCTTCGAGGCGCACGACGTTCGCGCTGGTCGCTTCGCGCAGGAACGTCAGGATTTCGGGCATCAGCCGTTCCGGTTTCAGGCGCAGCTCGAGGATGGACTTCGCCGTCAGCAGGCGGCCGTTCGGCAGTTCCTCGGCCAGCGCGCGCGAGTCCTCGAGGTTGTGCAGCCAGTCGCCGGCGTGGCCGATGACCAGCGCCGGCACTTCGATCCTGCGGCGCAAGCGGCGCTGCGGCACCACCGGCCCGACCAGCACGCCGTGCAGCACCGACCGGATCGCTTCGGGGTCCTGCGCCGCGGCGTTCAGCACGCTCTCGAACACGGCGGTGCGCGGGCGCGGCAGGCGCTGCAGCAGCCGGGCGACCGGACGGTACAGCCAGGCTAAATAGTTGGTGGCGAACACCAGCGGCGACAGCATGATGGCGGCGAACGGCGTGGACTCCTCCATCACCGGCATCTCGAGGAACAGTGCGCGCACGCGCTTGGGCGCGGTCACGGCGACCTGCAGCGCGACGATGGCGCCCAGCGAGATGCCGCCGACGACGGCCTGGTCGACCTGCAGGTGGTCGAGGCAGGCGACGACCTGCTCGGCAAAGAAATCGCTGCGCAGCTCGGCGGCTTCGGCGCGGTCGCTGCGGCCGTGGCCGAGCAGGTCGAGCAGGATGACGCGGAAGCCGGCTTTGGCCAGCGGCAGCGCGACGTCGCGGTTGACGGTGGCGTCGAGCAGGATGCCGTGCATCAGCAGCACCGGCACGCCGTCGTTCGGCCCGTGGATCTCGTAGGCGAGGGTGTAGCCCTCGTGCTTGAACGTGCCTTGTTCCACTCGGTGCATTGCCGGTTTCCTGATGCTTACCTGAGAGTAAGTTAACACGGACGGTCGGGCGCCAAAGGGGAAAAATTCGCCCGGCCCGGGCGCTACAGGCGCAGTTCACCCCGCTGGATCCGGTTCCAGATCGCCAAGGTAAGCGGCTCGTAGCCGCGCGCGCGGTCGAGCAGGATGTACAGCGGGTCTTTCACGCGCGCCGGGTCAGCGCCCTCGTCCCGCAGCGCTTGCTTGCGTGCCTTGAAGGTCGCGGTGGTCTCGATGGCGCCGACGCGGCGCAGGAACAGCGGCACGGCGTAGGCGGGCAGCTGCCCGTCGAGGCGCGCGGCGAGCGCGGCGCCGTCGGGCTCGTGCTCCGAGCAGATCGCGGCGCAACCGGCGCGGCCGTCGGCGCCGGGCACACTGACGCCGTAGACCGTGCAGTCCTCGACGCCCGCGGCGCGCAGCGCCGCCTCGACCTCGGTAGTCGCCACGTTCTCGCCCTTCCAGCGGAAGGTGTCGCCGAGCCGGTCGACGAACTGGATGTGGCGCCAGCCCTGGTGGCGCACCAGGTCGCCGCTATTGAACCAGCAGTCACCCGGCTCGAAGGCGTCGCGGATCAGCTTGGACTCGCCGGCGCGGGAATCGGTGTAGCCGTCGAACGGCGCGCCGTCGGTGACTTCGGTGACCAGCAGGCCGGTGCCGCCGCGCGCGGCCTCGACCAGGCGGCCGCGCGCGTTGCGCCGCGGCTGCGCCGTGTCGAGGTCGCACTCGACCACCTTGAAGGCATACGGGCAGTAGCCGGCGGTCTGGTCGACGTTGAAGGCGTTGACGAACACCATGTTGCCCTCGCTGGCGCCGTAGAACTCGCAGATGCGCTCGAGGCCGAAGCGCGCCTTGAACGCCTGCCAGATGTCGGGCCGCAGGCCGTTGCCGATGCAGGCGGTGACGCGGTGCGCGCGATCGCGCTCCGAGGGCGGCTGCGCCAGCAGGTAGCGGCACAGCTCGCCGATGTAGGCGAACGCGGTCGCGTCGTAGTGCCGCGCGCGGTCCCAGAAGCGGCTGGCGCTGAACTTGCGGTCGAGCGCGAGTGCCGCACCGGTGCCCACCGCCGCGCTCCACGACACCGTCAGCGCGTTGTTGTGGTACAGCGGCAGCGCGCAATACAGCACGCCGCCCGGCTTCAGGCGCAGGCCGAGCTGGCCCATGCCCGCCATGCTGCTCAGCCAGCGCCGGTGCGTCATCACCGACGCTTTCGGCAGGCCGGTCGTGCCGGACGTGAGGATGTAGAACAGCGGCGAGGACAGGTCGACGCTGCCGGAGGATGCGGGGTTGCTCGCGGCGGACTGCTCGGCGAGCGCGGCGAGATCGGTCCAGCCGGCGGGACAGGCACCGGCGCCGTGGCCCGGCAGCCAGAAGGGCGGCGGTCCGCTCCAGTCGGTCGCGAGGTCGCCGAACGCCTCGACGCACTCGCCGGCCACCGCGAGGTGCGTGGCCTTCATCGCGCGCACGCTGTGGCGCAGCGCCTCGCCGCCCAGGTTCGGGTTCAGCATGCCGGCGATGGCGCCGAGCTTGGCCAGCGCGGCGACGCAGGCCAGCGTGGCGGGGTGGTTTTCCATCAGCAACGCCACGATGTCGCCGCGCTTCACTCCGGCCCCGCGCAGGCCGTGGCTCAGGCGATTGACCCAGCTGTTGAACTCGGCGTAGCTCCAGCGCCGCTCCTCGAACAGCAGCGCCGGCGCGTCGGGCCGGTCGGCGGCGGCCGCCTCGAGCACGGCGCCAACCGACGGCTGCGTGCCGAAGCGCACTTGCAGCAGTGTGCGCAGTCCGCGCAGCGTGCCGGGTGTCTCGGGCAAGCCGCGCACGATCCCGCGCAGGATGTCGCGCAGATGGACGCGACCGTCGCCCGCACCGCTTTTCGGACGCTTACTCACGGGTAGCCCGGCTTACTGCGCGCCGCCCTCCAGCATCTTCATCTCGACGCGGCGATTCAGCTCGCGCCCGTCGCCCGTCTCGTTGGTGTCGACCGGCTGCGCCTCGCCGTACCCCTTCGACTCCAGGCGCGAGGCATCGATGCCGCGCGCGACCAGGTAGTCCTTCACGGCCTGCGCGCGACGGTCTGAGAGCGTGAGGTTGAACGCGTCGGAGCCCTGCGCGTCGGTGTGGCCGCCGATCTCGACGCGCAGGGCCGGCGCGGCGGCGAGCGAATCGGCCACCTGGTTCAGGATCACCTTGGCGTTGCCGGTCAGGCGCGAGCTGTTCACCTCGAAGGTCACGCCCTTGAGCACGACGGCCTCGCCGGTGGCGCAGCCCTCGAGGTTGATCGCCTCGCCCGGGCCCGGCGCGCGGCAGCCTTCCCGCTCGACCGGGGCCGGCGGACAGCCCTTCTCGTCCACGACCGTGCCGGCCGGGGTATCGGGGCACGGGTCGGCGTCGTCGGTGACGCCGTCGCCGTCGGCATCGCCGGCTGGCGCGGCCTCTTCGCCGGGCGGCGGCGCCGGTTCGCCCGGCAGCGTGCCGAGCGGGATCAGCAGGCCGAGGTTGAAGACGCCCTCATAGAACTCGTCCTTGCCGCCGACGCCCAGCGCCGGGCGGTGGTGCGAGTCCATGCGATAACGCGCTTCGGCGCGCAGCGCGGCGTCGAAGCCGAGCCAGGCGTTCAGCGGCAGCAGGTAGCCGAGGCCCACGTCGAACACCGTGGACTTGTAGTTGAAGCCGGCCACGTCCGGCGTGGTCGGATGGTCGTTGCCCCGGCCCTGCTGCACGGCCACGATGCCGAACAGCTTGGGGAGGGTGGTCCAAGGGAAGATCATCGCGGCGAGGCCGACGCCGCTCAGCTCTGCTGACTTGTCGGTGACGGTCTCGTCCTCGCGGTCCATGGCCTCGATGAAGCCGGTGAGTTCGAGGTTGAGGCCCGAAGTCATCTTCTTGCCGATCGAGATCACCGCGCCCATCGCATCGTCCGTGGTGCGATCGTCGTCGGCCATCGTGTAGGAGAACATCGGCGAGAAGTACAGCCGGCGGTCGTTGCCGTTCGCCGAACTGCTGGAACCTTCCTCCGCGGCGGGCTCTTCCTCGCCCTCGACTTCGCCTTCGTCCTGCGCCCACGCACCGAACGCCAGCAACGCGCAGCAAAGGCCCAGCACCTGTACAACGGAATTTTTCTTCACGGGGAAAACTGTAATCGCTGCGGCTGATTTCCGCTACACTGCGCGGCCTTCCGGCCCGCCGAATAACGGGCCGCTCGGACTCCTATGGACACCAAGACACTCAAGAACGAGATGGCCGCCCTGCGTGAGCGCTTCAACGCTCTGCGGGGCTATCTTTGACTACGCTGGCAAGCGTGATCGCCTGGCGGAAGTCGAAGCCGAGCTCGAGCGGCCCGACGTGTGGAGCAAACCCGAAACGGCGCAGAACCTGGGCCGCGAGCGCGCGCGTCTCGAGGACGTGATCCGGCCGCTGGATCGCGCCGACACCGGCCTGCGCGATGCCGCCGAGCTGCTCGAGCTGGCCGCGGCCGAGAACGATGCGGCCACCGCCGCCGAAGTGGAGCGCGAGGTCGGCGCGCTCGGCCGGCTCGCCGCCGAGATGGAATTCAAGCGCATGTTCGCGGGCGAGATGGACTCGCACTACGCCTACGTCGACATCCAGGCCGGCACCGGCGGCACCGAGGCGCAGGACTGGGCGGCGATGCTGCTGCGCATGTACCTGCGCTTCTGCGCCGACATGGGTTTCAAGACCGAGATTCTCGACCAGTCGAGCGGCGAGGTCGCCGGCATCAAGGGCGCCTCGTTCTACGTGCAGGGGCCGTACGCCTACGGCTGGCTGCGCACCGAGATCGGCGTGCACCGGCTGGTGCGCAAGTCGCCGTTCGACTCGAACGCGCGCCGGCACACCTCGTTCGCGGCCGTGTTCGTCGCGCCCGAAGTCGACGACGACATCGACATCCAGATCAATCCCGCCGACCTCAGGGTGGACACCTACCGTTCCGGCGGCGCCGGCGGCCAGCACGTCAACAAGACCGAGTCGGCGATCCGCATCACGCACGGGCCGAGCGGCCTCGTCGTGGCGTGCCAGACCGAGCGCTCGCAGCACCAGAATCGCGACCGCGCGATGAAGATGCTGAAGGCCAAGCTCTACGAGCGCGAGATCGAGAAGCGCAACGCCAAGAAGCAGGAGACCGAGGCGTCCAAGTCCGACATCGAGTGGGGTTACCAGATCCGCAGCTACGTGCTGGACCAGTCGCGAATCAAGGACCTGCGCACCGGCGTCGAAATCGCCGACACTGAGCGCGTGCTCGACGGCGACTTGAAGCGGTTCATTGAGGCAAGCTTGAAACAGGGACTGTAGGAGCGCCTTCAGGCGCGAAAACCAAATGGCCGACACCGAAGACGAAAAACCCCAGGACGAGAATTACCTGATCACGCAGCGCCGCGAAAAGCTGGCCGCGCTGCGCGCGAAGGGTGCGGCCTACCCCAACACCTTCCGGCGCAACGCGCTGGCCGAGGACCTGCGCGGCAGCTACGGCGCGCGCTCGGCCGAGTCGCTCGAGGACGAGAAGCAAACGTTCGCGGTGGCCGGCCGCATGATGGCCAAGCGCGGGCAGGGCAAGGTCTCGTTCATCGAGATCCAGGACATGTCCGGGCGCATCCAGGTGTTCGTCAAGCAGGACGCGATCAGCGAGGCGGCCTACGCGGATTTCAAGACCTGGGACGTCGGCGACATCATCGGCGCGCAGGGCCGGGTCATGAAGACCAAGGCCGGCGAACTGTCGATCCGCGCCGACCAGGTCGTGCAGCTGGCCAAGTCGTTGCGCCCGCTGCCGGAGAAGTGGGCCGGGCTGACCGACACCGAAGTGCGCTACCGCCAGCGCTACGTCGACCTCATCATGAATCCCGACGTGCGCAAGGTGTTCGAGGCGCGCACGGCGCTGGTGCGCTTCATCCGCAACTATTTCGACGCGCTCGCCTTCATCGAGGTCGAGACGCCGATGCTGCAGCCGATCCCGGGCGGCGCCGCCGCGCGGCCGTTCGTGACGCACTACAACGCGCTCGACCGCGACGTCTACCTGCGCATCGCGCCGGAGCTGTTCCTCAAGCGCCTCGTGGTCGGCGGCTTCGAGCGCGTCTACGAGATCAACCGCAGTTTCCGCAACGAGGGGCTGTCCACGCGCCACAACCCCGAGTTCACCATGCTCGAGTTCTACCAGGCCTACGCCGACTACCAGGACTTCATGGACCTGATCGAGAACCTGGTGCGCGATGCGGCGCTGGCGGTGCGTGGCGACGGCATGGTGACCTACCAGGGCCACGCCTGCGACCTGACGGCGCCGTTCAAGCGCATGACGCTGACGCAGGCCGTGCTCGAGTACAACGCCGGCCTGGACGGCGCGCGCCTGAAGGACCGCGACTACCTGACCGAGTGGGCCCGCAAGGTCGGCGGCGACGCCAAGCCCGAGTACGGCGCCGGCAAGCTGCTGACGGAGATCTTCGAGAAGACGGTCGAGGCCAGGCTGATCGACCCCACCTTCATCACCGAGTACCCGACCGAAGTCTCACCGCTGTCGCGGCGCAACGACGCCAACCCGGACTTCGCCGACCGCTTCGAGTTCTTCGTGGGTGGCCGCGAGATCGCGAACGGGTTTTCGGAGCTGAACGATCCCGACGACCAGGCCGCGCGCTTCCGCGCCCAGGCCGCCGCGCACGAGCGCGGCGACCACGAGGCGATGGTGTATGACGCCGACTACGTGCGTGCGCTCGAGTACGGCCTGCCGCCGACGGCGGGCGCCGGCATCGGCATCGACCGGCTGGCGATGTTCCTGACCGACTCACCGTCGATCAGGGACGTCCTGCTTTTTCCGCAGATGCGCCCAGAGGGCTGACGAAAATCAGGGGGAAGCGGCGGTCACCACCAGCGCCACGCTGCCGCCGTTGGGGTGGGGCGCGGCGTCGACCACCTCCCCGCTGCGGCCGTCCGGCAGCGTGCAGTTCGAGCCCGGCGCCATGCCGGCGTCCGGCGTCAGCACCCGCGTCATGTGGCGCTTCACCGCGCCGCGATAGTGCACTCGCGCGATGATCTCCTGGCCGGTGTAGCAGCCCTTGTCGAAGCTGATGCCGCCCAGGGCATCGAGGTTGCACATCTGCGCGACGAAGTGGTCCTGCGTTTCCGGATACACCGTCGGAATGCCGGCCTCGATGTCGAGGCGCCTCCAGTCGTCCTCGCTGCCGGCCGCCACGGCGAGGCGCT
>JANNKD010000181.1:0-5992 GCA_031396115.1 Gammaproteobacteria bacterium
CTTGTTCACCGGATCATTACCGACATAGGCGTACTGGTTGAGCTGATCCTGGTAGCCGATCGGGTCGGTCGACAAGAACCGCCCGATGATGGGGTCGTAGTACCGCGCCTGCATGTAGGTCAGGCCACTGTCCGCGTCCGCCAGGTGCCCGGTGAAGCCGGTATGGTTGGCGTTGGCGGCGGGCTTGATGCGCGCCTCGCCGAAGGGGTTGTAGCTCTCGCGCCACTTGATCGCGCCGCTCGCATCGGTGGCCGCGATCGGGCTGCCCAGGTGGTCGGCGTGGGTGTACTCGGGGTCGGCGCCGTTGGTCAGGCGCACCGACAGCGGGCCGATGCCCAGGTAGTCCACCGCCTTGGCGTCGGTCACTTCGTCCCTAAAGATCACCGACCCGCCCAGCGCCGAGTAGATCGAGTACACCGTCTTGCCGCCGGACTCCGACTTCACGCGCTTCAAGTTGCCGTCGTAGGCGTAGGTGGCGCTGACCGTCCCTGACACGCTGATGGGCTGATTCGAGAAATCGTAGACGAAAGACATGCCCGCGACTGCCGTCGCGTTGCCGCGGGAGTCGTAGCCGTAGTCACGGGGAAGGCCTGCGTCGAAGACTCGGTCGAAGCGGTTTGTGGTGGGGTTATAGCCAATGCCGGCACCGAGAGGAACATCGATCAATCGGCTGCCGAGGGTCTGCTGGCGCAGGTTGTCGAGGGCGTCGTACTTGAAGCTGCCCGAGCCCCAAGGGCCGCTGGCGGTCGCAAGGCGCCCCTTGGGGTCGTACTCGAACGTCCGGCTTTCCGCAGCGTTGACGGCATCGGCGATGGAATAGAGCTGCCCGCGGATGTCGTAGAGATGAGTCCTCGACACGGCCGTGTCACCGCCCGACTTGGCGACCGTGAGCTGGTGGGGCCGCAGGTGATCATCGATTTCCTGCGTGAAGGCCTGGCCGGTGCCGTTGGCGAAGCTCGCGTGCCAGACCAGGCCGTTGGGGTGGTAGCCCTGGACCGAGGGGATCTGGACGTGGTGGACGCCGCCCACCGTCACCCGGGTGGGTCGGCCCAGGGCATCCGGGGCGTAAGAAACGCTAGAGGCGACGCTGACGCCATCGCCTCGATCTCGCGACAGCATCCGACCGTTGCCGTCATAGGTGTAGTCGAACTGGTAGGTGCGCGCGTCGATGACGAGTTTCTCCCGCGTCATCTGGTTGAGAGCATTGTAGACGTAGGTCCACTCGATGCCGCCGCGAAGAACCGACGTGCGGTTGCTCTCCGCGTCATAGCCCACGGTGATGTCCGGCGTGGTCGACGGGAAGTTGGTGTGCCAGAGCCGCCCCCGCTGGTCGTAGCTGAACTCCGTCCTGATGGGCATCGAGGGTGCGGGGCAGGCGGTCTCATCGAACAGCAGCGCCTCACCGCGAGAGCTGTACTTCAGATGGTTGGCAGCGTCGTACTCGAACCGCTCCTCACCGAACTCGGGCGCGCGGTGCCGGCACAAGCGCATCTTGTCGTCGTAGATGAACACCCGCGTCGCGCTAGCGGTGTACCCGTATTGTGTCCCCGACTGCGTCAGCTGCTTCACCTTGCCGTAGATGTCGCGCACCGTATCGGTCACTCCACCCATCGCGTCGACGACCTGCATGACCTCGGGCCGGCCCGGGGTGCCGAAGCTGCGGCTGGTGGTCGTCACGACCGCGAGCGCAGGGTCGGTGACCTTGGTGGTCCCACCGGGCAAGTACTCGGTGTTGGTCTCGGCAAAAGGCGAAACCGTCTCACGCGCGAGCGTGACCCGACCCAACGCGTCATAGAACGTCTCGACACCGGGCGAGCCGACCACCGGCGGCGCCGGCGGCGTGGGCGCCGAGAACGCGGGCCAGGACTTGTACGTCACCCGCCCATCGATGTCGTAAGCGGTTGCCTCGTAAATGGCCGCCACAGACCCATCGGTGGCGTTGGTTCCGACCTTGGTCGCGCGAAACATCGCGTCGTAGAACACGGTCGTGCGCTGGGTGCCGCGTGTGTAAACGGCCCACACGGCCGGAGTGCCGAGCCCGTAGTAATCGATCGAGGTGTCGTTGAACGGTGCGACTCGATCGACGTACGTGAGCCAACCCATCGACTGGAAGCCGCCAATCGGGTCGTAGCGAAAGTCCGTGGAGACGCCGCGGCCGTCGGTCTCCCTGGTCACCCAACCGTTGTCGTCCACAACTCGGGTGAACGTCGTGTTGTCGGGGCGCAGGACCGTCTGGGGCTTGCCGCGCTTCCAGTTCGAGAGCGCCCAGGGGTTGCCCAGCGCGTCGGCAATGCTCGCTACCGCGCCCACCTCTCCGGCGACGGTGCTGTAGGCGTACGTGTACCTCAGTGCTCCGAAACGGCTGTGGGTTGTGAGGCGCCCGAGTGTGTCGTAGTTGTAGTTGTCGAACTCCCTCCAAGTCCCATCGTCGTCCTTGCGCCTGACTATGTCCGGCAGAGCGACCACCCACAGCGGCGGGGTCTTGTAATGCAGGTACGTGGTCTCAGTGACTCGCGACAATCCCGGCGCGGTACTGGAGGTCTCGGTCACCTTCGTCGGATTACCGAAGCTGTAGGTCGACAGCGAGAAAGTCGACTCATAGTCGTTGTCCGTCGTGAAGGTGTCGAACTGGCCTGCGTAAGCCGGATCGTCGCTGCCTCGCTCAACGGTGACGACGTTAGGCAGAATCTTGGAAGAGCCGACGTCGGTGCCCAGCGCGCCGTACGTCACGCCCGCCGTTTCAACGATGAACGACGGAGTCCCGGTCGGCAGCGCCGGCTGCCGATGCTCGACGATTTCAATGGGCTGGGAGCCTTCTGTATTGCGAACCTCTTTGCGGAACAGCGTGCCGCCGAGACTGCCGTACTGCCAGCGGTGGTAGTAGGTGATCTGCGAGTAGTCCGGCTGCGTGACCTTGGTCCAGTTCGTCGGATCGCTGGGCGACGACCCCGGCGGGCCCTGGTCGAGCTCGTACTCGAAAGTCCAAGTCGCCGGGGTGATGCCGTAGCCTTCCAGGCGCTTCGACACGACGGACATCGTGTCGGTCATCATCGTCACCCAATTCGGGTTCGGCGGTGGCGGAGGATCCGGCTCGCCGGACGGACAGTCGAACAGCTCCTGCATCGTGTCGTTGAGTCCGTACCGATGCCGTTTCTCGGCCAGCAAAAAGGTACCTTCGACACCGTACGGGTGAACCACCCGCAGGTTCAGTGCTTCGGTCCAGCACTCACCCGGAGTCGGTTCGGTGAACATGCCGTCCACCTCCAGAACCCAGTACCGCCCATCCGGCTGTGTGACCGTGCCAAGAGACTGGATGTTAATCGCGCCGCCACCCTCCCAATACGGCTTGCTGCCCCACGTGGGCCGGTAGCTGTAGGTCCACGTCCGGGTCGCGGCCCCGATATTCGCCTTCACGTGCGTGACCAGCTTCGGATACGAGGCGTTGTTGTACTCGAGGTTGATCTCCCGCCCGTCATTCGAGGAGATGCGCTTCAGCTGGCCTGCCTTTGGGCCGGCCAAGTGGTACTCGTAAATAACCGTGTTCCCGTTGACGTCCTTGACTTCGGTCGCCAGCAGCATGCTCTTGGCTCGCGCAGTGCCGACCGACTTCGAGGACAGCATCACACCGAGAGGACGGTAGTTGTGCTTGACGTATTGCTTGAACTTGTACTGATCGCCATTGGGTGCGATACCGATGTAACTCTGACCACCGTCGGTGGCTTTGTCGGGGCCGCTCGAGACGCAGGTGAAGTACCAGTCCGATGTGGTCACGTACTTGGCAGTAGCCGGGAATTGCGTTGCCTGAGACAGTTTTTGCAGGAGGTGCTGGGGCCCCTGACCCGGGATCTCGAGCATCACGCCATTCGAGTACTCTTGGTTGTACAGCAGCTCCGGCGGATTGCTGCCGTTGCGTGTGATCGGCGGGAGGCTTGTGTTCCAGTTGCTGCAACGGCTGCTTCCGGCCCACCCGGAGGCGGGCGTGATCACCACGATGCGCGGCACCACGTACTGCCAGTTGCCGAACTCGGCATTGACCCCTTCGCCATACAGGTAGCCCTGAGCCACGCGGCGGCGCAGCGAAACGTCCAGCTTCGAATTGCCGGGCAGGACCACGTCAGTGTGCTCGAACGTGATCTGGCCCGAGTTGGGGTCGATCGAGTCGCCGAGTAGGTCCGGGCCATACGCCGTGAAGCGCTGCTCCTGGTTCATGCGCTGCTCGTACTCGATCCAGGGCTCGGTGTCTTCGCCGCTCATGGACATCTCCGGCGGCGGCATCTCGATCGGTGGGGGCGGCGGCTCGGCCTGCTGGGCATGCGCAGCCAGCGCTGGCAGGACCAAGATTACGAATACCGCGAAGTAGCGACCGAAAGCGTGCATAGATTCCCCCGAAGCCGCGTTGTCCCCTAAACCTTGGGGCAGGCCGGGGGCACAAATCCTTAGGGATTCCAGAGGAATTCCTGAGGAATGGAGCCTACCCAATGCCCCAAGCGGGCGTAACTGTCAGTTCTGACAGGCATAATGCGCGCCGGACACAATCAGGAGACACCCGATGGTCACCCTTACCTCGCTGTGGCTGCCGATCCTGCTCGGCGCGCTCGCTGTGTTCATCGCCAGCAGCCTCGTGCACATGGTGTTCAAGTGGCACAACGCGGACTACCGCAAGCTGCCCAACGAGGATGAAGTGCGCGCGGCCATCCGCAAGGGCGCGGCCACCCCCGGTCAGTACGTGGTGCCGCACTGCCTCGACATGAAGCAGTTGCAGTCGCCCGAGATGCAGCAGAAGTTCGTCGAGGGGCCGAACGCGCTGCTGTGGATCCGCGCCAACGGCAAGCAGGGCATGGGCCCCATCCTCGGCAAGTGGTTCGCCTTGAACCTGCTGGTCAGCTTCATGGTGGCCTACATCGCCGCGCATACGCTGGGCGCCGGCGCCGCGCCGATGCAGGTGCTGCGCGTGACTGCCTCCATCGGCTTCCTCGCCTACGCGATCGGCAGCATTTCCGACGGCATCTGGTTCTACAAGCCGTGGGGGGCCGTGGGCAAGGACCTGCTCGACTCCCTGCTCTACGGCTTCGCCGGCGGCGCGGCCTTCGCCTTCCTCTGGCCGGCCGCGGCATGAAGGTCCCCGCCCGCGAGCGCCTGATCGTCGCCCTCGACCTGCCGGACATCCCGGCCGCGCGGGCGCTGGTCGAGCGCCTGGGCGACGCAGCCGTGTTCTACAAGCTCGGCCTCGAGCTGTTCATGGGCGCGGGCTTCTTCGAGTTCCTCGACGAGCTGCGCAAGCAGAAGAAAAAAGTCTTCGTGGACCTGAAGTTCTTCGACATCCCGGAGACGGTGGCGCGCGCGGTGAAGAGCCTGGCCGAGCGCGGCGCCGACTTCTGCACCGTGCACGGCAACCAGGCGATCATGGAGGCGGCGGCCAAGGCCAAGTCCAACGGCCTGCGCGTGCTCGCCGTCACCGCGCTGACCAGCCTCGATCGCGGCGACCTCGACGACCTCGGTTTCAAGTGTGACGTCGGCG
Source organism: Gammaproteobacteria bacterium (assembly GCA_031396115.1). GTDB lineage: Bacteria > Pseudomonadota > Gammaproteobacteria > Nevskiales > Nevskiaceae > JACPFV01. Next base: position 5,519 of record JANNKD010000181.1, read on the forward strand.
ATCTGGTGCTGTCGCGCGCGCGCCGCGCGCTGGCCGCCGGTTGCGACGGCGTGGTGTCGTCGGGGCTCGAGGTCGAGCGCCTGCGCAAGGAGATCGGGCCGAAGCTGGTCTGCGTGACTCCCGGCATCCGCCCGGTGGACAACAAGGCCGAGTCCGACCAGAAGCGCGTGATGACCCCGGCCGCGGCGATGAAGGCCGGCGCCGACTACATCGTCGTGGGCCGGCCGATCCGCGATGCGAAGGACCCGCGCGCCGCTACGCAAGCGATCCAAGATGAAATCGCCCGCGCCCCCGCTTAGACCTCCGCGGGCGCCCGGCACGCCGGGCGCGGACCGCTTCCTGCGCGCGCTCAGGCGCGAGCCGGTGGATGTCACGCCGGTGTGGATGATGCGCCAGGCCGGGCGCTACCTGCCGGAGTATCGCGAGACGCGCAAGCGCGCCGGCGACTTCATGACGCTGGTGCGCACGCCGGAG
>JANNKD010000307.1:0-8414 GCA_031396115.1 Gammaproteobacteria bacterium
GCGAGATAGATCTGCGGACCCACCGCTAACCCGCCGGTCGGCGCGTGCTCCCCCGCAGTCGGTGCCAGCGGTCGTGCAACAACAGCTCGGTGGTATTCATGATGCAGCCCCGGAAGTTGGAACTGTGGATTATGCACCCGCTATAGTCCCCCCATGGTCCGAGCCGCCTCGTTTCAAGAGCGTGAGCAGCCGCTGCACCTGCGCCAGGTGCTCGACCTGCTGGTCGAGGATGGGCTGATCACGCCCGAGCAGGCCAAGCCGGTGGCGGCGGCGCCGCGGCCGGAGCGCGACACGACCCACCCGCTGATCATCGCCGCGCGTTGCGAGTGGCAGTCGGCAAAGCCGCCGCACGCCAAGCTCACGGTGGAAGCGCTCGTAGAATGGCTGGCGCGGCGCAGCGGGCTCGGTTACCTGCGCATCGACCCGCTCGCGATCGACGTGGCCCAGGCTACGGCGATGGTGCCGTACCACTACGCCGAGCGCGCCAATGTACTGCCCGTTCGCATGAACGCGAAGGAAGCCGTGTTCGCGACGGCCGATCCGTTTCAGCGCGACTGGGAGCGCGAGCTCAAGCCGATCCTGAAGCGCGAGATCAAGCGCGTGCTGGCCAACCCGCTCGAGATCCGCCGTTATCTGGTCGAGTTCTATGCGCTGGCCAACTCGGTCAAGGGTGGCGAGCTGATTCATGGGCGGCCGGCGGCCGGCGGCGTCACCAACCTCGAGCAGCTGATGGAGTTGGGCAAGACCGGCAAGCTCGACGCCAACGACCAGCACATCGTCAGCATCGTGGACTGGCTGCTGCAGTATGCCTTCGGCCAGCGCGCCAGCGACATTCACCTCGAGCCGCGCCGCGAGCAGGGCAACATCCGCTTCCGCATTGACGGCGTACTGCACGACGTCTACCAGGTCCCGCCCGGCGTGATGGGCGCCGTCAGCAGCCGGCTCAAGATACTGGCGCGCATGGACCTGGCCGAGAAGCGCCGGCCGCAGGACGGGCGCATCAAGACGCGCACGCCCGAGGGCCGCGAAGTGGAGCTGCGCGTGTCGTCGCTGCCGACAGCGTTCGGCGAAAAGCTCGTCCTTCGCATCTTCGACCCCGAGGTGCTGGTGCGCGACTTCGCCGGACTGGGCATCGGCCAGGCCGATGCCGCGCGCTGGGAGGCAATGACGCACGAGCCGCACGGCATCATCCTGGTCACCGGCCCGACCGGATCGGGCAAGACGACGACGCTGTACTCGACGCTGAAGGGCCTGGCAACCACCGATGTCAACGTCTGCACCATCGAGGATCCCATCGAGCTGGTCGAGCCGGCGTTCAACCAGATGCAGGTGAACCCGGCGATCGAGCTGTCGTTCGCCTCGGGCGTGCGGGCGCTGATGCGCCAGGACCCGGACATCATCATGGTCGGCGAGATCCGCGACCTCGAGACCGCCGAGATCGCGGCGCAGGCCTCGTTGACCGGCCACCTCGTGCTGTCCACGCTGCACACGAACGATGCGCCCTCGGCGCTGACGCGCCTGATGGACCTGGGCGTCGCCCCGTACCTGCTGCGCTCGACGCTGCTCGGAGTGGCGGCGCAGCGCCTCGTGCGGAGGCTCTGTCCGCATTGCCGCCAGGAAGTGGAGCTCGATCCGAAGCGCTGGCGCGAGCTCACTGCCGGCGCCGCGCTGCCGCCGCCGCGCACCGTGCACGAAGCCGTCGGCTGCCTCGAGTGCCGTGACACCGGCTACCGCGGCCGCGTCGGCCTCTACGAATTGATGCCGATGACGCGCGCGATCAAGGACTTGCTGGTCGAGGGCGCCGACTACAGAAAGCTGCACGAGGCAGCGCTGCGCGCCGGCATGGTGCCGCTGCGCCTCGCCGGCGCGGAAAAAGTTGCGGCGGGCCTGACCTCGGTGGACGAGGTGATCAAGAACACGCCGTCCGGAGGCCTCGGGGACTAGGCTGCTGCTAGGGCCGGTGGTACGGGTGCCCCTGCGTCACGCTCCACGCCCGATACAGTTGCTCCAGCACCAGCACGCGCACCAGCCCGTGGGGCAGCGTCAGCTTCGACAACGACCAGCGCTGCCGGGCGCGCGCGAGGCAGTCCGGCGCCAGGCCGTCCGGCCCGCCGACGAGCAGCGCGACGTCGCGCGCGTCGCGCTGCCAGCCCTGCACGGCGCGCGCCCACTCCACCGTGGACAGCGCGTCGCCGCGCTCGTCGAGAGCGATGACCTCGGCACCCTGCGGGATCGCGCGCAGCATTTTTTCGCCCTCGGCGCGCTTCAGGCGTGTGAGGTCCGCGTTGTCGCCGCGCTTCGCTACGGGAATCTCGACGATCTCGAAGCGCCACTCGCGCGGCAGGCGTGGCTGGTATTCGGCCACGCCCGCCCCCACCCACTTCGGCATGCGCGTGCCGACCGCGATCAGGCGCACCTTCACGATTATTTCCGGCGCTTGCGGCCCCGCACCGGCGCGCGGCCGCCGCCCTTGCGCGGCTTGGGCTTGGGCTTGCCCTTCCCCGCCTTCGGTGCCTTCGCCGGCTTCGGGGTCGGCGCCGCCGCGGGCGGCGGCACGTCCCACAGCTTCTCGAGCTGGTAGAACGCGCGCGTCTGCGCCTGCATCACGTGCGCGACGACGTCGCCGAGGTCCACCAGCACCCACTCGCCGGCCTCGGCTCCCTCCACGCCGAGCGGCCGGTAGCCGGCCTCCTTGGCCTTCGCGATCACGTTGTCGGCGATCGACTTCACGTGCCGGTTCGAGGTGCCGGTGCACATCACCATGAAGTCCGTGATCGTGGTCAGCTCGCGCACGTCGATGAACCTGAGGTCGAGGCCCTTGATGTCCTCGATGGCGGCTTTGACGAGCTGGGTCAGCGGTGTGGTCTTCATGAGCGGCGGAAAGCCTCGAGGTCCTTGCGGGTGAAATCAGCGAGCACAGTGTCGGGCACCAGGCCCGCCACGGAAAGCCCCCGTCCGAGCCGGCGCCGGATGCCCGAGGCCGAGATGTCCATGGGCGGCATGCGGGCGCGCAACCAGAGCCCGGCGGGGCGGCGCTTGAGCTCGCGCACGCTGCGCGCGCGGCGCCCGTGCAGCAGCCGGGCGAGGGCGGCCGGCAGCGCGGCCGGCTGGCCGGGACGGTTGAAGAACACCAGGTGCGCGAGCGCCGGCAGCTCGCGCCAGCGATGCCAGCGCGGCAGCGAGCGCGCCGCGTCCTGGCCGAGCAGCAGGCACAGCGGCGTACGCGGGAACTGCGCGCGCAGCGACTCGAGCGTGTCGACGGTGTACGACGGGCCCTTGCGCCTGAGCTCGCGCGCGTCGGCGACCAGGCCGCGCCGCCCGCCGATGGCGAGCTTCACCCAGCGCAGCCGCCGCTTGGCGGCGATCGCGGGCCTGGCGCGCAGCGGAGGGCTCGCCGCGGGAACCAGGCGCACCTCCGTGAGCCGTAGCTGGCGGCGCGCCGCGGTGGCGAGGCGCAGGTGGCCGTTATGGATGGGAGCGAAAGTGCCCCCGAAGATGCCGATCAACGAATGTGCCCGTCGCCTATGACGATCCACTTCAGCGAGGTCAGGCCCTCGAGCCCGACCGGGCCGCGCGCGTGGAACTTGTCGGTGCTGACGCCGACCTCGGCGCCGAGGCCGTACTCGTAGCCGTCGGCAAAGCGGGTCGAGGCGTTGACCATCACCGAGCTGCTGTCTACCTCGCGCAGGAAGCGGCGCGCGCGCGACAGGTTCTCGGTCACGATCGCGTCGGTGTGCGACGAGCCGTACTCGCCGATGTGCTCCATCGCCTGCTCGAGGCCGCTGACCACGCGGATCGACAGGATCGGCGCCAGGTACTCCGTGCGCCAATCCTCGGCCGTGGCGGTCTTGATGCCCGACAGGATCTTGCGGGTCTTGTCGCAACCGCGCAGCTCGACGCCGTGCTCCTGGTAAATGCGGCCGAGCTCCGGCAGCACCTTGGCGGCAACTTCCTGGTCGACCAGCAAGGTCTCCATCGTGTTGCAGGTGCCGTAGCGCTGCGTCTTGGCGTTGACCGCCACCGCCACCGCCTTCTCCAGGTCGGCGGCGCCGTCGATGTAGACGTGGCAGATGCCTTCCATGTGCTTGATCACCGGCACCTTGGCGTGCTCGGCGACGAACTCGACGAGGTTCTTGCCGCCGCGCGGGATCACCACGTCCACGTACTGCGGCATCGTCAGCAATTCGAGGACCGCTTTCCGGTCCGTGGTGTCGAGCACTTGCACGGCGTCGACCGGCAAGCCGGCGTCCTTGAGCGCCTTGTCCATGCACTTGGCGATGGCGAGGCTCGAGTTCAGCGCTTCGCTGCCGCCACGCAGGATGCAGGCGTTGCCGGATTTCAGGCACAGCGCGGCGGCGTCCGCCGTCACGTTGGGCCGCGATTCGTAAATGATGCCGATCACGCCGAGCGGCACGCGCATGCGCCCGACCTGGATGCCCGAGGGGCGCGGCTGCAGGTCGATGAATTCGCCGACGGGATCCTGCAGGTTGGCGACCTGGCGCACGCCGTCGGCCATCGCCTCGATGCGCTCGGCGTTGAGCTCGAGGCGATCCATCAGCGCCGGGTCGAGCTTGCTGGCGCCGCCGGCCTTCAGGTCGAGCGCGTTGGCCGCGAGCACACGACCGCGATCGGCGCGCAGGGTCTCGGCGAACGAGAACAGCGCAGCATTTTTCTGCCCGGTTTCCGCCCGCGCCACCACGCGGGCCGCGGCGCGCGCGCGGGCGCCGCGTTCCTTCATCTGGGTGCTGAGGCTGCGGGTCTTGGCCGGGGCCGCCTTGGCGGCGGCTTCCTTGCCTACATCGGGACTCATCGGGTACGCGCTGGACCGGGTTTCAGGGGGGGTGCGGCCTGGCTCGCCGCGAGCACGCATGTTAACAGTTCTTCCCACGCCGCCGGCTCGCCGGAGGTAGATTTCCCTTTTAAATCAATGCTTGAGGCCTGGGCCAGCCAGCCGTAGACCTGCGCCGGCCGCGCCCGCGGCAGGGCCTTCAGGTAGGGCGCTTGGCGCGGCCCGAAGATCTTGGCCGCCTCGCAGGCGGCGCTGGCGTTGCGCGACTGGGCGTAATGGGTCGCCGCCAGGCCCCATTGGCGCAGCATCCAGGCCCAGGCCCCCACCAGCGCCGGCAGTTCGACCCCCTCCTCACGCAGGCGCGCGAGGCTACGCACCGCGCCGGCAGCGTCGCCGTGCAGCACCTTGTCGGTCAGGTCGAAGGCGTCGAAGCGCGCTGAATCGGCCACGGCCAGGCGAATGGCGTCCTCGTCGAGCGTCTCGCCAGGGTGCAGCAATTTGAGCTTCTCGATGTCCTGCTGCGCGGCCAGCAGGTTGCCTTCGGTGCGATGCACCAGCAGCTCGATCGCCTCCGCCGTCGCGGTCAGGCCGGCGTCCTTCAGCCGGCTGCCGATCCAGTGCGGCAATTCCTCGGGCTTCACCGGGAACACGTACAGGCTCGCGCCCTTCTGCTCCAGCGCGGTGTACCAGCCGCTCTGGCGCGTGCGGTACTCGAGCGCGCCGCAGATCAGCAGGATGACGGTGTCCGGCACCGGCGACTCGGCCAGGGCCTTAAGCGCTTTCGCGCCGGCATCGCCGGGCGCGCCGGACGGCAGGTTGACCTCGATCACGCGGCGGCTCGCGAACAGCGACAGGCTCGCGGCGGCCTGCGTCAGCGCCGACCAGTCGAAGCTGCGGTCGGCGTCCAGCACCTGGCGCTCGCTGTAGCCCTGCTTGCGCGCGGCCGCGCGCAGCACGTCGAGCGACTCCTGGATCAGCAGCGGCTCCTCGCCGGCGACGACGTACAGCGGCAGCAGCGGCTGCTTGAGGTGCGCGGCGAGCTGGGCGATGCGGAGCTGCATGGGGGCGTTCACTATAATCGTTCGATGGACCGCGACTACACCCCGCTCGATCACGTGCTGATGCGCCTGCACCAGGCGCTGTCAGGCGCGGCGCCGCCGCCGGCCGAAGGCGCGCGGGCCAATCCGGCCGAGGGCATCGCGGCGCCCGAACTGGACGACGCGGCGCGCCGGCACGCGGCCGGACTGATGCGCGTGAACCATGCCGGTGAAGTCGCGGCGCAGGCGCTGTACCAGGGCCACGCGCTGGCTGCTCGCAGCCCCGAGGTGCGCCAGCACATGCTCCAGGCTGCCGCCGAGGAGCGTTCGCACCTGGCCTGGTGCGAAGAGCGCCTGCGCGAGCTGGACTCGGCGCCGAGCCGGCTCGATCCGCTGTGGTACGCGGGCTCGTTCGCCATCGGCGCGCTCGCCGGGCTGGCCGGCGACCGCTGGAGCCTGGGTTTCGTCGAGGAAACCGAGAAGCAGGTGTCCGAGCACCTCCGCGGGCACCTGGACCAGCTGCCGGAGGAGGACACCCGCAGCCGCGCGATTGTCGAGGCGATGCGCGCCGACGAGGAGCGCCACGGCGCCGAAGCGGTCGCCGCCGGCGCACAGCCGCTGCCCAAACCGGTGCAGGAATTGATGCGCGCGGTGGCGCGCGTGATGACTCGAAGCGCTTACTGGATCTGACGACGCTATTTCTGCGGCGCCGGGGCTGCGGGCGCACCCAAGTGCTTGTCGAGGAACTCGAGCACTTTGGTGAGGAACGCCTCGTTGTTCTTGTCGTCGTAGAAGCCGTGCTCCTCGCCGGAGAACTCGAGCCACTCGTAAGCCTTGCCGTTTTTTTCGAGCGCCTTGCGCAGCTGCTTGGCCTGGCTGAACGGCACGCGCTTGTCGGCAGTGCCATGGACGATGAGGACCGGCGCCTTGAGCCTGGCGATGTGCGTGATCGGCGACTGCTCGGTTTTCAGCGCGTCGTCACCCAGCACGCGGTCCAGATACTTGCGCCCCATGCGCGACTCGGCGGTATCGCTGTCCTCGGACTGGCTGACGAGGTCGTAGACCCCCGCCATGCCGATGGCACAGCGGTACAAGTCGGGCTCGCGCGTAGCGCTCATCAGCGCCGCGTAGCCGCCGTAGCTGCCGCCGAAAATGCAGACGCGGGCGTGATCGGCAATGCCGGCGCCGATCGCCCAGCGCACCGCGTCGGTGAGGTCGTCCTGCATGAGCGTGCCCCACTTGCGGTAGCCCGCCTGCTCGTGCGCCTCGCCGAAGCCGCCCGAGCCGCGGTAGTTGACCTGCAGCACCGAGTAGCCACGGCTGGCCAGCAGTTGCGCCCAAGAGTCCCACTGCCACTGATCGCGGATGCCGTGCGGGCCGCCGTGAGGCACCAATACCAACGGTCCCTTGCTCGTCTTCAATCCGGCCTTGGCGGTCAGGTACCCGTGGATGGTCGCGCCGTCGCGGGTCTTGTAGGTGATCGGAGTCGACGGCGTCATGCTCGCCGGATCGATCCAGGAGCGCGCAGAGATCAGGTACTCGGCCTTCTTGGTCAGGCGGTCGACCATGAAGAAGTCGCCTGGATTCCGGTCGGCATCGACTCGCGCCACGATCTGTGCGGCATCCAGCGTCGTGCTCGTCACGAACACACGTTGCTCGCCGAAGGCCTTCTGCAGCGACTGGCGCAAGCGGGTGTCGGGATGGCCCGGGTCGAAGAATTCGTACTCGGGCTTGTCCATTTCGTGCCGCATGCCGATCAAGCGGTCATCGTCGAAGCCGAAGACGGGCACGCCGACCCGGCCGGCATCGCTGCAGCGATGGCTCTTAACACTCGCGGTGTCGAAGCGGTACTCGCGCAGGCAGGTGACACCGCCCGAGTCCGTCGTGAGGAACACGGAATTGCCGTCGGCACTGGACCGGTGCAGGTCGATCGAATCGGGCGCACCGCCCGGAAGCGCCAGCTTGGTCCAGCCCTCCCTCGTGTCTGCCGGCACGTACAGGTGATAGTTCGCATCCTTGTCGCGGCTGTAGGCCATGCGCACGCGGCCAGTGTCGTCGGCCACAGCGTCGAGTGGGTGATATCCAGGCACCACGGTCACGGTCTTGCGCTGGCCGGTGTAGACGTTGATGCGCTCGATGAGCGGGGCCTCCAGGTCGCTGCTGCGATGCCACGGGATGACCGCAATCAGGGCCCAGTCCGGTTCGCGCGGAAGCGGGTCGAGCATGTACGCCCATGCGTACTCCATGGTCTCGGCCAGCGCCCTGCTGCCCAGGCCATTGGCGCCGCGATAACCGAACAGGTATTGCTTCTGGCTGCCATCCGCGTTCATCGCGTAGAGCTCGCCGGTCAGGTACGCCTGGTCCAGCGGGCCGAAGCTGGTGGCGATGCTGACGACCACGCGCTCGGGCCCGACCCACCAGAAGTCGTTGACGTGCTCGCCGCGCGTGAACCGCAACGCGCCGCTCACCTTGCGGTTCTTGACGTCAATGATGCCCAGCATGGTCTGGTCGCCCTTGGGCATCGACGCGGCGAGGTACTGGCCGGTCGGCGAGATCTTGGCGTTCTCGTATTCGCCCTTGCGCGCGAA
>JANNKD010000331.1:0-3290 GCA_031396115.1 Gammaproteobacteria bacterium
AAAGAGATTCAGGAAACTCTTGCCGGCGGCTTCCTGCTGGATGCGCCGGCGTAGCGCGCGATGGTCGAGGAACAAACCGGTGTCGAGGTAGTCGTCGAAGTTCACGCGCAGCCGGCAGTCATGCTCCTCGATCTCGTGGAAAGTCCCGGTCTCGGCCTGGCGGCCGTACTGCGCACCGGGCTTCTGCGAACGGCGCAGCTTGTAGTGCAGGTTCGCGGCCGGCACCTCGAGCATCTCGCGGATGTGCGTGAGCGCGTCGCGCAAGCGCTTCTCGGCCTTGACCGGGTCGATGGTTTTCGGCGCGGCGTATTCCTGCACATGCACGTGCCGCTGCTTGCTCTCATAGACGTCCACCGCTACCGCATAGTCCGGCAGGTCGCCGTCGTACAGCCGGTAGCAGCTCACGCCGGTGCGTCGCGCCCACTTGGCCAGGTGCTTGAGGTTCTTGTCCAGGCGATTGGCGAAGTCCGCGCCGCCCGCCTTGCGATCGCCCTTCTCGGCCGCGCCGGCCGCGGCCGGCACCTCGAAGCGCAGCAGCTTGCAGGGCAGCGGGCCGTTGTACATCGCGTAGGTGTCGTGCGCGCGCAGGCCGATGCGCGGCCCGAGATCGGGCCGGCCGGTGAACACGGCGGCCTGCCAGCCGCCGAAGTGCTCCTTGAGCATCGCGCCGAGCAGGCTGTGGAGCTTGATGACTTCGGCTTCGGCGCCCATGCGCTCGCCGTAGGGCGGGTTGGTCACGACCAGGCCCTTGAGCGGGCTCGCAGGGCGCGCAGCCGAGAGGTCCTGCGCGGCGAATTGCAGCTTGTCGGCGAAACCGGCGCGCTGCGCGTTGTCGCGTGCGGCGCGGATCGCGCCGGCATCCAGGTCGTAGCCGCGCAGCAGCGGCAGTTCGCGCGCCCGGCCGGCCGCGGCGCGCGCGGCCGCTTCGGCCTTCAGCTCCTTCCACACCTTGGGCTTGTGCTCGAGCCAGGCCTCGAAACCGAAGCGCTCGCGCGCCAGGCCCGGCGCCACGCCGGCGGCGATCAGCGCGGCCTCGATCACCAGGGTGCCCGAGCCGCACATCGGATCGAGCAGCGGCGCGCCCTGCGCCGCCAGCGCCGCCCAGTCGCAGCGCATCAGGATCGCGGCGGCGAGGTTCTCCTTGAGCGGCGCCTGCGCGCCTTCGCGCCGGTAGCCGCGCCGGTGCAGGCTCTCGCCGGACAGGTCGAGGGCGACCTGCGCGTGGTCCCGGTCGAGGTGCAGGTGCACGCGGATCTGCGGGTTTTCGGTGTCCACCGACGGCCGCTCGCCGGTCTTGCCACGGAACGTGTCGGCGATGGCGTCCTTCACCTTCAGGCCGGCGTAATGCGTGTGCGTGACGGCGGCCGAGCGGCCGGCGACCTCGATCGCAAAGGTCGTCTTGATGTCGAACACGTCGGTCCACTCGATCGCGCGCGCGCCCTGGTACAGCCCGTCGGCATCGGCCAGCGGGAAGCGTGAAAGCGGCAGCAGGATGCGGCTGGCGAGGCGCGACTCGAGGCACGCGCGGTAGGCGGTGGCGAGGTCGCCAGAGAAGGCCACGCCGCCGCCCTGTTCCTTTACGGTGGCAGCGCCAAGGGCGGCGAGTTCCTTCGCCAGCAGCGGCTCGAGGCCACGGCTGGCGGTGGCAAACAGGCTCAGGGTCATGGCGATCGCCCCGGCATCAGGCCGGCGAATCCTGCCGGCGCTTCAGGATGGCGTGCAGCAGCGGGCCGGTCATGAAGGTCGTCACCAGCGCCATGATCACCAGCATCGTGAACACGCGCTCCGACAGGATGCCGAGCTCGTAGCCGATGTTCAGCACGATCAGCTCCATCAGGCCGCGCGTGTTCATCAGCGTGCCGAGCGCGAACGATTCGCGCCACGGCATGCCGGTCCAGCGGGCCGCGAGAGTGCACCCGCCGAGCTTGCCCGCGGTCGCGATCGCGATGAGCAGGCCGCACCAGAGCCAGTCCTCGACCGAGTCGAGCGCGCCGACCTTGGTGCGCAGGCCGACCTGCGCGAAGAACAGCGGCAGCATGATCAACGACGACAGCGGCAGCACGCGGTCGTGCAGGTACTGGCGGAAGTCGTGTTTGCCCGCCACCAGCGTGCCGGCGAGGAACGCGCCGAACAGCGCGTGGATGCCGATGACCTCGGTCAGCATCGCCGAGCTGAAGGCGAAGACCAGCATGCCGGCGATCAGCGGGTAGCCCTCGCGGCCGCCGGGGACGTAGAACGCGTCCACCACCCGCTCGAGCGGGCGGCGCACGACGCCGACCATCAGCGCGCCGAACAGCACCGTCAGCGCCAGCGTCCAGGCCGTGTCGGTGAGGCCCTGGCCCTTGGCGATGGCCACGACGGCCGCCAGCAGGCACCACGCCAGCACGTCGCCGATTGCGGCGCAGGCCAGTGCCTGCTGGCCCAGCGGGGTCTGCGAAAGCTTGCTCTCCTTGAGAATGCGGGCCAGCACCGGGAACGCGGTCACGCTCATGGCGATGCCGAGGAACAGCGCGAACGGCAGGAACGGCACGCCCGGCGCCGCCAGCGCCTCGAAGCCGGCCAGCGCCAGCCCGATGCCGAGCAGGAACGGCAGGGCGATGCCGGCGTAGCTGACCGCGATCGCGGCGCGCCCCTGCGAGAACTGCCGCGACAGGTCCACCTCGAGGCCGACCACGAACATGAACAACAGCACGCCGACCTGCGCCAGCACGCCGAGCGTCTGCATCGACGCGGGGGGGAACAGCCAGGCCAGCGCGCCGGGGGCGACCAGGCCGAGCAGGGACGGGCCGAGCAGGATGCCGGCCAGGATCTCGCCCATCACCATCGGCTGCCCGAGCCGGCGGATCAGGTGGCCGCACAGGCGCGCGGCTGCCAGCACGACCACGATCTGGACCAGCAGCAGCGTCAGCGGATGGTGCAGGCGATCGAGCGGGCCGGGATCGGCCGCACCGTTGGGCAGCGCCCCCACCGCAGGGTGCAGCAGCGTGCCCCAGTGCAGCAGGGCGGCGGCGGCCGCGACGGTCAGGGCCAGTGCGACAGCGTAGGTGGCGATACGGCGGGGCATCGGCGGGAGGGCAGGAGTGAAAACGGCGCGAAGTGTAGCAAGCGGGGGCCGGGGCGCTCCCCGCGGCTTATGCAAATAGAGGGTAGTGGGTCAATTTGAATTTGACATTCCGGATATAAGAAATGCGCCCCTATCGCGCGCCAGTTAGAGCCATTCGGCCGGGCACGTTGCCGCCTTCGTCCCGTTCGCGCGGTAAACATCGCGAGGAAGCGTGCAGGCGGCTAGG
>JANNKD010000013.1:0-1790 GCA_031396115.1 Gammaproteobacteria bacterium
CGGCACGCGGAACGACATGCCGGTGAGTTTCTTGTTGAGCTCGGGGATCACCACGCCCACGGCCTTGGCGGCGCCGGTGGACGACGGGATGATGTTCTCGAGGATGCCGCGGCCGCCGCGCCAGTCCTTCGACGACGGGCCGTCCACGGTCTTCTGCGTGGCGGTGGTGGCGTGCACCGTCGTCATCAGGCCGCGCTTGATGCCCCACTTGTCGTGCAAGACCTTGGCCAGCGGGGCCAGGCAGTTGGTGGTGCAGGAGGCGTTCGAGATGATGGCCTGGCCGGCGTAGCTCTTGTGGTTGACGCCGTAGACGAACATCGGCGTGTCGTCCTTCGACGGCGCCGAGAAGATCACCTTCTTCGCGCCGGCGTCGAGATGCTTCTGCCCGCTGGCCTTGTCCAGGAACAGGCCGGTGGACTCGAGCACCACGTCGGCGCCCACGTCCTTCCACTTCAGGTTGGCCGGGTCCTTCTCCTGCGTCAGGCGGATCTTCCTGCCATTGACGATGAGCTGGTTGCCCTCGACCGCGAGCTTGCCCTTGAAATGGCCGTGCACCGAGTCGTACTGCAGCATGTAGGCGAGATAGCTGGGCTCGAGCAGGTCGTTGATGCCGACGATCTCGATGTCCGGGAAATTCGCCACCGCGGCGCGAAGCACGTTGCGGCCGATGCGGCCGAATCCGTTGATGCCAAGTTTGACCGTCATTTCAAAATCCTTTCGCGCCTAGGAGGCGCTCCTACAAGTCATTTCAACAGTGTGGCGAGTTTCTCGAGAACGTTCTCGAGCGTGAAACCGAGGTACTTGAACACGGCCGGCGCCGGCGCCGATTCGCCGTAGCGGTCCACGCCGAGCACGTCGCCCTGCGGGCCGACGATCGGGCGCCAGTACCAGGAAATGCCGGCCTCGATGGCGAGGCGGCGCGTGATCTTCGGCGGCAGCACCGAGTCGCGGTACCTGGCGTCCTGCTTCATGAAGCGCTCGACGCACGGCATCGACACCACGCGCACGGCGTGTTTGGTCTCGCCGGCTTTCTGCGCGGCCTTCACCGCGAGGCCGATCTCGGAGCCGGTGGCGACGATGATCGCCGCCGGCGTGCTGGCCGGTTCCCAAAGGATGTAGCCGCCGCGCGCGATGTCCGCGGCGTGGCTGGCCTCGTGCTTCTGCACGTCGGTGTTCTGGCGCGTCAGCGCGAGCGCCGTCGGGCCATTGGTGCGCTCGATCGCCTCGCGCCAGGCCACCGCGGTCTCGAGCAGGTCGGCTGGCCGCCAGACCTCGAGGTTCGGGATCAGGCGCAGCGCGGAGACGTGCTCCACCGACTGGTGCGTCGGGCCGTCCTCGCCCAGGCCGATCGAGTCGTGCGTGTAGACGAAGATCGAGCGGATCTGCATCAACGCGGCCATGCGGATGGCGTTGCGCGCGTAGTCGGAGAAGGTCAGGAAAGTGCCGCCGAACGGAATCAGACCGCCGTGCAGCGTGATGCCGTTGATGATGGCGCTCATGCCGAACTCGCGCACGCCGTAATAGATGTAGTTGCCGACCACGTTGCCCGGGTGCACGACCTTGGCGCCTTCCCACTTGGTCAGGTTCGACTCGGTCAGGTCCGCCGAGCCGCCGAGCAGCTCCGGCATCCTCGGGCCGATCGCATCGAGCACGGTCTTGCTCGACTTGCGCGTGGCCATGGGCTTGTCGTTGGCGGCGGCCTTGGCGATGAAGCCGCCGATCAGCCCGCTCCACTCCTTCGGCAACTCGCCGGCGACGCGCCGCTTGAACTCGGCCGCGTGCTCGGGGAA
>JANNKD010000052.1:0-2466 GCA_031396115.1 Gammaproteobacteria bacterium
GCAGGCCAGCGGCAGGACCGGCACGGCCAGGTCCAGCGCGGCGAGGCGCGCCGCGGCGTCCGCGCCGGCGACGCCGAGCAGCGAGCGATCGGCGGCTTCGGCCAGCGTCACCTTCGAGCGCAGCACGTACATCCTGAGCCGCTTGAGCGTGGTTTCGAGCAGGCTGCGGTGCAGTTCCAGCAAGAACGCATCGCCGTCGCGCAGGACGTGCAGCACGGCGAGCATGCGGCCCTTCGGGCTGTTGTAGGAGCTCAGCTGCGCCTGGCCGGCGCCGACCCTGAGCACGTCGTTGCTGAGCTGGCCCTGCAGGAACGCGCCGGCGTCGGCGCCGCGCGCTTCGATCAGGCCGAGCTGCGTCAGCGGCACGGCGATCGGGGGGTGGTTGTCGGTCATCCGTTCATTGCGAACCGCGCGTCGAGTTTGTCACACTACCCCGATTGCCATGCCCTCGGACACTGCCAAGCGGGACGGAAGCGGGTCACGTGATCCGGCGGTACAGCCCGTTGTTCAACAGACTGGCCGGCCGCAGCCTGCGGTGACAACGACTCGGGACGCGGCGGGGGGAGCCGCGGTCGAAGTCGCCGGGCGCAAGGACGGCACCGAGCCGACGCGGTTCGGTGACTGGGAGAAGCAGGGTCGCTGCATCGATTTCTAGGGAGTCCGTATGAACAGCCCCGCACCACAGCAAGGTCGTCCGGCCGAGCGGCCGCTGTCGCCCTTCATGCTGGGGCAGTACTACCGTTTCCAGCTGACCTCGGTGCTGTCGTTGATGCACCGTGTCACCGGCGTCGGCCTGTCGGTCGGCTCCGTGCTGCTGGTCTGGTGGCTGGTGGCCCTCGCTGGCGGGCCGTGGAGCTACGCCGCGTTCGGCACGCACCTCGGCGCCTGGTACGGGCAGTTGCTGCTGCTGGGCTGGAGCTGGGCACTGCTGTACCACCTGTGCAACGGCGTGCGGCACCTGACCTGGGACCTTGGCTACGGCTACAGCATGCCCGCGGTCTACCGCAGCGGCTACCTCGCGGTGGCGGCGTCGCTGCTGCTGACGGCGGCTGCGTGGGGAGTCGCCTATGTCCTCTAAATCGGCGAATTCGCAGCGCAGCCCGCTGGCCCGCGCCCGCGGTTACGGCTCGGCCAACGAGGGCGTGCACACCTTCCTGGCCGAACGCATTTCTGCCGTGGCCCTGATCCCGCTGTCGCTGTGGTTCGTGTTCAGCGTCGCGAGGCTGCCGATGGACAGCTATAACGCCCTTCAGCACTGGGTGGCTGCACCGTCGGTCACGGTCACGCTGGTGCTGTTCATCGCATCGCTGTTCTACCACTCGAGTCTTGGCGTGAAAGTCGTGATCGAGGACTACGTCGCCAGCGAAGGCGTCAAGCTGGCGGCGCTGCTGGCGGTCAAGTTCGCCCATGCGGTGCTGGCGGCCGTGGGAATTTTTGCCGTGCTCAAGATCGCGCTGGGGAACTGAACGTGACTGCGGCCTACCCGATGACCCACCATCAATACGACGTCGTCGTGGTCGGCGCCGGCGGCGCCGGCCTGCGCGCGGTGGTCGGCCTGGCCCAGGCCGGACTCAAGACCGCCTGCCTGACCAAGGTGTTCCCGACACGCTCGCACACCGTTGCCGCACAGGGCGGCATCTCCGCGGCGCTCGCCAACATGGGCGAGGACGACTGGCGCTGGCACATGTACGACACGGTCAAGGGCTCCGACTGGCTCGGCGACCAGGACGCGATCCAGTACATGTGCCGCGAAGCCATTCCGGCCGTGATCGAGCTCGAGCACTGGGGCGTGCCGTTCTCGCGCACCAAGGAAGGCAAGATCTACCAGCGCCCGTTCGGCGGCATGACCACGCGCTTTGGCGAAGGCACCGCGCATCGCACCTGCGCCGCGGCCGACCGCACCGGCCACGCCATGCTGCACGCGATGTACCAGCAGGCGCTCAAGGCGCGCGGCGAGTTCTTCATCGAGTACTTCGCACTCGACCTGCTGATGGACGACGACGGCTCGTGCAAGGGCGTGCTGGCCTGGGACCTCGCCACCGGCCAGTTGCACCGCTTCCGCGCGCACACCGTGATCATCGCCACCGGCGGCTACGGCCGCGCCTATTTCTCCTGCACCTCGGCGCACACCTGCACCGGCGACGGCAACGCCATGGCGCTGCGTGGCGGCGTGCCGCTGCAGGATATGGAGTTCGTGCAGTTCCACCCGACCGGCATCTACGGTTCGGGTTGCCTGATCACCGAGGGCGCGCGCGGCGAGGGCGGTTACCTGACCAACTCGAAGGGCGAGCGCTACATGGAGCGCTACGCGCCGAACGCCAAGGACCTGGCCTCGCGCGACGTGGTCAGCCGCGCCAGCACCATCGAGATCCGCGAAGGCCGCGGCGTCGGCCCCGAGGCCGACCACGTGCACCTGCACCTCGAGCACCTCGGGCCGGAAGTGCTGCACAAGCGCCTGCCCGGCAT
>JANNKD010000121.1:0-1654 GCA_031396115.1 Gammaproteobacteria bacterium
CGCGCCGGGTGCGCCGGCGCAGCAGGGTGGCGGCGGCGGCCGAGGCCGCGGCGGCTTCGGCGCTCCCGCGCTCCCGGCCGGCACGTATCTCGTCAAGGTGACCGTCGACGGCAAAGTGATCGGGACCAAGACGATTGTGATCGAGGCCGACTCGCTACACTAAGCGACATCAATGGCCGCGCGGCGACCGCGGTCCCGGCGAAGGTCATGGGTTTTTCCGCCGAGAGCGGGACCATCGCTCCGGGCCTCCGCGCCGATCTCATCGTCGTCGACGGCAACCCGTTCGAGCGGATCTCCGACATCCGGAAGGTGGCTGGGGCGCTTAGTCGCGCTCCGGTAGGCGGCTGCACCCGACGGCCGCGGTGCTGTCGCTGAGCGGCCGCGGGTGAGCGCCATGGCGTTAGCCGGAATGAAACGAGCGTTCAGCTGATCAGGCGGCAGACAGTCTTGCGACACGCAGTTTTTTGCGGCGCCGTTCCACGTGCCAGAGGTCGTATTGGGTTTGCTGGTTCATCCAGCTCTCGGCCGTCGGGCCGAACGCCAGCGACAACCGCACGGCCATCTCGGGGCTGATTCCGGCGCGGCCGTTCAGGATGCCCGACAAGGTCTTGCGGCTGACGCCCAGCGCCCGCGCGGCCCGGGTGACCGTTAGTCCCAGCGGCTTCAGGCAGAGTTCACGGAGCACTTCGCCCGGGTGCGGCGGGTTGTACATCTTCATCGTCGACCTTGGTGGCGAACGCGACGGACGGCATTCGATCTGTACCTGTCGCAAGTGGTCATCGATGAGGCCAAAGCCGGGGACCCGCGGCTCGCTGGGGAGCGATCGCGATTTCTGACGGGCGTCTCAGCGCTGGATATGCCGGAGGGAGTCGCCAACTTGGCCGCAGCCTTGGTCGAAGGCGTGCCGCTTCCGCGAAAGGCAGCGGCCGATGCGGCGCACATCGCGGTGGCGACGTACCATCGGATCGATTTCCTGCTGACGTGGAACTTGGCGCACATCGCCAATGCTGAGTTGCGACCGCGGATCGAGGCGGTATGCCGAGCATCGGGATATTCGGCCCCGATTCTGTGCACGCCAGATGAACTGATGGGGGAAAGAGCATGAAGGCACGTGTGAAACGCGAGACCCGCTGGCAGGATCCCATCGTGGCCGAAGTGCGTGCGGCGCGGGAGGCACTCTTCGCGGCCGCGGGCTACGACATCCGGGAGTTGTGTCGCCGGGCCCGTGCGGCTCAAGCCAATTCCGGGCACCCCGTCGTGACTCGGCGCTCACGTCGAACGTCAACGCCAGAAGTCAGCACGACGCGATTGCCGCACCGACGCACGAAGACCGGCTAGCACGGCATGCAGCCGACGGCGCCAGCGAGAACGAGCGCGCCGCGGCTGATGCCTGCCGTTAGGCGGACAAAGTTCACGCAATCCAAGCTGCATGGCGATCATCGAGCTCACGACCGAGATCGACGCTCCGATTAGCCGGGTGTTCGACTTGGCCCGCAGCATCGATCTCCACACGAACTCGACGTCGAAGACCGGTGAGCGCGCAGTCGCGGGCGTGACCTCTGGTCTCGTCGGGGCGGGTGAGGAAGTCACATGGCGCGCGCGGCACTTCGGTGTGTGGCAGTCGTTGACCGTGCGGGTGGAAGGGTTCGAGCCG
>JANNKD010000215.1:0-2604 GCA_031396115.1 Gammaproteobacteria bacterium
CGGTGCTCATCGGGATACTGATGTATTCGCTTCTTGGTACTCTTGATTGGCCAGGGCCGCAGGGTGTTCTCCAAGACGCGGCTCGTTACGCCATCTTGGTGTTGGTTGTCTTCATGTTTGGTTCGGGCTATTTGCTCACAACCGCGGTTGCCGCCCTCCTTTGTAGGCGTTGGAAGGCGTGGCTATATCCGATCGCAGTCATGGCGCTGTTCGTCGTCCATGTCGAGTTCTTCGCGACCGGGTGGACGGAGCTGGACGATTTGGCGCTCAGACAACAGACTCTCGTAGTTCAGTACGGTGGTGCGTGCATCGCCCTCGGCTGCGCTTACGTCGGTAATGCCGTGCTCAAACGTCATTCCCGCGAAAGCGGGAATCCAGAAGTTCCTGACGACGCTGGATGCCCGCTTCCGCGGGCATGACGGCGCGCGGCTCAACCCGCCTTCAGCTCCGGATACTCCGGCGTCCACATCGCGTCGGCGACCAGCTCCGGGATCTTGTCGTCCGGAATCTTCTTGCCGACGCCGCAGTCGCGCGCTTCCTTGATCACCGCTTCGGCGATCACCGCGGTCACCGGGCGCAGGTCGCGCACGCTCGGGAACAGGCTGCCGGTGGCCAGATCAGCCTCGCTCGGCACCGAGGCGAGCCGGTCGGCGGCGACCGTGAACATTGAGTCGGTGACTTCGCGCGCCTCGGACAGGATTGCGCCCAGGCCCACGCCCGGGAACACGAAGGCATTGTTGGCCTGGCCGATGACGATGCGCCGGCCCGCGTAGGTCACCGGCTCAAACGGGCTGCCGGTCGCCACCAGCGCGCGGCCTTCGGTCCACGCCAGCACGTCGGCCGGCGTCGCTTCCGAATTGGCCGTGGGGTTGGACATCGGCAGGATTACCGGGCGCGTTGCGTGGCGCGCCATCTCGCGGATCGCGCCCTCCGTGAACGTGCCCGGGTCGCCGGACGTGCCGACCAGCACGGTTGGCTTCACCGCCCGGATCACGGCCTCGAGGTCGCGCGGCGTGCCGGAGGGCAGGCCGACCGACGCGGCCAGCGCCCGCGGCCACACGAACGGCTTTTTATGCGCATCGTCCACGGGCTGGTCGTCAACCAGCAATCCCTTGCTGTCGATCGACGCCACGGCGCGCGTCAGCGCCTCGCCCTTCAGGCCCGCGCGCGCCAGCGTGCTGCGGATCAGCCGGGCGATGCCGATGCCGGCAGCGCCGGCGCCGAGGATCACCGCGCGCTGCTCGGTCAGCGGGATGCCCGACACGCGCGCGCCGGCCATCATCGCGGCCGCGGCGATGGCGGCGGTGCCCTGGATGTCGTCGTTGAAGCTGCAGACGGTGCTGCGATAGCGATCCATCAGGCGGAAGGCGTTGGCCTTCTTGAAGTCCTCCCACTGCAGCAGCGCCTTGGGGAAGCGCTTCTTGACCGCCTGCACGAACTCCTCGACCAGCGCGTCGTACTCCGGCCCGCGCAGGCGCTTCTCGCGCCAGCCGAGGTAACGCTGGTCGGCCAGCAACGCCGCGTTGTCAGTGCCGACGTCGAGGCTGATCGGCAGCGTCTGCGCCGGATGGATGCCCGCGGCAGCCACGTACAGCGCCAGCTTGCCGATCGGGATGCCCATGCCGCCCGCGCCCTGGTCGCCGACACCCAGGATGCGCTCGTTGTCGGTGACCACGATCAGGCGCACGTCCTCGAACGGCGCGTTGCCGAGCACCTCGAAGATGCGCCCCTTGTGCTGCGGCGTGATCCACAGGCCGCGGCCGCGCCGGAAGATCTGGCTGAAGTCCTGGCAGGCACGCGCGACGGTCGGCGTGTAGACGATCGGCAGGAACTCGTCGATGTGGTCCACCAGCACGCGGTAGTACAGGACCTCGTTGCGGTCCTGCAGCGCGGCCAGGCCGATGTACTTCTCCAGCGGGTCGACCTTGCGCACGATGTTGTCGAACATGCGCTTGCGCTGCAGGTCGATGGTGCCGACCGCGTGCGGCAGCAGGCCCTCGAGCCCGAACGCGCGGCGCTCTTCGTGCGTGAACGAGGTGCCCTTCGAGTACATGGCGTGCGACAGCAGTTCGGCGCCGCGATACGGCACCTCGAGCACCTGCCGGCCGTCCTTGCCCTGTGTGAGCTTGAATCGCTGCATGGCGCTGAGTATCTGTCATTCCCGCGAAAGCGGGAATCCAGAAGGACTGGATGCCCGCTTTCGCGGGCATGACGGTGCACTGGACCCCCGCTTCCGCGGGGGTGACGGTAATCTACGACCCGATGCGCGATCCCTACGCAGCCCTGCGCTACCCGGAATTCCGGCGCCTTATCGGCGCCACGTTCCTGATCACGGTCGCCATCCTGATCCAGGAGGTCCTGCTCGGTTACGAGGTCTACCTGCTGACGCGCGACCCGCTGGCGCTGGGCCTGGTGGGCCTGGTCGAGGCGGTGCCGTTCATCGCGCTGGCGCTGTTCGGTGGCCACCTCGCCGACCGGCGCGAGCGCCTGACGCTGATGCGCTGGAGCCTGTCCATCATCATGCTCGGCTCGATCGGGCTGGCCGTGCTGATGCAGCCGGCGCTGCGCGAATCGCTGTCCACGACGACGCAGCTGGCCGGGATC
>JANNKD010000302.1:0-5258 GCA_031396115.1 Gammaproteobacteria bacterium
GCCCAGCGGCGCAGTCAGGAACACCATCGTCATCACGGAGAAGCTCTGCAGCTGGAGCATCAGGATCAGCAGGATGGTGACCAGCATCAGTGGCGCCACGGCCACCAGCGCCGCATTGGCCTTGTTGCTCTCCTCCACCGCGCCGCCCACATCGATGCGATAGCCGGACGGCAGCTTCGCCTCGATCTCGTGCAGCAGCGGCCGGATCGCCTGGGTGACGGTCACCGCCTGCGCGCCATCCACGACGTCGGCGCGCACGGTGATCGCCATGTCGCGGTTGCGCCGCTGCAGCACCGGCTCTTCCAGCTCGTGCCGGATGCGTGCGATCTGCGACAGCGGCACGACGGTACCCTGCTGTGTGTACAGGTTGATGTCCCGCAGCGTGTCGACGTCGAGCCGCTCGTGCGGAACGGCGCGAGCGACGATGTCGACCAGGTCCTCGCCCTCGCGCAGCTGCGACAGCGTCGCGCCCTGCATCAGCGACTGCGTTACCACCGCGACGTCGGCGGGGGAAAGACCCAGCGCACGGGCCTTGTCCTGGTCAAGCTCCACGCGCAGCGCGCGTACCGGATCGTTCCAGTCCAGGTGGGCGTCGCGCACCTGCGGGTGGCTGGCAACGACCCGCTCGACCTGGCGTGCGATCGAGCGCACCGCCTGCGTGTCGCGACCGACGACGCGGAACTGCACCGGGTAGCCCACCGGCGGGCCCAGCTCCAGGCGCGTGGTGCGCACCCAGGCCTCGGGGAACTTCTCGTCCACCATGGCTGCGAGACGCGAGCGCACCCGTTCGCGTGCCTCCAGATCCTTCGTCATGACCACGAACTGGGCATAACCCGGGTTCGGCAGTTCGGGATTGAGCGAGAGGTAGAAGCGCGGTGCGCCGGCGCCGGTATACGCGGTGAAGAAGCGCACGTCCTCGTCTTTCGAGAGTACGTCCTCCATGCGCTTGACCTGCTCGGCCGTCGCGGCGAACGAGGCGCCTTCCTTGACGCGCATATCGACGATCAACTCCGGCCGCGTGCTGTTCGGGAAGAACTGCTGAGGCACCAGTTTTATTCCCAGCACCGCGAGCACCAGCGCGGCGCCCGTCGCGCCGATGACCCACCAGCGCCAGGCGATGGCACGCTGGATCCACCCGCGCAGCCTGCGGTAGAACGGCGTGTCGTAGGGGTCCGCACCGGCGTGGTGATGGCCCAGTTCCTTGGGCAGCATCTTGACGGCGAGGTACGGCGTGAACAGCCCCGAGACGATCCAGGACAGCACCACCGCGGCGCCGACAATCCAGAAAATGCCGCCGGCGTATTCGCCGGTCGTGGACTGCGAGAAGCCGATGGGCATGAAGGCGGCGACCGTGATCAAGGCGCCGGTCAGGCGCGGCACGGCAGTGGCCGAATAGGAGAAGGCGGCGGCCTTGACCCGGTCCCAGCCGGATTCCATTTTCACGATCATCATTTCCAGCGCGATGATCGAGTCGTCCACGAGCAAGCCGAGGGCGATGATCAGCGAGCCCAGGGAGATTCGCTCCAGGTTCCAGCCCATCGCGAGCATGACGATCGCGACCATGCCCAGCACCAGCGGCACGGACAGTGCCACGACGATGCCGGTGCGCCAGCCGAGGCTGACCAGGCTCACGATCACGACGATGACGAGGGCTTCAAGCAGCGAGCGCTCGAAGTCCCAGACGGCGTCCTTGACCGTGGTGGGCTGGTCGGCGACGCGCTCCAGTTCCACGCCATAGGGCAGCTCGGCTTGGACGTCGGCGACGGCGGCCTCGATATGCTTGCCGAGTTCGACGATGTTGCCTTCGCTGGTCATCACCACGCCCAGCATCAGCACCGGCTGGCCGTTGTGGCGCACGGTATAGGTCGGCGGATCCTCGAAGCCACGGGAGACGGTCGTGAAGTCGCCGAGCCGGATCACGCGGCCGCCGGCGGCCACCGGCACGTTGCGGATGTCCTCCAGGCTGCCGAACTGTCCGCTGATGCGCACGTAGACACGGTCGCTGCGCGTATCGATCGAACCGGCGGGGACGATCGCGTTCTGGCTCTTCAGGCTTTCGATGATTTGCTGGGGCAGGATGCCCAGCGCGGCCACCCGCTCGTGCGAAAACTCGATGTAGATGCGCTCGGCCTGCTTGCCGAGCACGTCCGCCTTCTTGACCATGGGGACCTTCAGCAGCCGGCGCTTGACGTCTTCGGCCGCGTCGGCCAGATCGGCCAGGCCGACACCGTCGCCCTTCACGGCATACATGAGGCCGTACACATCGCCGAATTCGTCGTTGAACACCGGCCCGACGACGCCTTGCGGCAGCTCGAGTTCGAGGTCGCTGAACTTCTTGCGCGCCTGGTACCAGGCCTCCTGCTGGTCGGCCTTGGAGGTGCCGCCCTTGACCGTGATCGTCATGCCGCCATAACCCTGGCGCGCGAACGTCACCACTTTGTCGAAGTGATCGAGCTGCTCGAACTTCTTCTCCATGCGGTTGAGCAGCTCGTCCTGGACCTGCTGCGCCGTGGCTCCCGGCCAGATCACCATGGCCGTCATCGACGGCACGGAGAAGTTGGGATCCTCGAGCTGACCGAGCCGGCCGAAGCTGAGCACGCCGGCAATGGAGACGACGATGATCAGGAACAGGACGACGGCGCGGTGGTTCAGCGCCCACTCAGTGAGGTTGAAGGAGTTCATGGCGCGCTCTGGCTAACGGTGACGGAGGGCACGGCGCCGGGCAGCGCCACGCGCAGGCCCGGGGCCATCTTCTGCACGCCGGCCGTGACGACCCGCAGGCCGTCGGCGGGGCCGGAGACCAGCACTTCGTCGTTGCGGTAGCCGTGGATTGCCACGCGAACCAGGTCGACGGTTCCAGTCGATCCGCTGTCGTCGGCCTGCGCGGCCCATACGGCCGGCTGCCCCTCGTGTTGCGTGATCGCCGATGCGGGAATCACGGCGACCGGGGTGCCCGTAGCCGTTCGTTGCGCGATCAGCGTCGCGGTCGCGCCCAGCGGAAGGCGCCGCGGCGTGGCGGGTTTCAGGCGCGCGCGATACGTGCGCGTCTGCCGGGAGGCCTGCGCCGACAGCTCGCGCAATTCGACGTCGAACACGTCCTTCGGCGCGCTGGCCAGCGAGGCCTGGTAACGCGCGGTCTTGAACGCTTCCAGGTGATCCTCCGGCACGTCCACCACGATTTCCGGCTCGCCCTCGTTGGCGATGGCGATGACCGGCTGCCCCGGCGCGATGACCTGGCCCATCTCGAAGCTGAGGTTCGTCACCACGCCGCCGATCGGCGCGCGCAGGACGGTGTACTTCAACTGGTTGCTGGTCAGCTCGAACTGCCGCGCCTCAGCCTCGGCCGCGGCGCGCGCGGTCAGCAGGTTGCTCTGCGCGTGTTCCTCGTCGGTGGCGCTGACCGAGCCGTCGGTTTCCAGCGCCTGCAGGCGGTTCCAGTCCGACTCGGCCTGGCGGGCGCGCGCGGTCGCCGCGCCAAGGCGCTGGCGTGCGGCCTCTTCGGCCAGGCGGAAATCCACGTCGTCCAGCACGGCGAGCACATCGCCCGCGCGTACGCTCTGACCGACATCGACGCGGCGTTCGCGAACCTTGCCGCCGACGCGGAAAGCCTGCTGCACCTCGTGACGGGACTCAACCGTGGCGAAGTAGCGGTTGGCGTCGAGCGCGCTGTCGTAGCGCAACTCCACGGTGCGCACGGGGCGCGCCGCTTCTGGCGGTGGCTCGTGCGACGTACAGGCGCCGAGCAGTGAGGTGAGGATAGCGGCGGTGGCCGCGGCGGAGAGGGATTTCATGACGGTTCCTTGTTGGGTGACATGGGCGACTGGGAGACGGCAGCGGGGGTGGTGGCCGGCTCGAATGCCTGCCAGCCGCCGCCCAGCGCCTTGAAGAGCTGCACACTGTTCAACATCAATTCGGTATGGCTGTCGTTGGCGCCGACCTGGACCGCCAGGCGGGCGCGCTGCGCATCGAGCAGCGGCAGCAGGTCGATCTGCCCGTGCTGGTAGAGGGACTCGGCACGGGTCAGCGCTGCCTGGGCGGAAGCCGCGGCGCTCTGCAACATCTGCTCACGATTGCGCTCGTCCTTGAGCGTGACCAGGGCGTTCTCGACGTCTTCGAGCGCCCGCACGATGGCATCCTCGTAGCGCAGCACGGCCTCGGACTGGTTGCTTTCGGCGATGTCGTTGATCGAGCGCGTGCGGCCCCAGTCGAGGAGCGGCGCGGTCAGCAGGCCGGACACGCTGCTGAAGCGCGCGGCGCCGAGGTCCAGGCCATTGGCTTCCAGGCTCTGGCGGCCAAACATCGCGCTGACAAACAGCCGCGGGAACCATTCCGCCGCCGCCTGCTGGCGGCGCCAGTTGGCGGCTTCGAGCTGCGCGCGGGACGCGAGCAAGTCCGGCCGGCGCTCGAGCAACGCAGCGGGTTGCCCCGGCTGGATTTCCGGAACGACCACCGCGCCGGTCCACGGGGTGAGCGCCGTGGCCGCCGACGCCTGCGAGCCGATCAGCACCGCGAGGCGGTGACGCGAGACCGCGACCAGCGTCTGCAGCGGCGGGATCGAAGCTTGCGCGCGCGCGGCTTCCGTGCGGGCGCGTTCCACGTCGAACTCGGAGGCCAAGCCGACGCGACGGCGCGCGCTCACCAGGCGCAGGGTCTCGTCCTGGGCGGCCGAGATCGCGCGCACCGTGTCGAGCTGGCGCTGGGCGCCGACCAGCGTGAAGTAATTGCTGGCGACGTCCGTCAATACGAGCAGGCGCACGCCGCGCGCATGGTCTGCGCTGGCCTTCGCATCTTCCGCGGCGGCCGCGGCGCCGGCACGCAGGCGCCCGGTCAGGTCAACTTCCCAGGAGACGCTCAGCCCGGCGGATGCGCTTCGCATCTCCGGGGCGCCTTGCCGTGCGCTGCCGGTGTAGCCATTGCTGGAGTCGCTGGCGCCGGCGGACGCGCCGAGGTTGGGCAGCAGTGCGGAGCGGCTGATCGTCACGCCGGCGCGGGCGGCGCGCACGCGCTGCGCCGCCATCCGGATGTCGCGGTTCTCGCGGGCGGCACGCACGATGAGTTCGGTCAGCACTGGGTCGCCGTAGCGCTCCCACCAGGCGACTTCGGGCTCAGTGGCCATCGCCGGCGTAGCGGTGAACTGCCCGGGCACGTCGACCGTGGACTGCAGGCGCGGCGTCGCGCATGCGCTCAAGGCGAGCGCCAGGGCTATCAGGGCGTTGGGGGCTGTTGGAGACATTGAGTACTCGCGTGTTGGGTGGGAC
>JANNKD010000067.1:0-8556 GCA_031396115.1 Gammaproteobacteria bacterium
TCCTGCCACTCCTCTTCGCTGCGCACGTCGATCAGCACCGCGCCGGCGCCGACGAGCTGAACCGTGGTGGCGGCGTCGGGCCGCTGGCCGCTGGCCGGTGGCGACCAGCGCGGCAACGCGGCCCGCGGCCTTCGGATCGGCCGCCTCGGCCGCCGTCACCATGCCCAGCATGAGCAGCAAGGCGAGAAGGGGTCGGGAAGCCATGGCGATTCCATGATCACACCATCCTGAGGCGATCCGCCAGCCACGCGCCCGCGAACATCGCCGGCAGGAATACCAGCGCCGGCCACTGCAACATGCCGAACGCGACCACCGCCGGTCCCGGACAGTAGCCCTGCAGGCCCCAGCCGAGGCCGAACACCGCGGCGCCGGCCAGCAGGCGCCGGTCGAGCGGGCCTGCTGCGGGCGCGGCCAGCGCTTGGCCGAACAGCGGGCGGCCGCGCCGGCGCATGAGCGCGAAACCGGGGATGGTGACGGCCAGCGCGCCGGCCATCACGAATGCCAGCGACGGATCCCAGCCCGGTGCGAGCCGCAGGAAGCCCAGCACGCGGGCCGGATCGGCCATGCCGGAGATCAGCAGGCCGGCGCCGAACAGCACGCCCGAGAGGGTCGAGAACGCCAGCAGGTGCTTCACGCGAGCAGCGGCCGCAGCAGGGTGGCGGCCAGCATGCCGAACGCCATGAAGATGACGACCGAGACCAGCGAGCGCCGCGACAGGCGCGCCAGCCCGCAGACGCCATGCCCGCTGGTGCAGCCGTTGCCCATGCGCGTGCCGATGCCGACCAGCAGGCCGGCGACGAGCGCGATCGCCGCGGCGCCGCCGGTGAACTGCGTGGCCGGGGGCAGCGCGCCGAACGCGAGCGCGGCGAGCCAGCTGCCGGCGATCAGTCCGGCGAGGAACAGCGCGCGCCAGTGGCGCTCGGCGCCGGGCGAGTCGAGCATGCTGAAGGCGATGCCGCTGACGCCGGCGATGCGGCCGAGCGTGGCGTACAGCAGCAGCGCCGCCAGCCCGATCAGCGCGCCGCCGGCGAGCGGTGCCGCGAATTCGCCGAGGTTCATGCGCCGGTACTATAGCCGCCCATGGCAGTGATCCTTGGAATCATCGTCGGCGCGGTGCTCGGCCTGACCGGCGCCGGCGGCTCGATCCTGGCCGTGCCGCTGCTGATGTTCGGCCTGGGCTGGACGCTGCCGCAGGCGGCGCCGGTGGCGCTGCTCGCCGTATGCGCATCGGCGACCTTCGGCACCGTGGTGGCATGGGACGTCACGCACGTGCGCTATCGCGCCGCGGCGCTGATGGGCGTTGCCGCTTTGTTCACGGCGCCGCTCGGCCTGACCGTCGCGTCGCTGCTGCCCCTGCCGGTCCTGACCGGTGTGTTCGCCCTGGTGCTCGCCTACGTCGGTGCGCGCATGTTGCGCCAGGCCATCCGCACGCCGGCCGAAGCCGCCATCGTGCGCGCGACCGTCTCCGGTGACGGCACGCAGGCCGGCGGCCGCTGGATCAAGGTCAGCGACAAGGGCCGCATCCTCTGGAGCAAGGCCACGTTCGCCGTGGTCGCCGGGATCGGCGGCCTGACCGGGTTCGTGGCCGGCATGCTCGGCGTCGGCGGCGGTTTCGTGATCGTGCCGGCGCTGCGCTACACCAGCGGCCTGTCCATGCACTCGGCGATCGCCACCTCGCTGCTCGCCGTGGCGCTGATCAGCGCGGTGGCCGCCGCCGGCGCGGCGGTGCAGGGCGTGCCCATCGCCTGGGCTGCCGCGGTGCCGTTCGTGCTCGGCGCCCTGGCCGGCATGCTCGCCGGGCGCAAGCTCGCGCCGCGCATCGCCGGCCCGCGCCTGCAGCAAGTGTTCGCCGTGATTATGCTGCTCGTCGCCCTGGGCCTCGTTGTGAAGGTCTTCTTGTAGGAGCGCCTCCTAGGCGCGACCGATCCACCCCATGCTCTTCCGCCAACTCTTCGACACCGAATCGAGCACCTACACCTACCTGCTGGCTGCGCGCGCGGGCGGCGAGGCGCTGATCATCGATCCGGTCAAGGAACACGCCGGCGAGTACCTGCAACTGATCGACGAGCTCGGCGTGAAGCTGGTCATCGCCATTGACACGCACACGCACGCCGACCACGTCACCGCGCTGGGCGAGTTGCGCGATGCGACCCACTGCGTGACGTGGATGGGTGACCGCACCAAGGCCGAGTGCGTGTCGGCACAGTTCAAGGACGGGCAGGCGATCGGCGTTGACGGCGTGAAGCTGCGCGCGATGTACACGCCCGGCCACACCGACGAGTCCTTCAGCCTGGTGATGGACGATCGCGTGTTCACCGGTGACGCGCTGCTGATCCGCGGCACCGGACGCACCGACTTCCAGAACGGCGATGCGTTCGCGGCCTACGACTCGCTGTTCAACAAGCTGCTGAAACTGCCGGACGAGACGCTGGTCTATCCCGCCCACGACTACAAGGGCTGGACCGTGTCCACCATCGGCGAGGAAAAACGCCACAATCCGCGCCTGCAGGTGAAGTCGGCGGCCGAGTACGCGGAGCTGATGGGCAAGCTCAAGCTGCCGAATCCCAAGCAGATGGACGTTGCGGTGTCGGCAAACCTGCGCTGTGGGCGGGAGTGACCGTGTCATCCCGAGCGAACCTGTCATCCCGAGCGAAGCGAGGGATCGCGTTCTGGACGAGATCCCTCGGCCTTTTGGGCCTCGGGATGACACTGCTCCTCACCGCCTGCGCCACCCTCCCGCCGCTGATCCCCGAGTCCGCCGACTGCCGCGGCGATTTTCTCGGATTCGACCAGCGCGTCGATGCGGCCGACGCGCGCAACGGCGGCGCGCATGCCATCGCCGGCTTCCCGTACCTGCGCAGCGACCGCTTCCTCGCGTCGTTCGCGGATGAGGCGCCCGACGGCCCGGCGTTCGACGCGTGGGTCGAGCGCATGCGCCACCTGGACCTGCAGGCGCGCGAGTCCGAGCTGAGGAACCTCGGCTGGGACAATCCGGACGAGGAGCTGGAGCACCTCAATCGCTGCGGCGAGGAGTGGGCGGCGCGCGACCTGAAGGATCCCGCCCGCCGGGCCGCGCTGCGCGAGCGCGCTGCGGTGCCCGACGACTATTCGATCTGGCGCCGCGCGCTCGGGCTCTATCCGGTCGCGGTGCCGTTCCTGAACCTGGGCATCGATGGCTTCAACGACGACGTGCGCGAGGACTACGCCGGACCGCACGCGCTGCTGAAATCGGACGGGCCGCTGGTGCTGTGGACGCCCTCCGCCGCCCCCCTTGTAGGAGCGCCTCTCAGGCGCGATGCAGTTGTAGGAGCGCCTCCTAGGCGCGACTTGTCTGTTAGCCGCGATGCCTTGGGCATTCCAATCCTGCTTCCCGCCGATTGGCAGCAACTCGCCGCCGCCCACGCGCCGCACTGGCTGGTCGAGACCGCCGGCGATTACGACCGGCTCGGCGCGCCGGTGCTGCGCAAGGGCGATCCGGCAGTGGACCTGTCGCGGCCGCTCACCTATTTCCTGCCCGCGTACACGCGCTTCGGCGGCAAGGTGCTGGCGCAACTCGTCTATGTCGCCTGGTTTTCGGAGCGGCCGAAGTCCGCGGGGTTCTCGTACGGCGGGGCGCTCGATGGCATCGTCTGGCGCGTGACACTCGACGAAACGGGCAAGCCACTGCTGTACGACACGATCCACGCCTGCGGCTGTTATCACTACTACTTCATTCCGGAACCGGCGCTACGCGCCGGCGGCGCGCAGCCGCTGAAGCGCCGCGATCTGGGCAGCAGCTTCTGGCAGGAGCCGGTGTTGTTTCCGCAGGACGCGCCCGCGCAACCGTTCGCGCTGCGCGTGCAATCGGCCACGCATTACGTGCGCCGGCTGGTGCCGCTGTCCGAGGTGAGTGCCTCCCAGGTGGCGACCTACGCGCAGGCCGATTACAACGAACTGCTGTCGCTGCCGGAGGGTGAGGGCACGCGCAGCCTGTTCTGCGAGGACGGCCTGGCCTGCGGCACGGAGCGCTTCGAGCGCTTCTGGCTGTGGCCCGCAGGCATCAAGAGCGCCGGCGGGATGCGCCAATGGGGCCGCCACCCCACCTCCTTCGTCGGCCGCTCCCACTTCGACGATCCGGCGAT
This sequence comes from Gammaproteobacteria bacterium, assembly GCA_031396115.1. GTDB lineage: Bacteria > Pseudomonadota > Gammaproteobacteria > Nevskiales > Nevskiaceae > JACPFV01. Next base: position 4,122 of record JANNKD010000067.1, read on the forward strand.
GATGGATCGGTTGTTTGTGCCGAAGTGAGGGTTGGTTTAGGTTGTAGGAGCGCCTCTTAGGCGCGATGCAGTTGTAGGAGCGCCTCTTAGGCGCGATGCAGTTGTAGGAGCGCCTCTTAGGCGCGACTGTTAAGAACAACAAGAAGGGCAAACATGTCCTCGAACCCAAACCCTGGACCGGACCAGGCCGCCCTGAGGAAAGGTCGTTGTTCCCTCGGCGGCCACATCTATCACGTGACAACCACAACGCACGCCCGGCAGCGATTCTTTGCCGACTTCGACGCCGCTCGGGCCGCTGTCAGGTCACTCAACGCGCCGCAGCTCCTCAAGGGCACTGCACTAATCGCTTGGGTATTGATGCCCGACCACCTGCACGTGCTGCTTCAGCTTGGTGATGCCGATTCGTTGAGCGCTTATGTCGACCGCTTGAAATCGGCGAGCGCCCGATCTGTGAACCAGTGCCTGAAGCGCAGCGGTCCCGTGTGGCAACGCGCATACCACGACCATCAGATGCGCAACGAGGAAGACGTGAAAGTCGTGGCGCGGTACGTCGTCATGAATCCGCTGCGGGCAAGGCTCGTCAAACGAATCGCGGACTATCCCCATTGGGATGCCATCTGGGTTTGAGCCTTGAGCAGTTTCAGTCGCGCCTGAGAGGCGCTCCTACAAGGCGCCCAGGGCGCGAAACGGCGCCCGGCGATGATGTCGGCTACGTTGTAGGAGCGCCTCTTAGGCGCGATTTGGTCGCGCCAAAGTGGCGCTCCTACAGCCGCTGCTCAGTCGTCGAAATCCTCGTCGTCGTCCGGCATGCCGTCGCACTTGTCCGGATTCTTGTCGCAGAACGCATCGCTGCGATCCTTCCGACGTTCGCGGCCTTCCTTGCGGCGCTGCTCGCACTTCGCCGGATCGGCCTTGCAGGCTTCCTTCATCTTCTCGTGGCGGGCCTTGCGCTCGTCCTTGAGCTTCTGGCACTCCGCCGGATTCTTGTCGCACCAGGCAGAGCGCTTCTCGCGCGCGGCCTTGCGCTGCTTGCAGGTTTCCGGATTCGCCTTGCAGAACTTCTCGTGGCGGGCCTTGGCCTCCTCGCACTTGGCGGGATTGTCCTTGCACCACTGTTCGCGCTTGACCTGGCGGTCGCCGCCGGAGTCGCCGGCGAAGGCGGGGCTGGCGGCGAGCACGGCACACATCAGGGTGGGGATGAGCAGCAGTCGTTTCATGTCGGTCTCCCGGTTGAAGGCAGGGGCAGCTTGGGGTCGTGCGGCTGAACGATGCCTGAATGCTACAGTGCCGCCGCTGTCATCCGGACCTCGAGGGTGAATCATGTCACGCCACCTGCTGACCGCACTCCTGTTCTCCTTTGCCGGCGCCACCTTTGCCGAGACGCTCGTGGTGCGCGCCGACCGCCTGGTCGACGTGCGCAATGGCGACTACGTCAAGCCGGCCGTGGTCGTGATCGACGGCGACCGCATCACGGGGGTCAACCCGCCGACGGTGCCGGCCGGCGCGCGTGTGATCGAGCTGCCGGGCCACACGCTGCTGCCCGGGCTCATCGATATGCACTCGCACCTGACCACGACCCTGGACGGGGACTGGAAGCACCAGGACGCCACTGAAACGCCGGCCGACTGGGCGCTGCTCGGGGCGCGCAACGCGCGCGTGACGCTGCTGGCGGGATTCACCACGACGCGCGACGTCGGCAACAACGGCGGCTTCGCCGACGTGGCGCTGGCGCGCGCGATCGACAAGGGGCTGGTGGACGGCCCGCGTGTCGTGCCGGTGGGCTACTCGCTCGGCATCACGGGTGGTCACTGCGATGAAACCGGCTACGCGCCCGGCGTGCTCGAGTCGGACCCCAAGGTCGGCGTCGTCGACGGCGTCGACGAGGTGCTCAAGGGCGTGCGCTACCAGATCAAGCACGGGGCGCAGTACATCAAGATCTGCGCGACCGCCGGCGTGCTGTCGGCCGAGGGGCCGGCCGGGGCGCAGCAGTTCAGCGACGCCGAGCTGCGCGCGGTGGTCGAGGAAGCCGCGCGCCACGGCCTGCGCGTCGCCGCCCACGCGCATGGAACGCAAGGCATCAACGCCGCCGTGCGCGCCGGCGTGACGACCATCGAGCACGGCACCACGCTCGACGAGGCGACCGCCAGGCTGATGAAGGAGAAGGGCGCCTACTGGAGCGCGACCAGCTACGTCTGGGACGTACTCGATTTCCCCGGCATGTCACCGGTCATGCAGCGCAAGCGCGACGAGCTGAAGGTGCGCATCGCCAGCAGCGTGAAGCTGGCGCTCAAGCACGGCGTCAAGATCGTGACCGGCAGCGACGAGCTGTGGGTGCACGGCCGCAACGCGCGTGAGTTCGTGTCGCTGCAGCGTTACGGCCTGTCGCCGGCGCAGGCGATCCGCGCCGGCACGCTCACCGCGGCCGAAGCGCTCGGCGTGACCGACCGCGGCGAGTTGGGCCCGGGCCTGCTGGCGGACGTGGTCGCCGTCGCCGGCGATCCGCTGGCGGACGTGAAGGCGCTGACGGACGTGCGCTTCGTGATGAAGGGCGGCAAGGTTTACAAGTCGCCCTGACGCGGCGCTACCGGCCGAAGCGGTACACCATGCCGAGCTGCAGGCCGTAGTGGGTGTAGTTGCCGACCTTGCCGGTGTTGCCGCTCTGGCGGTCCTCGACCTTCCAGTCGGCGATGTGGTAGTTCACGCTCACCGAGGCATCCGCCGACCACGACGGCCCGAAATTCAGCTGATAACCCCCTCGCGCGCCCGGCACGATCTCGGTGCCCGGGTCGGTGCGCATGTCGAAGGTGCCGCCGCCCACCGCGGGCCCGGTCGCCGGGTCGGCATCGGGCGAATGCACCCCGAGCGCCGCGCTCCAGTAAGGCACCCAGCGCTGCGCCGGGCCGCCGTACATGCGCTCGTAGAACACGCTCAGGCCGGTGGACGTGGCGTCGGCGTCGATGTCATCGGGCGCGATGGTCTTGTCCTGCTCGACGCCGACGATGCGCCAGGGCCGCTCGAAGTCGTACTGCATGCGCTCGAGCGCGACGCCCGCGTTGACCCCTTCGTCGAGCCGGTAGCGCAGCGCAAGGCCCATCGTTATGGCGTCGTTGGAAGGCTCGCCGTCGGCGGTACTCATGCCGGCGCGCAGGCCCAGTGACCAGGGCGAATCTTCTGCGAGCGCGCCAGCCGACAGCACGGCACAGGAGCAGGAGAGAAAAACGGCGGACAAGCGGGCAGCGTTCATGCATGACTCCCAGTGGCGCCATTGCGGCGCCGGTGAACGATCCCTTGAAAGCACTCTACGCCGGTTGGCGCGGCTTGTCAGGACGAGCAGCTGACCTCGACCTTGTGCGTCCCGGCTGGGGCCGGGGCGGCGTAGGGTTCCATCCCAGGCTGTTCGTCGAATGGCCGCGCCAGCAGGGTGCGCAGCCGCTCGATCTCGGCGTAATCGCCGGCCTGGGCTTTCTCGATGGCCACCTGCGCCAGATGATTGCGCAGCACGTACTTCGGATTGACCTGCTTCATGCGCGCGGCACGCGCATCGTCGTCGGACTGCTCCTGCACCAGCCGCGCGCGGTAACTCGCGAGCCAGGCATCGAAACCGTCCAGGTCGAGAAGGTGGTCGCGAACCGCCGGCACGCCTTCGGCGCGCACTTCGCCGAGCAGGCGGAACACGGTGGTGAAGTCCCCGCGCGAGCGCGCCAGCACCGTCAGCAGGCCATTGATCAGCTCGGGGTCGTCGTCGCGCACCTGCGCCAGCCCGAGCTTGGCGCGCCACCGCGCCAGGTTCTCGGCGACGAACACCGCGCCGTAGCGCTCGAGGATGGCGTAGGCGATCTCGATGGCCTTTTCGGGCTCGGCGTGCAGCAGCGGCAGCGTGGCCTGCAGCAGGCGCGAACAATTCCAGTGGCCGATGCCGGGCTGCTGGTCGTAGGCGTAGCGGCCGGCCTCGTCGGAGTGGTTGCAGATCCAGTGCGGGTCGAACGGCTCCATGAAACCGTAGGGGCCGTAGTCGAGCGTGAGGCCGAGGATGGACATGTTGTCGCTGTTCATCACGCAGTGGCAGAAGCCGACGGCTTGCCACTGCGCCATGAGCCTGGCGGTGCGCTCGACCACTTCGGTGAGCCAGTTGCGATAAAGCTGTTCCCTCTCCCCGCTTGCGGGGAGAGGGTAGGGTGAGGGGCACAGTGCCGGAAAATAGTTCTCGATCACGTGATCCGCCAGCGGCGCGAGCTTGTCGTGCTCGTTGCGGTAATAGAACACCTCGAAGTTGCCGAAGCGCAGGTGGCTGGGGGCCATGCGGCACAGCACGGCGGCGGTCTCGACCGTCTCGCGCTGCACCGGCTCGCTTGATCCGGTGATGCACAGCGCGCGTGTGGTCGGGATGCCGAGCCCGGCCATGGCCTCACCGCACAGGTATTCGCGGATGGACGAG
>JANNKD010000072.1:0-7426 GCA_031396115.1 Gammaproteobacteria bacterium
GGCGTGCCGATCAAGGCGCCGGTCGCGGGCATCGCGATGGGCCTGATCAAGGAAGGCGAGAAGTGGTCGGTGCTGACCGACATCCTCGGTGACGAAGATCACCTCGGCGACATGGACTTCAAGGTCGCCGGCACCAAGGAAGGCATCACCGCGCTGCAGATGGACATCAAGATCACCGGCATCACCGGCGAGATCATGAAGCAGGCCCTGGCGCAGGCCAAGGACGCGCGCATCCACATCCTCGGCGAAATGGCGAAGTCGCTCGATCGGCCGCGCGCCGACATGTCGCCGTTCGCCCCGCGCATCACCACCATCAAGATCAACCCGGAGCGCATCCGCGACGTCATCGGCAAGGGCGGTGCGACCATCCGCTCGATCACCGAGGCCACGGGCACCGAGATCGACATCGCCGACGACGGCACGATCAAGATCGCCGCGGTGGACAAGAAGGCGACCGAGGCCGCGATCGACCGCATCAACGCGCTGACGCGCGACGTGCAGGTCGGCGAGATCTATGAGGGCCGGGTGGCGCGCCTGATGGACTTCGGCGCGTTCGTCACGATCCTGCCGGGCAAGGACGGCCTGGTGCACATCTCGCAGATCTCCGACAAGCGCGTCGAGAACATCTCGGACGAGCTTTCGGAAGGCGATATCGTGCGGGTCAAGGTGCTCGAGGTCGACAAGCAGGGCCGCATCCGCCTGTCGATGAAGGCGGTCGGCGAGGGCAAGCCCGCCGAAGCCCAGGCTGCGCAGGCGCACTGAGGATTTGATTCAGGGCAAAAAAAAGCCCCGTCGGGGGAGACGGGGCTAAGGTGCGAGAAAGGCACAGAGGCCTTTCTGGAGGAACCTTCACAAAACTCTGGCTTAACTAACCCGGCCTTGCCGGGTTTTTTATGTCAGAACTATGGTGCGGTGCACTATAAAACACGACTTACTGTTTAGTCAATACACGGCAAAAAAATAAACGCGCTAGAAATCAGCGCGTTAGAGGTGTAATGCCTTAGAAACATTAGTGACGGATGCGTCACTAATACAGCGAGAACCTCAGTTTTCGCTGGATCCAGCGGCCCCGGCCGGGCCGTCCGGGCCACCGGCACGGCGGCGGGGCCGGAGCGTGGACTTGGCGCGCGACAGGTTCTTCAGGAATTCCTTGCGCACCGAGCGCCAGATCGGCACGTTCTGCTCGGCCATGTCCTTCAGCAGCTGCACCGGGTGCTGAGCCTGGCCCAGCATCTGCTTGAGCTGCTCGGCGAACTGGTGCTGCTTCTGCACGAACAGCTGCATCGACAGTTCGAGGTAGCGCGTGATGCTGGCCTGCATCGGGTCGCCGTAGAAGCGGATGATACGAACCAGCAGTTCGCTGGTGAAGATGGGGTTGCCGCCTTCTTCCTGCTCGGCAATGACCTGCAGCAGGATGCTGCGCGTGATGTCGTCATGCGTGTTCTTGTCGAGCACGCGGAACTTCACGTTGTCCATCACCAGCAGGCGTACTTCCTCCAGCGTGATGTAACGGCTCACTTCCGTGTCGTAGAGCCGGCGGTTCGGATACTTCTTGATGATGCGGATGTCGGACATTGGCGGCTGTGGCGGGTTTGTTGCAGCGCATTATAGGGGAAGGGTCGCCGATTTGTGCGGTGCGGGATGCGCGTGCTGCATCGCATTATCCCTTTGATGCGGCAGGGGCGGGCAGCGTCGCAGGTTGGCGTCCGGCACCCACGACCAGGCGCGTCGGCAGCGGTTTCCGTCAAGGAATCAGTCAATTACGGGGAGGTGGTGCTAGGCTACCTGACATGACGTTGCGGGCGCTGTTGTTCGATCTCGACGGCACCCTTGCGGATACCGAGAGGCTTGGCCATCGGCCGGCCTACAACCGCGCTTTCAGGAAGCTGGGGTTGTCGTTCCGCTGGGGGCCCAAGTTGTACCGCAAGCTGTTGCGCCAGACCGGCGGACAGGAGCGCTTGCTGTACTACCTCGAGCGCTATCACCCGGAACTGGGCGAGCATCAGCGCGCCGTGGAAACCGATCCGCAGCGCTGGACGCAGGAAGTGCACCGGCTCAAGAGCCGCTATTTCCGTCATCTCGTGCGGCACGGCCGCGTGCCGCTGCGGCCGGGCGCCGCCCGGTTGATGGCTGAGGCGCGCGGCGCCGGCCTGCGCCTCGCCATCGTCACCAGCGCGAGCCGCGCGACGCTCAAGCCGATCCTGCGGCACAGCCTCGGCGCGGAGCTGGTTGAGCAGTTCGACGTGCTGGTGTGCGGCGAGGACGTCGAGCACAAGAAGCCGGCGCCGGACCTGTACCTGCTGGCGCTGGCGCGCCTCGACCTTGCGCCGCGCGAGTGCGTCGCCATCGAAGACTCGGAGATGGGCGTGGCTGCGGCGGTCGCTGCCGGCATCGCCACCGTGGTCACCACCAACGCCAATACCGCGCACGAAGACTTCGATCGCGCCCAACTCGTGGTCGACACGCTCGGCGAGCCCGGCGTGCCTTCCACCGTGCTGCACGGGCGTCTCGATGCGCCGTGCGTCACGCTCGCGGCGCTGCGAGGCTTGCTCGGGCCGGACGCGTCGGCGCCGCTGCGCGCGACCTGAGCGATCCCGGGTTCGCGCGCCCCGGAAGCGCATGCGATGCTTGCGCCCAGCAAGGGGGAGTCCGTGAGACGCTGGAACGGGTGGGGCGACAGCGCCAACGAGTTTCCACTGACCGGAGATGCGCTGGCGTTCCTGCGCGAGCGCATCGGCGCGGCCACGCCGCCGCGCGATGCGTCGCTCGACCACGCGCTGCGCGCGGTCCCGCGCTCGCGCCTGGAGTCCGCGGCCGCGTTCGATGCCGGGCCGGAGGCGCGCCTGCGCCACGCGCGCGGGCACAGCTTCCCGGACTGGATCGCCATGCGCGCCGGCCGGCTCGGTCCGTTTCCGGACGCCGTCGCGTTGCCGGCCAGCCACGACGACGTCGCCGAGGCGCTGGCGCACGCGCGGCGCCTGGGTGCGACGGTCATTCCTTACGGCGGAGGCACCAGCGTGGTCGGGCACCTCGCGGTACCGCCCTCGGACCGTCCGGTGCTGTCGCTCTCGCTGGAACTGCTCGATTCCCTGTTGGACGTGGATGAGACCGCGCAGCTGGCCCGGTTCGGCGCGGGCACGCCGGGCCCGAGCGTCGAGGCGCAGCTGGCGCAGAAGGGCTACCTGCTCGGACATTTCCCGCAGTCCTATGAGTTGTCCACCCTCGGCGGGTGGGTTGTGACGCGCTCCTCGGGCCAGCAGTCCCTGCGCTACGGCCGTATCGAGCACCTGTTCCACGCCGGCCGCGTCGCCACCTTCAAGGGCGAGTGGCGCGTCGGCGCGGTACCGGCGTCGTCGGCCGGACCGGACCTGCGCGAGTGCCTGATGGGCTCGGAAGGGCGGCTCGGCCTGCTGACCGAAGTGAGCGCGCGCATCCGGCGCCTGCCGGAACGCGAGGTTTTCCACGCCGTGTTCTTCCCAGGCTGGGACGACGGCGCGCGCGCCATGCGCGCGCTGGCCCAGGGCGAGCTGGCGCTGTCCATGCTGCGCCTGTCAAACGAAGTCGAGACCGAGACGCAGCTCGGCCTTGCCGGGCATCCGCGCCTGATTGCGTGGCTCGAGCGCTACCTGAAGCTGCGCGGCGCGGGCCCCGGCAAAGTCATGATGTTGATCGGCGTGACCGGCGCGGCGCGCGCGGTGCGCCGCAACCTGCGCGAGGCGCTGGCCGTGGTGCGCGCGCATCGCGGCGTGCACGCCGGGGCGCGGCCCGGCGCCGGCTGGGTCAAGAACCGCTTCCGCAGCGCCTACCTGCGCAACACGCTGTGGGACGCGGGTTATGCCGTGGACACGATGGAGACGTGCGTGAACTGGCCGCAGGTGACGGGCACCATGCGGGCGGTCGAGGCGGCTGCGCGCGAGGTGTTCCAGCGCGACCAGGAGCGCGTGCACGCCTACACGCACCTCTCCCACGTCTACCGGCAGGGCTGCAGTGTGTACTCGACCTTCGTCTGGCGGTTGTGCGGCGATGCGGACCGCGAGCTCGAGCGCTGGCGCCGCCTCAAGCAGGCCGTCTCCAGCACGATCGTGCAGCACGGTGGCACCATCAGCCACCAGCACGGCGTCGGCGCGGACCACGCGCTGTACCTGCCGGCGGAGAAAGGCCCGCTGGGCATGGATCTGTTGCGCGCGATGGCGCGCGAATTCGATCCCGATCGATTGCTCAACCCAGGGAAGCTCTTCACATGAAACGTCCGGACCTCGCCCAGCTTGCGTCGAAGTACGACCTCATCATCGTCGGCGGCGGCATCACGGGCGCCGGCATCCTCAACGAGGCGGCGCGCTCCGGCGTGAAGGCGCTGCTGCTCGAGAAGGACGATTTCGCCTCCGGCACGTCGGGGGGCTCGTCGCAGCTGGTGCATGGCGGCCTTCGTTACCTCAAGTCGGGACAGTGGCGGCTGACGCGGGACTCGGTGCACGAGCGCCAGCGCCTGCTCACGGCCATGCCGGACCTGGTCGAGCCGTTGCCCTTCATGATGCCGATCTATCGCGGCGAGAAACCCGGCAAGGCCGCCATCAAGCTCGGCCTGTGGCTGTACGACCGCATGGCCGGCGCGAAAACCTCGCGCTGGGTCGATGCCGCGGAGGCGCTGAACCTGGAAGAGGGCATCCGGGACAAAGGCTTGCTCGGCGCGATGCTCTACGACGACGCGTGCACCAACGACGCGCGCCTGGTGCTGACCTTGATCGTGCAGGCCTGCGCGGCCGGCGCGACGGCGCGCAATTACACGCGGGTTGAGGCCGTGCTGCGCGCCGGCGGCCGCGTGCGCGGCGTCGCCGTGCGCGATGCGGACGGCGCCACGCGCGAGCTCGAGGCCACCGTGGTGGTGGACGCGACGGGCGTGCAGGCCGGTCGCCTGTCGGAGGGCGGCAAGGCGCCGAAACTGCGCCCGTTGCGCGGCAGCCATTTCTTCTTTGCGCACCAGGTGCTGCCGGTGAAGCAGGCGGTTTCCTGGATGCATCCGCGTGACCGCCGGCCGGTGTTCGTCTACCCGTGGGAGAACGTCACGCTCTACGGCACCACCGACCTCGACCACGACGGGCCGGCCGGCGTGCCGCCGCGCATGAGCCGCGCCGAGGCTGACTACCTGATCGAGGGGCTGGTGCACCAGTTCCCGACCGCGGGCCTCAAGGCTGCGGACGCGCTGAGCAGCTACAGCGCGGTGCGCTCCGTGGTGTCCCGCGGCAAGGCGCGGGTGTCGGACGAGTCGCGCGAGTCGGCGCTGTGGAGCGAGCCGGGCCTGGTCGGCGTGACCGGCGGCAAGCTCACCACCTTCCGCCTGACCGCGCAGCGCGCGCTGCGCGCGGCGGCGCGCCAGGACTCCGCGCTGTCGCACTCAAGCGCCGAGGCGACCGTGTCGACCAAGCTGAGCTCGGTCATGCGCACGCAGACGCGCTCCGCTGAGGAAATCGCCATCGCCGGCACGCGGTACTCGGTGGCGCGCGTGCGCTTTGCGGCGCGCCACGAGCAGGTCGTGCACCTCGACGACATCATGCTGCGCCGGACGCGGCTCGGACTGGTCCTGCCGAACGGTGCGCGCGACCTGCTGCCAAAGCTCGAGCCCGTGTGCCGCCAGGAACTCAAGTGGAGCGAACAGCGCTGGCGCGAGGAGGAGCGGCGCTACCTGCAGGTGTGGGCTCGCGACCACGCGCCGGTGCCGGCGGGATGACCGCAAGCCTGCTGCTCGCCATCGACGTCGGCACGCAGAGCGCGCGCGCCATCGTGTTCGACGCGCAGGGACACCTGCGCGCGCGGGCGCAGCGCATCTTCGAGCCGACCTACCACTCCCCGCAGCCGGGCTGGGCCGAGCAACCCGCGGACCTGTACTGGGAGAGCGTCGTCGCCTGCGTGCGCGAGCTGTGGGCGGGCGGGCAGGTCAAGCCCGGCGAGATCGCGGGGCTGGCGCTGACCACGCAGCGCGCGACCATGGTGTGCCTCGACGGCGGCGGCCACGTGCTGCGGCCGGCCATCCTGTGGCTGGACCAGCGCCGTAGCGACCAGCCGCCGGCGCTGGGCCCGGTGTGGAGCTCCCTGTTCACGCTCGCGGGCGCGAGCGGACTGATCCAGCATTTCCAGCGCGAAGCCGAGGCCAACTGGCTGGCGCAGCACCAGCCGGCGCTGTGGACCGCGACCAAAAAGTACCTGTTCCTGTCGGGCTACCTGAGTTACCGGCTCACCGGCAACTTCGTCGATTCGATCGGCAGCCAGGTCGGCTACGTGCCTTTCGATTACAAGCGCATGGCCTGGGCGAAACACGGCGACTGGAAGTGGAAGGCGGTCGCCATCCGCCATGACCAGCTGCCCGAGCTGGTGGCGCCCGGACAGAGGCTCGGCTACCTCGCGCGCATTCCCGCGGAGGAGCTGGGCCTGCCGCCACGCCTGCCGATCGTCGCCGCCGCCGCCGACAAGGCCTGCGAGGTGCTCGGCAGCGGCGCGCTCGAGCCAGACGTCGCCGCGCTGTCGTTCGGCACGACGGCCACGATCAACACGACGCAGCCCAAGTACCTGGAGGTGCAGCGCCTGCTGCCGGCGTACCCGGCCGCGCTGCCCGGCGCCTGGAATACCGAGGTGCAGATCCACCGCGGCTTCTGGCTGGTGAGCTGGTTCAAGCGCGAGTTCGCGCATCGCGAGCAGGCGCTGGCGCGCGAGCGTGGCGTGCCGGTCGAATCCCTGTTCGACGAGTTGGTGCGCGGCGTGCCGCCCGGCTCGATGGGCCTGACGGTGCAGCCGTACTGGTCGCCCGGCGTGCGCGATCCGGGACCGGAGGCCAAGGGCGCCATCATCGGCTTCGGCGAAGCGCACACGCGCGCGCATTTTTACCGCGCCATCATCGAGGGTCTCGTCTACGGCCTGCGCGCCGGCCGCGAGCAGATCGAGCGCAAGATCGGGCGGCAGTTGCGTCGCGTCGTCGTCGCCGGCGGCGGCTCGCAGAGCGACATGGCCATGCAGATCACGGCCGACGTGTTCGGCCTGCCGGCCGAACGGCCGGAGGTTTACGAAACCTCGGCGCTCGGCGCCGCCATCAACCTCGCGGTGGGGCTGGGCCTGCATCCGGACTACAAGGCCGCCGTCGCCGCAATGACGCGAGTCGGCGCGCGCTTCACGCCCGACTCGCGCGCGCAGCGCACCTACGACCAGTTGTACCGCGAGGTTTACCTGCCCCTGTATCCGAAGCTGCGGCCGCTGTACGAGCGGATCCGCGCCATCACGGGGTATCCGCCTTAGCGCCCCACGGCGGCGGGGGCGGGGTGATCGGGCGGGCGAGGTCAAACTCCACGCGGAAGCGGCGATCCGTGCCTTCGCGCCGCAGCGCATAGGCGAAGCGCTGTCCCGCAATGACCTCCACCGTCCAGACATTGGTGGCGGCGGC
>JANNKD010000081.1:0-4834 GCA_031396115.1 Gammaproteobacteria bacterium
TCTTCCCCGTGGCCTGCAGCTCTTTGACCTTCTCGGCCTTCTGCGCCGGCAGCACGTCGGCCAACACGCTGTCGATGCCCAGATCCGCGGCAATGCGCTTGGCCGTGGCCGCGTTGTCGCCGGTGAGCATCACCACTTCGATGCCGCGTTCGCGCAGCTTTGCCACCGCTGCCTTGGAGGTGGGTCTGATCGCATCGGCGATGGCGATGAGGCCGATCACGCGAGCGGCTTGGGCCACATGCACCACTGTGCGGCCGTCGCCTTGCAAACGCACGGCTTCGGCTTCCAAGGCGCCAAGAGCGAGCTTCTGCTGATCCATCAGCATCCGGTTGCCGAGGAACACCGTTCCCTCAGCCGTCTCTGCGCGCGCGCCCATGCCTTCCACGTTTTCGAATCCTGCAGGCGCAGCCACGGTAAGGTTCGACGCCCTGCGCAGGATCGCTTGCGCCAATGGATGCTCGGACCCCTGCTCCACGGCCGCTGCGGCGGTGAGCACGCCACCTTCGGTGACACCTTCCGCCGTAATGATCTCCACGACCTCCGGCTGACCGACGGTGAGCGTGCCGGTCTTGTCGAAGACGATGACGTTGAGCTTGGTGGCGTCTTCGAGCGCCGAGGCGTTCTTGAACAGAATGCCGTTCATTGCGCCGAGGCCGGTACTCACCATGACCGCCATCGGCGTCGCCAGGCCCAACGCATCCGGGCAGGCGATCACGAAAACCGTAATGGTCAGTGTCACCGCGAACAGCAGCGGTTGTCCGATCCACCAGAACCACACCGCAAAGGTCGCAAGACCAATCACGATCGCGGCGATCACCAGCCATTGCGCAGCCTTGTCCGCCAGGAGTTGCGCCGGGGCCTTCGAGTTCTGCGCCTCCTGCACCAGCTTCACGATCTGCGCCAGCGCCGAGTCGGCCCCAACCTTGGTCGCCTTGTAGCGAAAACTCCCGCTCTTGTTGATCGTTGCGCCGATCACCGTGGCGCCCGGCCCCTTCTGCACCGGCATCGATTCGCCGGTGAGCATGGACTCATCCACCAGCGATTCGCCGGTCTCCACCGTGCCGTCGACCGGAATCTTGCCGCCCGGCCGGATCACGACAATCTCGCCTGCCAGCACCTCCGCCGTGGGAACTTCAACCTCAGCGCCGTTGCGGATAACAGAGGCCAGCGCCGGGGTGAGATTCATCAGCGCCTGGATGGCGGACGAGGCACCGGCACGGGCACGCATTTCCAGCCAGTGTCCCAGCAGGATGAAAACCAGCAGGACCGCTACGGCCTCGAAAAACTGCCCACCCCCCTTGAAGAAGAACGTAGCGCCGACACTGAAGAGATACCCGGTGCCCACGCTCAACACGATCAGCGCTGCCATGCCCAGGGTGCGATTCTTGAGCGCACGCCACGCAGAGACGAAGAACGGCCAACTCGGGTAGAGAATCGCGGCGCTGGCGAAGAAGAACAGCCACAGGTTGAGTTCCAACCCGAAGGGCGGCGCCGGGGGCTTGAACATATCTCCCATCGGTGCGTAGACAAAGATCGGGATGGTGAAGATCAGGCAGATCCAGAACCGGTTGCGCATGTCGCGGACCATGGCCGGCAGGTCTTTGCCGCCATGGCCCATCTCATGCGCCATGTCTGCGGGCATGCCGGCCTGCCCCTCAGGCGCCGCGTGGCCTTGGTGGCCCTTGCCACCAAACAACGCCAGCACCCAAGCCTTACCGCTGCCAAGCACACCCCGCGCCGTCTGCTTCTTGTTCTCGTCTGCGGGGGCGGGCGGCGAAGGCACCGCAGCAGGTGTTGCTGCTGCGGCTATCGGTGAAACCGGAGGAACTGTTGGAACAGTACTTGGAGGAGTTGCAGGCGACGCGTCCGGCGCGGGCTGGCCCTTGCCTGCTAGCGCAATGGACGCGGATTCAGCTGCAGGGGCAGCCGCGTCAGACTCATATTCGCTTTGGCGTACAGCCGACTTGATATCGGCGATCTCGAGTCGGGTTTCGTCGTAGCGCACTGTGGCGTTTCCCGCTGCGAAATTAACGGTCACGCTTTCGACGCCCGGCACTCTGCCAATCCGCTTTTCCACGCCGGGCACACTAAATACCGACAGCATGTCGCGCACTTCAATCACGCTGGTTTTCATCGCCTTTCCCTGAAAGACGCTTACATCTTGTGTTTGATGTAACGCGCTGTATCGCCCGGACTGCCTTCACCAACCATTTCGCATGCAGCCACGGGTGCCGTTGCGCCGCTACGCCACATCCACCCTACCGGGCGAAACCGATCTGACTGCCTTGCGATGTCTTCTGTGGGTTGGAAGGACACTTCCAAACCGACTTCCACCTGCATGACTTGATCGGGGAGCGGCTGGAAGTCTCCAGTTTCTGGGTCATGCATGTGCGGCATGAAGATGCCTAGCTTGTATCCGGACAGTCTGCGCAGCATCTCCTGAACTTCTGGAAGATGGATTGCCTCCTGCGCAGTTTGCAATGCGTGCGGCAAGCCCAAGGCGCTACCTTGTGAAACGTTCGCTATCGTCATGATGCTCTCCCGTTTAGGTCTCATTGATCGCGGTGGGCTTGGACCGCGGCGGCCGGCGCAGCGGGGGAAGGTTTAGGTGCTGTTGACGGCCCCGCTTTGTTTGGTTGTGCGGTGCTTGCCATGGCAGGCGCGCCCGAGGGAGGTTTCGGCGCAGCGGCTGCGGGCGTTGAAGGCTTCGCGGCTGGCGTTGTTTCGGAAGCTGGAGCGGCCGCTGCGAGCCCGACCGGCGGAGCCTTTGGAGCAGCGATCGGGGGAGTTGCAGGCGACGCGTCCGGCGCCGTGTGGCTTTTGTGACCGTTGCCGCCAGATGCGGTGGCTGCCGCATCGGACTCATATCCGCCTTGGCGCACGGCCGACCTGATATCGGCGATCTCGAGCCGGGTTTCGTCGTAGCGTACTGTCGCGTTTCCCGCAGCGTAATTCACGGTAACGCTTTCGACGCCCGGCACTTCGCCCATCCGCTTTTCCACTCCGAGCACACTCAATACCGACAGCATGTCGCGCACTTCAATCACACTCGTTTTCATTGTGTCTACCTATAAGGACGACGTTATACGGAACTCAATTTGCTCCTCTAAGCCTGTCACTTTTTTTGCGAGACGCCCCATGCCACGACGCCGGCAACGATGACGACAAGCAAGATCAGTCCCCATATCCCGCCGGATCCACCCATCCAGCCGCCACTCCACATGTCGTCATTCATCATGTTTCTGCTCTGCGCAAAAGCGACGCCGGTAGCCAACAGGGGCGCCCCAACTGCAATGGCAAGCAAGGTCTTCATAAGCCTGTCCCGATCGGGAGAATGACACTCAGACATACGCTGAGATGCAGTTCGAGGTCTGTGCGGCGGCGAACGCCTCCTTGCTGCGACGGTTCGCTTACTGGCCATTCCAAGTCACCACCGCCGGCCTCGCGCTCGCCCTGCGCGAGCGTGTGGGGCGGCCGCAGCGCGCGCTCTACCGCCTGGTCGGCGTAGGCTTGGCGAATTTCCTGGATCCGGACGAGCATCAGCCGGAGCTTTTTTGACGAGGGAAACGACATGAACACGCCATCGCAACAGGACAAGGCCGCCCGGTTCGAGGGGCTGCATCGGACCGGCACCTTCGTAATGCCCAATCCTTTCGACGGCGGCTCGGCGCGCGCGCTGGAGAAATTGGGCTTCCAGGCGCTGGCCACCTCCAGCGGCGCTTCGGCGGCGACCCAGGGCAAGCGCGACGGCAACCTCACGCGCGAGCAGGTGCTGGCGCACGTGCGGATGATCGCCGAGTCCACCACCCTGCCCGTGTCGGCCGACCTCGAGAACGGCTTCGGCGCGGAGCCGGAAAACGTCGCCCAGACCCTCCGCCTCACGGCCGAGGCCGGCGCGGTGGGCGGCTCGATCGAGGACTACTCGGGCGATCCGGCGCAGCCGATCTACAGCCTCGACCTGGCGGTGAAGCGCATCGCCGCGGCCGCGAAAGCCGCGCGCGCCCTGCCCTTTCCTTTCATGCTGACGGGGCGCTGCGAGAACTTCCTGCGCCAGCGGCCGGACCTCGACGACACGATCGCGCGGCTCAAGGCCTACGAGGAGGCCGGCGCCGACGTGCTGTTCGCGCCGCTGCTGCCGGACCTGGAGGCCGTGCGGCGCGTCGCCGGCGCGCTGAAGCGCCCGTTCAGCTTCATGGCGGGCGTCCCCGGCAAATCCTTCAGCGTCGCCGAGCTCGCCACTGCCGGCGTGCGCCGCATCAGCTTCGGCAGCTCCCTGTACGAGGTCGCGATGAAGGCGGTGGCTCGCGCCGCCGCCCCGGCCCTCAAGGAAGGCCGCTTCGCCTGGCTGGACGACACCTGACCCTGCTGCGCGCACGGAACTTGGGGGCGCTTCCGGCGTCTACTTGATCGCACCACCCGCGCCAAGGGCACCATGGAACCGAGCAAAGCGCAGCCAGTGGAGGATGAGCATCCGGCCGCCGGGCTGCCCTCGTTCGACGAGGCGCGCGCCGAGTTCACGCGCAGCTACTTGCGGCAGGTCCTGACACTCACCGGCGGAAACATCAGCCGCGCTGCGCGCCTGGCAGGGCGAAACCGCACCGACCTCTACAAGCTGCTGCACCGCCACGGCATGAGCCCCGGCGAGTTCAAGCGCCACGCCGGGCGGTAGGCCGCCGCGGCGCTTTGCCCGCCCGTCCCAACCTCCCTATAATGCGCGCCCCGCGCCGGTTCCCGGTGCGAGTCGCTTCAAACCGCGCGCCCGTAGCTCAGCTGGATAGAGCACCAGGCTACGAACTTGGGGGTCGGGAGTTCGAATCTCTCCGGGCGCGCCACT
>JANNKD010000108.1:0-6534 GCA_031396115.1 Gammaproteobacteria bacterium
TTCATCGCCCTCGATCACGGCATCGCCGTTGATCGTCACGGGGACGGTGAACTGGGTCTGCCCGGGGACGAAGGTGAGGGTCGACGGTGGGATGGCGACGTAATCGCCGGGGGCGATGGCCGTGTTGTCATCGACCTGGTAGCCGAGGGTCACCGTGCTGCCGGTCTCGCCGGAGCGGGTGAGCGTGAAATCGAGCGTGGCGGACCCCGGACCGTCGCCTTCCATCACGCTGGGGCTGTTGACGCTGATGCGTGCGGGCCCCGCCGCGAGTGCGCCCGTGACGACGAAAGCGGCGGCGAATCCGAGGGCCCTGACGATGGTCACGCGCATGCCGCAGCGTAGGCTGCGGGGGTCGAATCATCCGCTCGTTACCGCACACAACCCGGTCAGGCCGCGACGCGCTCTGTGCGGTGCGTCTCGAACGGCAGCACGGCAGCCAGTTGGGTCGCGGACAGGCACTCTCCGGCGCCGCGGCGCGCCTGCGCAATCACCGCTGCGTAGCGCGCGCGCTCCTCGGGGCCGGGCAGCCACGCAGCCGCTGCGCCGGCCGCCCCGGTCCGGTCGTCGATCTCGCGCCGCACGGCGTTGAACAGGGCGCCGGTGTCGCTCGCCCTGCCGAACCAGCGGCGTGCGGCATCCCCGAGTACGCGCCGCCAGAGGAAGGCGCTGCCGGCGCGGTAGACCTGCAGGCTGCGGGTTTCCGTCATGTCCGCCAGCCAGCGGGTCTTGTAGTAGCCGGAACCGCGCAGCAGGTTGAAGAACCTGTAGCCGCCCTCGATGGCCATGCGCACGCCCATCAGCAGGATGGCCGATCCCGGCGCGAGCCGCGCCGTGCGCTCGTCGTAGACGATGTGCAGGGCGTACAGGCCCTGGCCGAACGCGCCGCAGATCAGCCCGGCGATTGGCGCGCCGTCGAGCAGCAGCACCTGGATCACCAGTTGCATCGGCTGCTCTGGAGCCATCAAGCCGGTGTAGTAGCCGAGCCACGGGTGGTCGCCGCCCAGGCCGGCGTCGGTCTGCGCCTTCCAGCTATGCGCCTCGACGCCGCGGTACAGCTCGAACAGCGCGGCCCGCGCGTCCGGGTCCGACGCGGTCAGCAGTTGCACGTCGCCGGCCGCCAGCAGGGTCCGCATCTGGCGGCTGACGTTGGAGCGGGATTTTTTGGACAGCGCCGCGAAGTATCCGGCGATCGAATTCCAGCGCAGCGCGATGGTGGCATTGGCGAGGTTGGGCCAGTCCCGCGACCGGCAGGCCCCCGAGGTCGCGTCCACCGGCGCCGGCAACAGCGGCGAGGCCGCGTCCTGTTGCTGGAATTCCAGCAGGCCCCACTCGCCCTTGCGCCCCAGCAGCCAGGCATAGACCGCGGCGCCGACCGCGGCGGCCTGCGCGGGGCGCGTCACCAGGTGCGGCCGGTCGGCGACGTGCGCGGTGAGCCAGTCGAGCTTCATCGCGCGCAGGCCGAGCACGCGGTGCCGGCTCTGCTTGAGCGCGGCGTAGCCGACCAGTTCGCCGGCGCTGAAGGCCAGCAGCAGCCACAGGCGCGGATTGCCGGGCGGCGGGAAGTGCTCCGCGTTGCGCAGGTGGTTCTCGTAGTACTCGAAAGTCGAGAACGGATCCGGCCGCGCCGAGGCGAGATTCAGCGCGTTGATCGCGTTGCGGAAGGGGGCCGCCTCCGGCAGCTGGTGGCAGCAGCGGATCTCGATCATGTTGGGACCGCGGGGGATTCGACCGCGCGGGGCTCCAGCGCGACCACGCCGCCGGGAGCGTCCGCCGCCACGCGCAGCACCGGCAGGTGGCGCTTGAAGCGCACCGGGTCGAGTCCCAGCCGGCGCGCGATGCGCTGCGCCACGGTCTTGGCCAGCGCGACGGCGCCGGCTTCGCGCGTCGACAACTGCTTCAGCCCGAGCCGCGTGCGGAAGAACCGGTTGGCGACGTAGATGCGAGAGCGCCGCCGGCTCGCGCGCGTGAAGTATTCGGTGGACAGCGACACGTTGACGCTGTCGAGGTTGGTCACGCGATGCGGCGCGTTCTGCGCCCAGGCGATCCACTGGCCGGGATCGAGGTCGTAAACCTGCGCGCCCTCGTCGTAGGCGGGCGCATACGGCAGGTATTCGTGCCGCACGCCGGCAATGATGTCTTCCAGCAGTTCGCGCTTCATGTAGCGCTCGTCGAGCGCGGGGTAGACCCACACGCGCTTGCGGCCGCGGATGTGCCACAGCACCGAGGCCGGGCCGTCGGCGTGGTAGTAGACCAGTGCCTGCGGCGAGGAGATCAGCAGCGTGCCCTGGCTGGCGTCGGGAGAAAAACCGGGGAGCTGCGCGCTGAGCTCGCCGTACAGCTCGTCGAGCAGGCGGCGATAGGCCGGATCCGCGCGATCGATGCGGGTCACGTTCAGCCACAGGCGTCCGTTGCGGACCGCGCGCAGCAGCTCGGCGCCGCTGACGCCGTCGTGCAGCGCCAGCCGGTTCTCCTCGACCCGTGCCGGGTCGGTTCCCATGCTGAGCGCGAACAGGCGCTCGCGCGGGAAGCGATCCAGCAGTTCGATCAGCGCCGCATCGCTGAACAGTTCGTGCCCGGCCAGTCCATGGCGCCCGACCACCGGCGCGCGGCCGAAGCGGGCGCGGTCCGCCGCCGGCATGCCGACCGCGTGCGTCACGAGATCACCGCCGCCAGCAGCCGCGGGTCGCGGGCCGGCGCCGTCTCGCGCAGGCACAGCAGGGACAGGCCGATGAAGCTGATGACTTCGCCGACCAGGATGCCGAGCGTCGCGCCGGCGCCGCCGAAGTGCTGCATGCCCCAGAAGCTGCAGCTCAGCCCGACCACCGCGCTGACCAGGCCCAGCGAGGTCAGCCAGCGGAAGCGCTCGCGCGCGACCAGCAGCCACAGCAGTTGCTGGTTGACCGCCATCACCACGAAGGCCGCCGACCACAGCATCAGCAACTGGTCGCGCTGCGCGAACTGCTTGTTCAGCAGCACGCCGAACACCCAGTCGCGCAGGATCCACAGCACGGTGAAGTAGCACACCGCCACGCTGCCGATGGCCAGCGCGACCCAGCACAGGCGGCGCAGCACCGTCGGCGCGCCGCTGACGTGCAGCCAGCGCGACACCAGCGGCAGCATCACCGAGCCGATGCCGGTGGTCAGCAGGTTCACCGGCATCGCCAGCAGCCGCGTCGCGGCGATGGCCGCGACGGCGCGGACGTCGAGCGTCGCGGCAACCAGGAAGGTGTAGCCCTGGTTGAAGCTCCAGTGAATCGCCGCGCCGGCGGTGGACCAGGTGCCGAGCGGGGCGATCTGGCGCAGGATGCCCGGCACGCCGTCCGCGTTCCACGCCTCGGCGCGGCGCAAAAAACGCGACAGCAGCACGCCCGCGACCAGGGCGGCGAGGGCGAGCGCAAGCACCGCTGCCGCGGCCGGCACCTCGCTGGAGGTGGCCAGCAGCACACCCGGCACCAGCAGCAGGCAATAGACGACATCGCCGCGCAGGACCTCGAAGGCATGGCGATACGCCAGCAGGACCATGCGGAAGAATTCGCGCTGCAGCACCATCGTCATCGCCACCAGGGCCGCCAGCACCAGCAGCACGGTGTGGCCATCGAGCAGGTGCGTCATCCAGGACGCCAGCGTGATCGCCACTGCGGCGCTGCCGGCGCCGAGGATGACCCGCCGCTGCTCGCGGTACAGGCCGCCGGTGAGGTCGCCGCACTCGGCCGGCGACAGGCGCGTCATGCGGTTGATCATCGCCGGCGCGATGAACGAGTTCTGCAGCGAGACCGCCAGCATGATGGCCCCCGACACCAGGATGTAATAGCTGTATTGCAGGTCGCTGGTGTTGCGGATCAGCAGCACCGCGACGCCGAAGCTGGCGGCGGACAGCAGCGCCTGGCTGGCCAGCGCGCTGCTGAACATGCGCACGAACACGCCGCGCCGGGCCGTATCCATCACGGGTCCCTGCGCGTCGGCGCCCATTCGCCGCGGTCGTGGCGCTGCAGCACGCGCAGCATCTTCCACACGATGAACCCGGGCACGCGCAGCAGGTCCAGCAGGCCGGCAGCGCCGCGGCCGCTGAGCTGCCAGCCGCGCAGGACGTAGGCCAGCAGCAGCACGCTGCTGATCGCGGCCGGCCACAGCCAGCCGCGCAGCGCGGGCTGCCACAGCGATGCGGCCGCGGCCGCCGCCACCAGCGCCGCGACGTTCAGCGCGACATAGGACAGCGGCAGCACCAGCAGGTCCAGCGCGAGATCCAGGCACAGCCCGCTGCGGGTGCGCAGCGCCGTGCGCAGCAGCGGCACGGCCTTTGAGCGGATCAGGTCGAAGCGCCCGTCCTCCCAGCGCTGGCGCTGGCGTTGCGCGATCTTCTCGCCGCTCGCCATCTCGGCATCGGCATCCGCTTCGGCCGCGTACTCGACGCGGTGGCCGGCGAGCCCGAGCGCGATGCCGTACTCGAGGTCCTCGGTCAGCGAGAACGCCCGGTAGGGAACCTCGCGCAGCACGCGGTGAGTCACGCACCAGCCGTTGCCGCGCAAGCCGGAGGACAGCCGCAGGCGCTCGCGGGCGCGCGAGCGCACGCCATGGAACGCGCCGTGCGCGATGGCGATCAGGCGCGTGC
Source organism: Gammaproteobacteria bacterium (assembly GCA_031396115.1). GTDB lineage: Bacteria > Pseudomonadota > Gammaproteobacteria > Nevskiales > Nevskiaceae > JACPFV01. The sequence continues at coordinate 4,610 of JANNKD010000108.1, forward strand.
GCCAGGATTCGTCCGGGTTGAGCACGCCGTAATGCGCCTGCAGCGCGCCGGCGCCGGCCTCGATGCGCGCGGCAAAGGCTTCCAGCAGGTTGGGTGAAACCTCGGCGTCGGCGTCCACCACCACCACGGCGTCCGCCCACCGGCGATCGCGGCTGTCGTCGAAGGCGAGCCGCAGGGCGTAGCCCTTGCCGGGCCGCGCCGCGTCATCGCGCTCCAGCACATGGGCGCCGGCGGCGCGCGCGAGCTCCGCGGTGGCGTCGTTGCAGTTGTCCGCCACCACCACCAGCCGGAAACGCTGCGGCGGCCAGTCCAGCCGCTGCAGGCTGGCCAGGCTGCGCCCGATGCGGGCCGCCTCGTTGTGGGCCGGGACCACCACGTCGAAGCGCAGCTGCCGCGAGGAGCGCGGCGGCAGCGGCAGGCGGGCGGACAGCAGCGTCAGCACGAACAGGTAGACGCAGCTCGCCAGCGCCGGGATTGCCAGCAGCGCCAGGACCCCGTGCGCGAGCGCAAGCATCAGGCGTACTCGCGATAGTGGAATCCCAGCAGCGCGGACAGCTTGCCGAGGTTGGCCGAAGCCCTGGTGAGCCAGCGCGCGGCGACGTGCCGGCCCAGCGGCAGGCACAGCAGCGCCAGCGCCCCGGCGATGAGCAGTTGGGCGAACGAGCGCAGCACCAGGACCGTGCGGCGCACCGCCGTCGGCGGGCCGTGGCGGCCGGCCAGCACGTGACGCGCGAAGTCCTGGCCGCCGCGCAGCGAGCGCAGCAGCAGCCAGCGCAGCGACAGCCGCGAGGGCTCGATCGGCTCGCTGACGACGGCTTCGTCGCACCAGACGATGCGTGCTCCGCCTTGCACCAGCCGCGCCAGCAGGTCGCCGTCCTCGCCGCCGGTCAGGCCGTAGGCGGGATCGAACACCGGCTGCTGCGTGCGCAGCAGCGCCGCGCTCAGCAGCACGTTGCCGAAACGCAGCCGGTTGATCGGCACGAGGGTGCCGGTGGTCATGCGCGCCCAGTCGTAGAACCGCCCGCGGCGCAGCCAGTCTGGAACCGCGACGGGCAGCACCGGCTCGACCGGGCCCAGCACGCCGTCGGCGCCGAGACGATCGGCGGTTTCGGCCAGCCGTTCGAGCCAGCCCGGCGGCGCGCGCTCGTCGTCGTCGATGAACGCCAGCCAGGCGCCCTGCGCCAGCGCGACCGTACGGTTGCGCGTGAGCGAGACATTCTTCTGCGCTTCGATGGCGTAGCGGATCGGGTAGGGCGTGCCCGCCGCGCGCGCGCGGTCCACGACCGGGCCGGCGCTGCCCGCGCTGTCGTTGTCGACCACCACCACTTCCTGCGGCAGGTAGCGTTGCGTGCGCAGGTCGCCGAGCAAGGCGCCCAGCCGTTCCGGCCGGCGATGGGTCGCGATGCAGACGCTGATGTTCATGGCGGCCCCGGTTGCGGGCGATCGATGCGCCGGGCCCGCAGCACCACCGCCCGCAGGTCCGCGCGCGCGCGCCACAGGTTCCAGCCCAGCAGCGCGGCGGCGGTCCAGGTCAGCACGGACGAGAGCCCCTGCGTGAGCGCCAGCAGCGCGGCCAGCACGGCGAAGAACAGCAGCCGCGTCAGCGGCAGCGGCGCTTCCGGCCAGTCCTGCCCGCCGAAGCGGTACACGTAGTACGGCACCCATTTGGCGAGGACGTGCGCGGCGAGCGCCGCGGCGCCGATGGCGGTGACGGGGGCCAGCGTGACGAACGCCGCGCTGCGCGCGAGCTGCAGGCCCGGGTACAGCCAGACCCGGGTGGGCTTGTCGAAGCGGTTGTACAGCAGGAACCAGCCGTGGGTCGCCAGCAGCACGCCCGTCCACACGGCGAAATCCATCGCCGTGACGCGCGCAGGTCCGCGCAGCAGCAGGATCGCGATGGCGCCGCTGATCAGCGCCCAGACCCA
>JANNKD010000113.1:0-3247 GCA_031396115.1 Gammaproteobacteria bacterium
GATCGGGTCGAAGGCGATCTTCCGCCTGGCCGCTGCGATCAGGGGTTCCAAGTGTTGTTGATAGCGCTGCCATCTCGCCTTAGAGCTGGCGTAAAGCGGCTGGCGCACCTGCCAGACGCTGGCAGTCTTGACCGGGCGCTCCAGTGCGTAGAAGTCGAGTACCTGCGGCTCCCAGTCGACCCCGACGTGATCGAGCATCGTGCGGGCGATGGTTGCCGGGTCGTCCACCAGGTCTTCGTATCCGATCTCCAGAATCTCCCCGGCAAACACCTTGTGCCAGTGCCGCATCAGCACGCTGTGGTCCGCGAGCTGCTCGCCGATCCACTCGAGGTGGTACGCGAATCCCATGCCGTTGTGCTTCTGCGCATAGTCGATGAAATAGTTGGAGACGGCGACGTCGCGTGGATCGCGGCGTACCGAAATGATCTTCGCCCGGGGAAAAAGCAATCTGATCAAGCCGATGTTCTCGAAATTGTGGGGCAGCTTGTCCACCACGTGATCGGCCTCGGGGGCATATTCCCGCAGCTCCTTCAAGACGTTTTCGGCAATGCCTCGGATGACCCGCGGATCGAGGTCGTCCACACAGTCCGGGTAGCGGCGTCCGGAGCCGGTGTGGCGTTCCCAGCGCTCCAGCCCGGCGATCACTCGCGGAATCGTGCCCAACTCGCCTGCACCGTGGATCCGGCTGTGCCCGGCGATGATCTGCTCCACCAGTGTGGTGCCGGAACGCGGCATCCCCACTACGAACACCGGCAGAGTAGTCTGGTGACCGCAGCCGGGACGATGCTCGTACAGCGCTTTGGGAAAAGCGTGCCGGATGCGCGCGCAGTGTTGGCGGTGTGCCTTCGGGTCGTAACGCAGCAGCCTGCGGCTGGCCACATTGGCTTCGTCCGCGAGGGTGAAGGCTTTGGCGTAGTCCGCGCGTTTTTCCCAGACTGCAGCGAGCTGAAACAGCAGTCCGGTACGCACCGAGCCTTCCATGCCCGGCGTGCGGGCGAGCTGTTCGAGGCGTTGCAGGGTGTCTGCGTCCTGCGGGAAACGGCGCGCATTGATCAGCGCTCCGTGGCCGCGCGTCGGGTCGATGGCCTTGACCCGCTCGAACAGCGCGACCGCCTCATCGATACGGCCGAGCTGCATGTAGAGTTGACCCAACCCTTCTAAGGCGGAAATCGTGTCCGGACGTTGCTCGAGCACGTGCCGGTAGCGCTGTTCGGCCGCCCGGTAGTTCTCTTCGTGGGACTCGATGTCGGCTAGCGCCACCTCGACCAGCAGGCGCCCCTCAGTGATCTCGTCGGTCATGCGGAAGGTCTGCCCGGCGAGCTGGTCCCGGGCTCGCTCGGCGGCCTCTCTGGCGAGCCCCGGGTTGGATCGCAAGGCGGCGGCTGACAGCCGGATCAACAGCAACTCAGTGGGCTTGTCTTGCGTGTTGGCGAGGTGGATGGCCCGCTTCAGCAACGCGATGGCCTGTCGCGTACGTCCCTGCAGTTGCGTCAGCTGCGCAAGCTGCTCGTAAAGCGCCGGGTGTTCCGGATAGCGGCGCAACCCGGTGCGCAGCCATTCTTCTGCGTGGGCGTGGCGATCACGGGCTGCGAGGCGCTGGGCCAGACCCGCCAGCAGTGCGCACCAGTCGTCGTCGCTCAGCACGCCCCGCTGCCGCTCGACCCAGGCTTCGGCCGCATCGTATCGCTCCTGCGCCAGCCATAGATCCAGTTGCATGCCGCGCAGTTGCTGGTTGTGGATCTGACGCTGATCGTCGGGCCAGTCGGCCTGTTCGTTGGACCAGAACCTCCACGCGGCATCGAGACACGCCGCCATGTCCGTCAGGCGGCCGGCGTCCCGATGGAGCCGCAGCAGGTTGTGATACACGGCCAGTCGGGGCCGCAAGCTCAGGCTCCGCTGATACAACGCCTGGGCCTGCTCACAGCTTCCCTGCTGCAGCCGACACCAGGCGAGGCGCGCGAGCAGCAGCGCGTGGTCGCTGTTCTCGGGCCGATCGGCTTCCAGAATGGCGATGGCCGGGTCCAGCTCACCCAGCGCCATATATACCGCGGCCAGATCGACGCGCGCGTCGAGCGAGAGCGTGGCGTGATCGAGTAATGCGAGCGCGCGACCGCCCGCGCGCACATCACCGAGATGGACATCGGCGAGAGCCAGAAGTACCTGCACGCCAGGGTCACGGGGATCGACGTCCAGGCAGGCTTCGCGCAGCGCTGAGTAGTTGTGTCGCTCCGCCAGGCTGCGGAGCAGGGTCAGTGCCTCCATGATCGTGTCAGGTCACACCAGACCCTGTGAGGTCAGGATAGGTATGTCCGCCAAGGAAAGGATGTTCGTCTGCGCTCCGGCATCAGCCAGGACAGCGCCGGCCATCGACGTATCGAACGGTGCCGAATTGGGCAAGGAACATCCCTGCGATGGTCCAGGATTGGAGTCAGTCAAAGATTGCCAGGCAACCGCCGCCTCGGTGCCCACCAGCATTACCCGGTCATCGCTACCAAGATTGGCGGTGCCGGCCCAGATATCGGAATCGCCGACAGCGGTGTTCAGAGCGGCGTCACTGGCGAGGCGGATCCCGACCACTTCGTGCGTATCGCTTTGAAACGTGCGACCGCCATCGGGGCTCGAGCTCGCCGGCAGCGCGAACGGCCCCACGCCGAACACGTCGGTTTCGAAATTGAGCGTGGTGTTGTCGCTGATGCCTGCATAGGCGTTGCCCGCTGTGTCTGTGAGCGCGCCGGCGTCGATCTCCTCGGAGCGCGGGGCGCCTGGATCCGCGGCGGCGTCGTCCGGCGCCAGCTCGGGCCCAGGCGACTCGTCGGCACCCCCCTGACCGGGGGGATCCGGCACGCGCACCTCACGCATCGCGCCCGGCAGGTTCGCGATCACGCGCACCTTGCGCTCGAGTTCCTTCAGTCCCGCAAGCTCGCCGGCGATGCCCCCGAGCTCGCTGCCGAGCTCCGACAGCTCCTGCGTGTGGCGCGCCGAGTCAGCGCGGAGCGCCGATACGTTTGCGACGTGGAACTCATCCCGCAGAACCGCTCGACGATCGGCTACCTGGCGCTCGTCGTACTGCTCTTCGCCGGCATCGCGATCGGACTGGCGTTGTTCGCGCTGCAAGCGCGTGGCCCCCTCGCCCACGCAGAGTTCACGGTCGCGGCCGGCGAAGGAGTGAAATGCCCAGTGGGCTCGGGCGCGCCCACCTGTTTCCGGTTCGACGTGACCAACACTGGCGCCGGGTCCGGCCAGCTGG
>JANNKD010000133.1:0-4322 GCA_031396115.1 Gammaproteobacteria bacterium
ATGGTGAAGCCCTGTTCGTACAGCAGGCTGCGGATGCGCCGGATCATCTGCACGTCGTCGTGCTGGTAGTAGCGGCGGTTGCCGCGGCGCTTGACCGGCTTGAGCTGCGGGAATTCCTGCTCCCAGTAGCGCAGCACGTGCGGCTTGACCGCGCACAGCTCGCTGACCTCGCCAATGGCGAAGTAGCGCTTGCGCGGAATGTCCGGCAGCGCGACGAGGACGTTATTCGCTGCTTCCCGCATCGCTCTCAACCCTCAGCCGCAATTTCTGTCCCGGACGGAACGTCACCACGCGGCGCGCCGAAATCGGGATCTCTTCGCCGGTCTTCGGATTGCGCCCGGGGCGCTGGTTCTTGTCGCGCAGCTCGAAGTTGCCAAAACCAGACAGTTTGACCTGCTCGCCGGCCTCGAGGCTGTGACGGACCTGCTCGAAGAAAAAGTCCACGAACTCCTTGGCCTCCCGCTTGTTCAGGCCCAACTGTTCAAACAGTGCTTCCGCCAACTCCGCTTTGGTCAACGCCGCCACCGCTATCCCCCCGGATCGTGGCTCCAAGCCTTTCCTGGAGCCGCTGGGCTACCGCATGCACCGCAGCCTCGACTTCATCGTCAGTTAGGGTGCGCGAATAGTCTTGAAAAATCAAGCTCAAAGCGACGCTTTTGAAACCATTAGGTAAACCTGCTCCGTGGTACACGTCGAACACCCCCGCCTCCCGCAGTTGTGCCCCCCCGGCCTCCCGGGCCTGGGCCACCAGGGCGGCGGCAGCTACGTCCTCCCGCAGGACCAGGGCTAAGTCCCGGCGCGAGGCCGGGAATTCCGACGGCGAAGCCACCTTGGGGAGGCGGAATTGGGTCAGGGCCGCCGTATCCAGCTCCAGCAGCACCGGGGCCTCCGGCAGGTCCAGTTCGCCGACCAGGCGGGGGTGCAGTACCCCCAGCCACCCGGCCGGCTTGCCGGCCATCAGCACCCGGGCCGTCTGGCCGGGGTGCAGTGCGGGGTGCTCCCCCCGCTCGCAGCTCAGGCCGGGCGCGAGCGCTTCCAGGTCGGCCTTCAGGTCGAAGAAATCCACCCCTCGCGCAGGCTGGCCCCACTGTTCGGCCAGGGCCGTGCCGGCGCCCAGCAGCGCCAGCCGCTCGGTCTCGACGACCTTGCCGCCCTGCTCTTCAAAGCACACGCCGATCTCGAATAGCCGCACGCGCCGGCGTTGGCGCTGCTGGTTGTAGCGCCAGACCGGGATCAGGCCGCTCCACAGCGTGGTGCGCATCAGCGCCAGCGTGTCCGCGATCGGGTTGTCGAGCGGGATGGCATTGGCGCCCGGCGCCAGGCGCCGGTCCAGTGCCGCGTCCACGAAGCTGTAGGTAATGACTTCCTGGTAGCCGCGCGAAGCCAGGCGGTCGCGCGCGAGGTCCAGCGGCCGGCGCTCCGGTACCGGCGCCGCCGGCAGCTCCGCGGCGTAGGCCCGAGCCGGGATGCGCTCATAACCGTACAGGCGCGCGGCTTCCTCGATCAGGTCCACCTCGAGGCGCAGGTCGTAGCGGTGCGAAGGGATGCTCGCCTGCCAGCCGGCCTTGCCGAGCCGCCGCAGGCCGATGCCCAGGCGCCTGAGCAAGCGCTCGACTTCGGCCGGCGCGATCACGTGGCCGAGCAGTTGATCGAGCCGCTCGCGGCGCAGCTTGACCGTGAACACCTTGGCCTTGCGCGCACCGGTCTCCGTCACCGGGCCCGCCTTGCCGCCGCAGATTTCCAGCACCAGCTGGCTCGCACGCTCCAGCGCACGCCGCTGCAGGCCGGGATCCACGCCGCGCTCGAAGCGGTACAGCGCATCGGACGGCAGGCGCAGCCGCCGGCCGGTGCCCGCAACGCGCTCCGGGCTGAAGCAGGCACTTTCAAGGAAGATCGACGTCGTTGCGGCGGAGACGCCCGACGGCATGCCGCCCATGACGCCGGCCAGCGCCAGCGGACGCGCGTCATCGGCGATCAGCAGGTCGTCCGTGGTGAAGGTGTAGGTCTGCTCGTTGAGCAGCGCCAGCGACTCGCCGTCCCTGGCGCGGCGCACGCGGATGCCGCCGCTGAGCTTGGCGCAGTCGAAGGCATGCATCGGCTGGCTGGCCCAGCTCGATCAGCACATAGTTGGTGATGTCGACGACCGGGTGGATGCAGCGATGGCCCGAGCGGCGCAGGCGCTCGCGCATCCAGTCCGGCGTGCGCGCCCCGGGGTCGATGCCCTCGATCACGCGGCCGGCATAGCGCAGGCAGTCGGCCCGGCTGTCGATCTTCACCTCGAAGCGCTGCGTGCTCGCCACTGCGGCCGGCTTGACGGCCGGCGCCTTCAGCGCCACCGCGAACACGGCCGACACTTCGCGCGCCAGGCCAGCCACGCTCAGGCAGTCGCCGCGGTTCGGCGTCAGTTCGAGCGACAGCAGGGCATCGTCGAGCTGCAGGTACTGGCCGATCGGCTGGCCGACCTTGGCGCCGGCATCGAGCTCCAGCAAGCCGTCGGACTTCTCCGCCAGGGCCAGTTCCCTGGCCGAGCACAGCATGCCGGCCGACTCGACGCCGCGCAGCGCCGAGACCTTGATCCCGGTGCCGTCCGGCAGCTTGGCGCCCGGCAGCGCCACCGGCGCCTTCATGCCGGCGCGCGCGTTGGCGGCGCCGCAGACGATCGTCGCCGGCGCCCTGGCGCCGGTGTTCACCTGGCACACGCGCAGGCGGTCGGCCTGCGGATGCGGTTTCACCTCGAGGATTTCGCCGACGACGACCTTCGCCAAGGCCAGTTTCAGCGGCTCGGCCTCGCACTCCAGGCCGGCCCGCGTCAGGCGCGCGGCCAGCTCGGCATCGGTCGCCTTCGGGTTGGCCCACTCGCGCAGCCAGGACAGGCTGACTTTCACTTGAACTGCTCCAGGAAGCGCAGGTCGTTGGCAAAGAACTGGCGCAGGTCGTCCACGCCGTAGCGCAGCATCGCCATGCGCTCGACGCCCATGCCGAAGGCGTAGCCCGTGTACTTCTCCGGATCGAGGCCGACGGCCTTGAACTCGTTCGGGTGGACCATGCCGCAGCCCAGCACTTCGAGCCAGCGGCCGCCCTCCCAGCGGATGTGCACGTCGGCGCCCGGCTCGACGAACGGGAAATACGAAGGCCGGAACATCACCTCCATCTCACGCTCGAAAAAGCGCTTCAGGAACGTCATCAAGTCGTACTTGAGGTCGGCCAGCGTGACCTTCTCCGCCACGTACAGGCCTTCGACCTGGTGGAACATCGGGCTGTGCGTCCGGTCGAGGTCCTTCCGGTACACGCGGCCGGGGCAGATGATGCGCACCGGCGGCTTGCCGCCCGACTTCACCAGCTGCTGGAGGGTGCGGATCTGCACCGGCGAGGTGTGCGTGCGCAGCAGCATCTTGCCGCCCTGCACGTAGAAGGTGTCCGCCATGGCGCGCGCCGGATGGTTCTCCGGGATGTTCAGCGCGCCGAAGTTGTGGAAGTCGTCCTCGATCTCGGGCCCCGACACCGAGGCGAAGCCCTGCTCGGCGAACAGCCGCTCGATGCGCTGCACCGTGCGCGTCAACGGATGCAGGCCGCCGGCACCCTCGCCGCGGCCCGGCAGGGTCACGTCGATGGACTCCGCGGCGAGCCGCCGCGACAGCTCGGCGTCGCCGAGCGCGCGTTTGCGCGCGTCGATCAGGCCGGCGACTTCATCCTTGGCGCGATTGACGCGCTCGCCGAAGGCCTTGCGCGGGTCCGGCGCCATGCCGCCCAGTTGCTTGAGCAGTTCGGTGACCTGGCCCTTCTTGCCGAGCAGGTCGACGCGCAGCTGCTCGAGCGCGCGCGCGTCGGCCGCGGCGTCGATGTCGCGACGGGCCTCGTTGAGCAGCTGGTCGATATCGGTGGTCACGTAGCTCCTGTCATTCCCGCGAAAGCGGGAATCCAGTGTCTTACAGCCAACCGAAAACTGGATGCCCGCCTGCGCGGGCATGACGACACCGCTAGGCCGCGAGCTTGGCTTTTGCCTGGGCTGCCAACGCGGCAAACGCGGCCTTGTCGTGGACCGCGAGGTCGGCGACGACCTTGCGGTCCAGGGCCACGCCCGCGAGGGCGAGCCCGCGGATAAATCGGCTGTACGACAGGCCCTGCTCGCGGGCGGCGGCGTTGATGCGCTGGATCCACAGCGCGCGCAGCTCGCGCTTGCGCACGCGACGGTCGCGGTACGCATAGACGCCCGCGCGCGTGACGTGCTGCATCGCCGTCTTGATCGAACGGCTGCCGGCGCCGTAGTAGCCCTTGGCCTTCTTCAGCAGCTTCTTGTGCTTGGCACGAACGGTCGTGCCGCG
>JANNKD010000135.1:0-40468 GCA_031396115.1 Gammaproteobacteria bacterium
GGACCTCGAGGCGAAGTTCTACGGCGCCTCACCGGACGTCGGCCGCCTGCGCACGAAAAGCTTCGACCTGCTGTGGGACGAATCGGTGCCGGCGCAGGAGCTGCGCAAGCTCGGTATCTAACTCGGTAGCCGCGCCTTCGCGTCGGCCACGATCCGGCGCTGACGCTCCTCTCCCGCAGTGCTCCACTCCGCGATTTCCTCGAGCGTGCGCCCGCAGCCGCGGCAGACCCCGCGCCCATCGAGCTGGCACACGCCGGTGCAGGGACTCTGCGGCGCGGTTTCCTTCAGCACGTGGCCAGGGATTTTGAACACTCGGCGATCAGCCCGGGACCCCGGTAAATGAAGCCGGTGTAGATCTGGACCAGGTCAGCGCCCGCTTGCCGGCGCTCGGCGGCGTCGGCCCCGCTCAGAATGCCGCCGACACCGACCAGCGGGTAGTCCGCGCCGAGCTCGCTGCGCAAGGCGCGCAGCGCCGCCAGCGCCAGCGGCTTGAGCGGCGCGCCCGACAAACCGCCCGCCTCGTTGGCGTGACGCGCATCGCCCAGGCCCGGGCGCTGGACGGTGGTGTTGGTGGCGATCAGGCCGTCGGCGCCCAGCTCACGCGCCAGGGCGCCCGTGCGACGCAAGTCCGCGGACTCGAGGTCCGGCGCCAGCTTGACCAGCATCGGCACGCGCCGCCCCTCCTTCTGCGCCAGCTCGCCGCGCACGAGGCGCAGGCGGCCCAGCAGCCCGCGCAGCCGTTCCTCGTCCTGCAGGTCGCGCAGGTTCTTCGTGTTCGGCGAGGAAATGTTGACCGTCACGTAGCCGGCCACGGCGTGCACCTTGCGCAGGCAGGCCTCGTAATCGTCGGCGGAGCGTTCCAACGGCGTGTCGGCGTTCTTGCCGATGTTGATGCCCAGCACCGCGCGGCAGCGCGACGCGCGCACGCGCTCGACCAGGTAATCCACGCCCTTGTTGTTGAAGCCGAGCCGGTTGATCAGCGCGTGGTGCGGCGGCAGGCGGAACATGCGCGGCTTGGCATTGCCCGGCTGCGGACGCGGCGTGACGGTGCCGACCTCGACGAAGCCGAAGCCCAGGCGATCCCAGGCTTCGATGCAGTCGGCATTCTTGTCCAGGCCGGCGGCCAGGCCCACCCGGTTACGGAACTTCAGGCCCAGCAGCTGCGCCGGGTCGTCCGGCACGGCGCCGGCGAACGGCGCGGTGGAGAGGCGCGGGAAGCGCGCGAAGCTGCGGAGCGTCAGTTCGTGCGCGTGCTCGGGGTCGAGCGCGAACAGCGCCCCGCGCGCAAGCCCGTAGAGCATGGTTAGGTAGGGGACTGCGCGGGGACCGGCAGCGGCGCCGGCAGCCAGCGGCTGCGTACCGAGCTCGGCAGCGGCAGCACGCGCGCGGCGCGGGCGCGCAGGTTGGTGACCTCGGTGTTCACGCCGAGCTGGTCGACCACGAAGCGCATCAGCTCTTCGGTGGACTGCTCGTTCGGGATCAGGCTGCGCTTGCGCAGGCAGGTGGTGATGCGCTCCGCCGAGCGCGTCACCGGGTGCGCATAGAGCGCCTCGAACACCGTGTCCATCGCCGCGGCCAGCGCGGGCCGCGTGACGTCCTTCTCGTCCGACAGCAGCTTCACCAGCGGGCCGAAGCTCTTCGACAGGCGGTAGGTCTGGAAGGTGAGCGCGCCAAGTTCGCGCAGCACGCTTGTTACGGGCCCCTTCGGGGCCCGCGGGCTTTTCGGCGCCTCGACCAGGGCACTGCCCCGCGCCTTGCTTGTCCCGCGCGCCCGCTTACCCTTCCTCCGAGGTTTCATGCCCCGCCCTTCGATTTCAGCAGGTGCCCCAGCTTGCCGGCCTTGGTCATCAGGTAGTCCTCGTTGTGCGGATTGCGTCCGCACTCGATGGCGACGCGCTCGACCACCGTCAGGCCGCCCTCGGTGATGGCGTTGAGCTTGCGCGGGTTGTTGGTGAGCAGGCGCAGCTTGAGGATGCCGAGGTCCTTGAGGATGTCGATGGCGAGCCGGTAGTCGCGCAGGTCGGGCCCGAAGCCCAGGTGGGCGTTGGCCTCGACCGTATCGGCGCCGCGGTCCTGCAGTTCGTAGGCGCGGATCTTGTTGGCCAGGCCGATGCCGCGCCCTTCCTGGCGCAGGTAGACCAGCGCGCCGCGCTTCTCCGAGGCGATGCGCTGCAGCGCGTGCTCAAGCTGGAAGCCGCAGTCGCAGCGCAGCGAGAACAGCGCATCGCCGGTGAGGCACTCGGAGTGCACGCGCACCAGCGGCGGCGGGTCGCCCGCGAGCTCACCCAGCGTGATGGCCAGGTGCTCCTTGCCGTCGGCGCCCAGGTAGACGCGCAGGCGGAAGTCGGCGAACGGGGTCGGCAGGCGCGCGTCGGCGACTTGTTCGGGCTTGGTCATGGTTCTAGTGTCATCCCGAGCGAAGCGAGGGATCGCGTTCGGGACGAGATTCCTCGCTGCGCTCGGAATGACACACTTTATGCACCCACCAGGTGCTGGCCGCAGACGCGCAGCGTGCGGCCGTTGACGCCGGCGGCGTGCGGGCTGGCCAGAAAAGTGACCGCCTCGGCGATGTCCGACGGCAGGCCGCCCTGCAGCAGCGAACTCATCAGCCGGCCCATGACACGCGGGCCCGCCGGCATGTGCGCGGTCATCTGCGTCTCGATGAAGCCCGGCGCGATGGCGTTGACCGCGCCGCCGCGCTTCGCCATCTGGGGCGCCAGGGCGCGCACGTAATTGATCACGCCCGATTTGGTCGCGCCGTAGTTGGTCTGGCCCGGGTTGCCCGCGATGCCGCCGATCGAGCTGATGCAGACCATGCGCGCGCCCGGCTTGAGGCCCTGCTGCAACAGCAGGTCGTTCATGCGCACGATCGCCGCGAGGTTGACCTCGAGCACCTGGTCCCAGTGCTCGGGGCGCATGTTGCGCAGCGTCTTGTCGCGCGTGATGCCGGCGTTGTGCACGACGATGTCGAGCCCGCCGAAGCGCGCGGTGCATTCCTGCACCACGCGTGCCGGCGCGTCGGCCGCGGTCACGTCCAGCGGCAGGCCCACGCCGTTGATCTTCGACAGCGTCGCGCCGAGCGCGCCCTCCTCCTGCGGCCGGTCCATGCCGACCACCTGGGCGCCTTCGCGCGCCAGCGTTTCGGCGATCGACGCGCCGATGCCGCGCGCCGCGCCGGTGACCAGCGCCACCTTGCCGCTGAGCGAGCCGGTCCACGCGCCGTTGCTCCCGGTTACCGGCATCGACAGCGCGAGCGGCTGGCCCGAGATGAAAGCCGAGTGCGGCGACAGGAAGAAGCGCAGCGCACCGGCCACGGCGCCCTCGCTGCCCGGCGCCACCTCGAGCAGGTTCGCAGTCGCGCCCTTGCGCCCGATCTCCTTGCCGAAACTCTTGACGAAGCCGAGCAGCGCGCCGGCGGCGGCCGCGGCCGGGGCGCTACCGGCTGCTTCGACGGGCCGGCCGAGGACCACGACGCGGCCGTTGGCGGGCACCGCGGCGGCCAGCGGATTGAAGAAGTCGTACAACTGGCGCAACTGTTCGGGGCGCGACAGGCCGGTGGCGTCGTAAACCAGCGCACGATTCGGCTCGCCCGACTCGCCGGGCACCAGGTCGCCGGCGATCGTCACCCCCGCTGCGGCGGCGGCATGCTTGATCTGCGCCAGGCCGGGAAGCTCCGCGCGCACGCGGATCCGTGCGCCGGCCCGATGCAGCGTGTCGACCAGTGCGCCCGCGAGTTGCGCGCCCTCGCAAGCGCCCAGCACGACGCCCTGCCCATCCAGCGGCCGCTCGGACCACGGCGCGCCCCCGCGCTCGAGACGCGGCGGCTGCGGCAGGCCCAGCAGCGCTGTCAGGGCCTTGCCCCACGGCGTCTGGGTCATCTCGAGGTAGCCATCGGACATGTTGTCGGCGACCGGGTGTCGTTGAGGGGCGGCTATTATCCCGGAAATGAACCAGACCCTGCTCGACCAGGCCGGCAACGTACGCGACGAGAACGCCTTCGATCCGGCGCGCATCCTGCCGTTCCTCAAGCAGCACATTGCCGGCCTCGATGACGGCCCGCTGGAGCTCAGGCAATTCCAGGGCGGCGCCTCGAACCTGACCTACGAACTGCGCGTCGGCGACCGCGCCATGATCCTGCGCCGGCCGCCGGCCGGCACCAAGCCGAAGTCCGGCCACGACATGCACCGCGAGTACCAGGTGCTCAAGGGCCTGCACGGCCATTACCCGGTGCCCGCGCCGCTCGCCTGGTGCGAGGACAGCGAGTTGCTGGGCGCGCCGTTCTACGTGATGGAGAAGCTTGACGGCGTGATCCTGCGGCGCGATCCGCCCAAGGAGCTGCGCTACGGACCCGAGCAGGCGCGCCAGCTGTGCCTGAATCTGTTCGACACGCTGATCCGCCTGCACCAGCTCGACTACGCCGCGCTCGGCCTCGCCGGTCTCGGCAAGCCCGAGGGCTACGTGGATCGCCAGGTCGCGGGCTGGTGCGAGCGTTTCCAGAAGGCGTGGACAGACGACGTGCCGCGCTGCGGAGAACTGATGGACTGGCTGCACCTGCACCGGCCGGCGGATTCGCCGCGCCCCGGCATCATCCACAACGACTACCGCTTCGACAACGTCGTGCTCGACCCGCGCGACCACCAGACCCTCATCGGTGTGCTCGACTGGGAGATGTGCACGCTCGGCGATCCGCTGATGGACCTCGGCAGCTCGCTGGCGTATTGGGTGCAGCCCGGCGATCCGCCGCAATCCCAGGCGCTGCGCATGCAGCCCTCGCACCTGCCCGGCATGCTGACGCGCGAGGAAATCGTGCGCTACTACGGCGAGAAGACCGGCCGCGCCATCGTCAACTTCGACTTCTACTACGTGTTCGGCCTGTTCCGGCTCGGCGTCATCGCCCAGCAGATTTATTACCGCTGGAAGCTAGGGCAGACCAAGAATCCGCGCTTCCAGGCGTTCGGCGCGTTCGTCGGCGTGCTGGCGCAACTGGCCGACGGCGTCATCCAGAAATCGCAGCTCTGACAGACTGCATTTTCAGCGAGAACGTTTCTCGCTCTCGCGCAGTTCGGCGGTTCTTTCCCGCAGGGCCTGGTCCAGCCGCAAGCTTTGCTCGGCAAGGGCCCGGTAGAGCAGTCGCACTTCGAGCATATTGTGAATGCGGGTCCGGACTTCGACGAGGTCGAATGGTTTGCTGATGAAGTCCCGGGCGCCGGCTTTCAGGGCGCGCAGCTTTTGCTCCGGCTGGGCCGTGATGACCAGCACCGGGACATAATCCTCGGGATCGATGGCCTTGAGGCCCTCGAGCACGGTGAATCCATCCATGCCGGGCATCATCAGGTCGAGCAGGATCAGGTCGTAACGGTTCTTGCCATGCAGTTCGCATACTTTGCGCGGATCCAGGGTCGAGGACACTGCGGTATGTCCGGCGTTGCTGAGCATCCGTTCCAGCAGGAGCACATTGGCCGGCAGGTCGTCCACGATCAGGATTTTGGCGTCAAGGATTTGCGGAAGGCTGATCATCGGGAGGCTCCCTCGGGTTTTGCGTCGCGCGCGGCGACCGGAACAACATCGAGCGCCACGTCTAGCGTCTGCATGAACGAATCCACCTTGATCGGTTTGGTGAGATAGCGGAAGAACCCGGCTTCGAGGCCACTGTGAATGTCGTGAGGCATGGCGTTGGCGCTGACGGCGACGACGGGAATGTGCCGCGTGCGACGATCTTCGCGCAGGATTTTCAGGGCCTTGAGCCCGCTCAATCCGGGCAGGTTGATGTCCATCAGGATCACCTCGGGCTGATGCTCGCGCGCCAGCTCGATGCCGCGCATCGCATCCCCTGCGCTGATCAAGCGCATACCCGGCCGGCGCGCGATGAGCTGCTCGACCAGCCTCAGGTTGGCGGGGTTGTCCTCGACGTACAGCACCGTGCGCGGCGCCAGTTCACGCCGGGCATGCGCGGGCTCGACGGCGGCCCCTTCGAGGGCGCCAGCGTCAAGCTGCGGTTCGCCAGCGCGGAGCAGTTCGACCCAGAACACGCTGCCAGCTCCGGCGGTACTTTCCACGCCGATGACGCCCCCCATCAGATCCACCAGGCGCTTGGTCATCACCAGGCCGATGCCAGTGCCTTCCTGGCCGCTGGCCTCCTGGCCCAGGCGATTGAACGGCTGGAACAGTTGGGCGAGCTTCTCCGGGGACAATCCCAGCCCGGTGTCCTTGATGCTGACGCGGATGCGCTCCGCGGACTTCACGGCGCACTCGACCTCTACCGCGCCACCGGGACGGTTGTACTTGATCGCGTTGGAAAGAAGGTTGACAAGAATCTGCTTGACCCGGGTCCGGTCGGCGTGGATGAAGCAAGGCTTGTCGATGGGCCCAAACTGCATCGTGATGCCGTACTGCCGGGCCTGCGGCTCGATCATGGCCTGGCAATCGAGCATGACTTCATCGAGTGCCATGGCCTCCAGCGACAGCAACAGCTTGCCGGACTCGATCAGCGCAAGATCGAGGATCTCGTTGATCAGGTCCAGCAGGTACCACCCGGCCTGGAGAATCTGGGCGGTGCTCTCCTTCTGCGTGGGCGTCTGCGGCGTGGTGTCGGATTCCATCAACTGGGCGAAGCCAAGGATCGCGTTGAGTGGCGAGCGCAGTTCATGGCTCATGCTGGATAGAAAATCAGACTTCGCCAGGTTGGCTTTCTCCGCCGCGGCCTTGGCTGCGGTCAGTTCGGTCTCGACCTGCTTGCGCATGGAGTTGTCCGCGCCGATCAGCAGGTAGCCGATGATTTCGTCGTGGTCATCGCGCAGCGCCGTGATCGAGACGAGCGCCGGAAAGCGGCTGCCGTCCTTGCGGATGTAGGTCAGGTCGTAGCTGTCCTCGATCCCGCGCGACGCCTTGTAGGCCAGGGCTTCGAAGCCCGGGGTGATCGACGTCGATAGTTCGCGGCTCAGCGACCGGGCCCGCGCCATCACTTCCTGCGGATCATGCATGTCGCTGGGGTTGTTCCGGTTGACGACCTCGGCGGCGGTGTAGCCCAGCATGCGTTCGGCGCCGAGATTGAACAGTTGAATGATGCCTTTCTCGTCGGTAGCGATGATCGAAAAATTTGCGCTGTTCAGGATTGCCTTGCGCAAGGCCCCCGCCTTCAGGAGCGCCTCCTGGCGCCGTGGCTCGGTGACGCCTTCCATCATTGGGTCGCCAGCGCTTTTGGGTCGCCCGCTATAGCCGGCGCGACGATCTTCATGGGCTCCCTCAGGTTGCTGACGCCGAAGTTCAACGCGGTACACTTGCATCGAACTCGTCGGTCGCTCTGTGCGGTATCAGACATACGACCGCAGGCGCCGAACCCCTGCAGCCCGTCACGTCGTTGGCCGGACATCCAAGGATGTGGATCAAAGCCGGCCTGCCAGGCCATGAATCAGGGACCGGAAACCGCGCGCGAACGCGCCGTTCATTTCTCTCATGGTGCCCCTCCCGGCGCGGGCAGATTACAATTAGCTGATGATTTCGCCCGCTTTTTCACCCCACCGGTTGTGCGTCGCGCCGATGATGGACTGGACCGACCGGCACGACCGGTTCTTCCTGCGCCTGATCACGCGGCGCGCGCGGCTCTACACCGAGATGATCACCACCGGCGCGCTGATCTACGGCAACCGCGGCCGGTTCCTGCGGTTCGACCCGTCCGAGCACCCGGTCGCCCTGCAGTTGGGGGGCAATGAGCCGGCTCCGCTGGCCCGCTGCGCCGAGTTCGGCGCCAAGGCCGGTTACGACGAGATCAACCTGAACTGCGGCTGTCCGTCGGACCGGGTCCAGGAGGCTAACTTCGGCGCCTGCCTCATGGGCAACCCGGCGCAGGTGGCCGCGGGTGTGGCCGCCATGAAGGCCGCGAGCGCCCTGCCGGTTACCGTGAAGTGCCGGATCGGCATCGATGATTCCGAGGAATTTCCTTTCCTGAAGCGCTTCGTGGAGACCGTGGCCGCGGCGGGCTGCGGCACCTTCGTCGTCCATGCCCGCAAGGCCTGGCTGTCGGGCCTGTCACCCAAGGAAAACCGCGAGATCCCGCCGCTGCGGTACCCGACGGTCTACCGGCTCAAGCGCGAGTTTCCGCAGCTGCGCATCGTCATCAACGGCGGCATCCGCACGCTCGCCGAGTGCGAGGAGCACCTGCGCCACGTGGACGGCGTCATGCTCGGGCGCGAGGCCTACGAGAATCCCTGGCTGCTGGCCGAGGCCGACGCGCGGCTGTTCGGCGATGCGCCCACGGGCGCCACGCGCGAGGACACCCTGCGCCGCATGCTGCCCTACGTCGAACGCGAGCTTGCCGAGGGCACGCCGCTGGGCCACATCACCCGCCACGTGCTCGGCCTGTACCGCAACCGGCCGGGCGGCCGCGCCTTCCGCCGCGTGATTTCGGAGCAGGCTCACCGCGCCGGCGCCGGCATCGAAGTGCTCGAGGCCGCGCTCGCCGCCCTGGAAGCCACTACCAACATCGAGGCCGCCGCCTGATGGAGAAGCTGGTCAGCACACTGTTACTGCTCGCCCTGTCTTTCACTGCCCAAGGAAAACCCGTGAACGTCACCCTGGAAACCTCGCTCGGCACCATCAAGCTCGAGCTCTACGCCGACAAGACGCCAAAGACCGTCGCGAATTTCGTGGCCTACGCCAAGGCCGGCCACTACAACGGCCTGGTGTTCCACCGGATCATCAAGGGCTTCATGATCCAGGGCGGCGGTTACGACGAGAAGATGAACCAGCGCGACACGCGCGCGCCGGTCGAGAACGAGGCCAGGAACGGCATCTCGAACGCCCGCGGGACCATCGCCATGGCGCGCACGTCGGCGCCGCACTCCGCCACCAGCCAGTTCTTCATCAACCACGCCGACAACGGCCGGCTCGACGCCGCGCAGTCATCGGACGGCTGGGGGTATTGCGCGTTCGGCAAGGTCACCGAGGGCATGGACGTGGTGGACAAGATTGCCGCCGCCCAGACCGGCATGCTGCCGCCCTTCGGCCGCGACGTGCCGTTGACCAACATCGTC
This sequence comes from Gammaproteobacteria bacterium, assembly GCA_031396115.1. Taxonomy (GTDB): domain Bacteria; phylum Pseudomonadota; class Gammaproteobacteria; order Nevskiales; family Nevskiaceae; genus JACPFV01. Next base: position 9,030 of record JANNKD010000135.1, read on the forward strand.
ATCAAGTCGGTGACGGTGCAGGAGCCGAAGAAGTGACGCGCGCGTGAGCGCGCGTCTTCCCGAGCGCAGCGAGGGACCTCCCCGGCAATGAGCCATGCCCTCTTCATCTCCGACCTGCACCTGCCGCCGGCCGCGTCGCCGCTGCGCGACCGTTTCGCGCAGTTCCTGGCCGGACCGGCGCGCGCCGCCAGCGCGCTGTACATCCTGGGCGACCTGTTCGAGGTCTGGATCGGCGATGACGCGGGGCTGGCCGAGTACGGCGTCGAGCGCGCCTGCCTGCGCGCCTTGACCGGCGCCGGCGTGCCGGTCTACTTCCAGCATGGCAATCGCGACTTCCTCGTTGGCACGCAGTTCGCCGCCGCCACTGGCGTGCAAGTGCTGGCCGATCCGGTGACGGTCACGTTGGGCGGCGTGCCCACGCTGATCTCGCACGGCGACCTGTGGTGCACGGACGACAAGGGTTACCAGCGCTGGCGCCGTTTCGCTCATAACAAGGGGGTGCAGGCCGTCTACGGTGCGCTGCCGCGCTCGTGGCGCGAGCGCTTCGCCGGCACGGTGCGGGCGCGCAGCGACGCCGGCAAGCAGTACAAGCCCGGCGACATCATGGACGTCAACGACAGCGCCATCCGGCAGGCGTTCAGCGCGCACGGCGTGACCCGCATGATCCACGGCCACACGCACCGGCCCGCGACGCACGATTACACCATCGACGGGCGCGCCTGCCAGCGCTACGTGCTGGCCGACTGGCGTCCGCAGCAGTGCGAAGCGCTGCGCATCGACGAGTCGGGCGTGCAGCGGGTGCCGATCGCCTGAAAAAGGGGACGCACACCTTTTTTAAAAGGTGTGCGTCCCCTTTTTTTACCGCCCTTTTTACCGCAGCCCGGCTGCGAGGTCGGCGATGACGTCCTCGATGTCCTCGAGGCCGACCGCGATCCGCACCAGGGCGTCGCCGATGCCGGCGCGCGCTCGCGCCTCGGGCCCGATGCGGTGGTGCGTCGTCGTCGTCGCCGGATGCGTGATGGTGGTGCGCGTGTCGCCCAGGTTGGCCGTGATCGACAGCATCCTGGTGCGGTTGATGAGCTTGAACGCGGCGCGCTTGCCGCCCTTCAGCTCGAACGAAACGATGCCGCCATGGCCGCGCTGCTGCTTCCTCGCCAGTCGGTATTGCGGGTGCTCCGGCAGCCCGGCGAAGTAGACGCGCGACACGGCTTTCTGCTTCGACAGCCAGCGCGCCAGTGCCAGCGCGTTGGCGCTGTGCGCCTTCATGCGCAGCGGCAGCGTCTCCAGGCCCTTCAGGAACACCCAGGCGTTGAATGGCGACAGGCAGGGCCCGGCCGTGCGCATGAAGCCGAACACGTCCTTGCCGACGAGCTTGGCGTTGCCGAGCACGGCGCCGCCGACGCAGCGTCCCTGCCCGTCCAGGTATTTGGTGGCCGAGTGGATGACCAGGTCCGCGCCCAACTCCAGCGGCTTCTGCAGCGCCGGCGTCAGGAAGCAGTTGTCGATGCACAACAGCGCGCCGGCGCCGTGGGCGACCTTCGCCAGCGCCGCAATGTCCACGATCTCGCACAGCGGGTTGGTCGGCGTCTCGGCGAACAGCAACCGGGTGTTCGGCCGCAGGGCGGCGCGCCACGCCGCCAGGTCGCACGGATCGACGTAACTGAAGCCGACGCCGAATTTCTGAAAGTAGTTATTGAACAGCGACAAGGTGCTGCCGAACAGCGTGCGCGAGGCGACGACGTGGTCGCCGCTCTTCAGCAGCGTCAGCAACAGCGTCATCTCGGCGGCCATGCCGCTGGCCGTGGCGACGCACGCATCGGCGCCTTCCATCTGCGCCAGGCGCTTCTCGAACGCCTCGACCGTCGGGTTGGTGAAGCGCGAGTAGATGTAGCCCGGCTCCTGCTCGGCAAACACGGCCGCGGCCTGGTCGGCCGAGTCGTAGACGAAGCTCGAGGTCGCGAAAATCGCGGGCGAGTGCTCGCGCGCGTCCGTGCGGGCCTGGGCCGAACGGATGCCCTGCGTCGCCTCGCCCCACTGCCGCTTCTTCCCCGATTTGCCCTTTTTCATGCTCCGCCTCAACGAAAAAAGCCCGCGCTAAACGGGCTTCTTGCCCCCTTTAGCTGTATTTGTAACGCGCCCGCAAGCAGGTCCAAATCGGCGCGCGGGAAGCTTACTGGAGCCCACCTGCCCTCACAACTTCGGGCGCAGCGGATTGGCGGCGCCGGCGCCGGCAACCGTGTGCCATTGCTTGACCTTGAATGCCTTCACCAGGCCGTGCTTCACGTACGGGTCGGCCGCCGCGAAGCGCAGCGCCGCCTCGCGCGAGCCCCGGAACAGCAGGAAGGCCTGCTCGGCCGGCTCCTCCAGCGCGCCACCCAGCATCAGTTCGCCGGAGTCAGCCGCCTTCCACGCCAGCGCCAGGTGCTGGTCGCGGAACTGTGCGCGGCGCTGCAGGTAATCCGGCGCGAGGTCGTAGATCAGCAGGAAGTGCGGCACCTGCGGTCGCGTGGCCACGGCGGCGGCGGCCGATGCCGGCAGCGGCGCGGTCTGCCCCGCAGGACCCTGTGCCGCCTTCGCCCGCAGCGCGGCGACCAGTTCCGGCGGCATCTCGACCTGCTCCAGGCGCCGCTGCACGCGGCTGCGGAACAGCCGCACGAACACGAACAGGACGCCCGCGATGAGCCCGATGAGGAGGAGGAGTCCCGACATCCGCGCCCCGGCGCGTGGCCCGCGCTACTTGTTGGCCGCGTTGTGCAGGTCGATGACCGTGGAGCTGCCGCGGCGGCGCGCTTCCTTGGCGGCGTCGGAGCGGAACAGCTCGAGCTGGTTCAGGTAGGCGTCGTCGATGTCCTGCGTGACGTATTCGCCGGTGAACACCGAGCTGTCGAAACGCTTGATGTTCGGGTTGCCGACCCGCACGGCTTCTTCGAGGTCGGCCAGGTCCTGGAACACCAGGCGGTCCGCGCCCAGCATCTTCTCGAGCTGCTCGACGGTGCGGCCGTGCGCCACCAGTTCCGACGAGGTCGGCATGTCGATGCCGTAGACGTTGGGATAGCGCACCGGCGGCGCGGCCGAGGCGAAGTACACTTTCCTCGCGCCGGACTCGCGTGCCATCTGGATGATTTCCTTGCTGGTGGTGCCGCGCACGATCGAGTCGTCCACCAGCATCACGTTCTTGCCCTTGAACTCGATGTCGATCGGGTTGAGCTTCTGGCGCACCGACTTCTTGCGCAGCTGCTGGCCGGGCATGATGAAGGTGCGGCCGATGTAGCGGTTCTTGATGAAGGCTTCGCGGTACGGCACGCCGAGGTCCTGCGCCATCTGCGCGCCGGCCACGCGGCTGGTGTCCGGGATCGGAATCACGACGTCGATGTCGTGTTCCTTCCAGTCGCGCTGGATCTTGCGCGCCAGCGCCGAGCCCATGCGCAGGCGGGCCTTGTAGACGTAGACGTCGTCGATGATCGAGTCCGGGCGCGCCAGGTAGACGTACTCGAAGATGCACGGCGAATGAATCGGGTTGGCCGCGCACTGGCGCAGGCTGACCTTGCCGTCGATCGAGACGAAGATCGCCTCGCCCGGCTGCAGGTCGTCAACCAACTCGAAACCGAGCGCCTGCAGCGCCACGCTCTCGGAGGCGATCATCCACTCGGGCCCCCTGGGACTGTCGCGCCGGCCGTAGCAGATCGGGCGGATGCCGAACGGATCGCGGAAGCCCAGCACGCCGTAGCCGTTGATGATCAGCACGCAGGCGTAGGCCCCGCGGCAACGCCGGTGCACCATGGCCACGGCCTCGAACACGTCCTCGGGCGTCAGCCGCAGCGTGTTGCGCAGCATCAGCTCGTGCGCGAACACGTTCAGCAGCACTTCCGAGTCCGAGTCGGTGTTGAGGTGCCGGCGGTCCTCGACGAACAGCTCGCGCTTGAGCTCCTCGACGTTGGTCAGGTTGCCGTTGTGCGCCAGCGCGATGCCGAACGGCGTGTTGGTGTAGAACGGCTGCGCCTCGGCCGACGTGGTGCAGCCCGCCGTCGGGTAGCGCACGTGGGCGATGCCGATGTTGCCGCGCAGGCGCGCCATGTGCTCGTCGGCGTGGAACACGTCGCGCACCAGGCCGTTGTCCTTGCGCAGGTGCAGCTTGTCGCCATCGCTGGTGATGATGCCGGCGGCGTCCTGGCCGCGGTGCTGCAGCACGGTCAGCGAGTCGTACAACTCCTGGTTGACCGGTGTGTGCGAGACCAACCCGGCGATGCCGCACATGGCGTCAGAGCCCTTCCTTGGCGGCTTCGGCGGCATCTGCCGCGGGTTCCGAGTAGCGCCGCCACTTCTCCGGCAGGATCGTGCGGAAACCGTCGGCCAGCCACTCGCACCCGGGAATCAGCAGCGACTCTTTCCACCAGGGGTCCTGCCGCGCCGGCGTCAGGCCCACCAGCCAGACCAGGACGACGCCGATCAGCACGCCGCGGATCACGCCGAAACCGCCGCCCACCATGCGGTCGACCGCCGACAGCGAGGCGTTCTTGCGCACCAACGTGCTGATCACGGCCGTGACGACCGCGCCGAGCACCAGGAAGGCGAAGAACACGATCGCGTAGGAGGCTGCGATGCGCAGCGACGGCGTGGAGATGTGCGACTCGAGCCAGCCGAGCGTCGCGGGCGCCAGGAACAGGGCGGCGAAGAGGGCGACGACCCAGGAGATCAGGCCGAAGAATTCGCGCGTGAAGCCGCGCAGGACGCCGATGACGACCGAAGCGACCAGCGCCGCAAGCAGGACCCAGTCAACCCAGATCATCGGCTTTCCCTGAACCGGTGGGCGGGCATTCTATCAATTCCCCTTCGGCGCCGGGTCCGATTCCGGCCGCACCAGCTTCGCGTCCGTATAGCCGCTCTGCTTGATGCGGCCCAGCGCCGCCAGCGCGGCGCCCTCCGCCGCATACGGGCCGACGCGCACGCGATACCAGAGTGTCTGCCCCACCGAGACCGACTGGATGACCGTCCGCAGGCCCATCCCGAACAGCTTCTGCAGGGCCTTGCGGGCGTTGGCCTCGCTCGAGTAACTGCCGACCTGGATGAACCAGCCGCCCGGCTGGCCGAGCGTCTCGTCCACCTTGAGGGCGGGCCGCCGCTCGACCGGCGGCGCGGCCCGGGGCGCAGGCTCGGGCGGGCGCTCCGCCAGCGTGTCCTCCGCCTTGAGCTCCGGAGGATTTTCGACCGGCGCCCGCGTGCCCGGGCTGAGCTCGGCCCCGGTGCGCAAGTCGTAAACCACGGCGCCCCGGCGATCCGCCGGCTGCGGCTCCGGCAGCAAGGATGCGACCAGGAACGCCAGCGCCAGCAGCGCGGCGGCGGCGCCCAGCAGGCGCCGCAGCAGCGCCTCATCCATGGAGCTGCTCCGCGGCCGCGGCCACTGTCAGGAAGGAGCCGCACACCACCACGGTCTCGCGGCCGCCGGCGGCGGCACGCGCCGCGGCGAAGGCTGGCGCAACGGCCTCGAAGGTCTGGGTGGGCACGCCGCACGTGCCGAGGCGGCGCGCCAGTTCGCTGCCGGCGATGCCCCGCGGCGGCGGCAGTCCGGCGGCATAGAGCCTGACGGCCAGCGGCGCCAGCACCGCGGCGAATCCTTCCACCGGCTTGTCCGACAACATGCCGATCACGAGCCTGCATTTCCCGGGCGCGAGCGAGCGCAGATTGTCGGCAAGCACGCGCGCCGCTTCAACGTTGTGCGCGACGTCAAGCACCACGTTGGCGTGGCGCTCGAAGCGTCCGCGCAGGTGCAGCCGTACCAACCCTGCGCGCAGCGCCGCTTCTGGCACGGGCAATTGCGACTGCAGGCGCGTGACCGCCGCCAGCGCGCCGGCCGCGTTGACGTACTGGATATCGCCGGCCAGCGCCGGCGGCGGCAGTTTCTTGTAGTGCAGGCCGGGCCCGTGCCAGTTCCAGGAGTCTGCGGCGCGCTGGACATGGAACTCGTGCCCGTAACTCCACAAGGGCGCCCCGATCGACCGGGCATGCGCGCCGATCGAGGCCGGTGGCTGCGGATCGGAGCAGGCCGCCGGGCGGCCGGCGCGCAGCACGCCGGCCTTCTCGCGGCCGATGCTGTCGCGGTCCTTGCCCAGGTACTCGACGTGGTCCAGGCCGATGCTGGTGATGACGGCACAGTCCGCGTCCACCAGGTTCACGGCATCGAGGCGGCCGCCCAGCCCGACCTCCAGCACCTGCACCTGGACGCCGGCCTCGCGAAACAGCCACAGCGCCGCGAGCGTGCCGAACTCGAAGTACGTCAGGCGCGTGTCGCCGCGCGCCCGTTCCACGGCGGCGAAGGCGCCGGTCAGCACGGCATCGGGCGCGACTTCGCCGTTGACGACGATGCGCTCGTTGTAGTGCAGCAGGTGCGGCGAGGTGTAGGTGCCGGTGCGATAGCCCGCGGCCAGGTAGATCTCGGACAGCAGGGCCGCGGTCGAGCCCTTGCCGTTGGTGCCCGCCACCGTGACGGTTCGCGGCCCCGCGGCCGGCAGGTCGAGCCGGGCGGCCACCTCGCGCACGCGCTCGAGCCCCAGCGCTATGGACTGCGGGTGCAGTGCTTCTTGCCAGCGCAGCCAGTCTTCGAGCGGCGCAGCGGCGGATGGAGCCTTATTTTGCAACGCTGTTCGCGGCCGGCGGCGTGAAGTGCGTCAGCAGCGAGAGGATCGAGAAGATGCGCTCGCGCAGCTCACGGCGGTCCACGATCATGTCGATGGCGCCGTGCTCCAGCAGGAACTCGCTGGTCTGGAAACCCTCGGGCAGTTTCTGCCGTACGGTCTGCTCGATCACGCGCGGGCCCGAAAAGCCGATCTGGGCTTTCGGCTCGGCGATGTGGATGTCGCCCAGCATCGCCAGGCTCGCCGAGACGCCGCCCATGGTCGGGTGCGTCATCACGGAAATGAACGGCAGGCCACGCTCGCCGAGCCTGGCCAGCGCGGCGCTGGTCTTGGCCATCTGCAGCAGCGAGAACAGCGATTCCTGCATGCGCGCGCCGCCGCTGGCGGTGAAACACACGAACGGCACGCCGTCGTCGAGGCAGCGCTGGGCGCCCATGGCGAATTTCTCGCCGACCACGCTGCCCATGGAGCCGCCGATGAAGCCGAACTCGAAGGCGGCGGCGACCAGCGGCAAACCCATCACCTTCCCGCTGATGACCACCATGGCTTCCTTCTCGCCGGTGCTCTTCTGCGCGTCGACAATGCGGTCGCGGTACTTCTTGGTGTCCTTGAACTTGAGCGGGTCGGCCGCCTGCAGGTCGGCGCCGATTTCGGCGCGCGGCTCGGGGTCGAGGAAGTGGTTCAGGCGCTGGCGCGCCGAGATGCTGGAGTGGTGGCCGCACTTGGGGCACACCTCGAGCGTGCGCTCGAGCTCGGCCCGGTACAGCACGGAGTTGCAGCCCTCGCACTTGGTCCAGAGGCCTTCCGGGACGGCCTTCTTCTTGTCGCCGAGCAGCGTGACCTGCGACGGGGTCAGCTTCTCCAGCCAGCTCATGCGTCTAGGGCCTTGCGCATGGCGCGCAGTTTAGCACTGAGGACCTTCGGCAAGACCTTGGCCCGCTTGGCGTTTTTGGCGATCTCCGCCACCAGCGCGCTGCCCACCACCACGGCGTCAGCCACGGTCCCGACTTGCGCCGCCGTCCGCGCATCACGCACGCCGAAGCCGACCGCCACCGGCAACGCCGCATGGCGCCGGATCTCGGCCACCTTGCGGCGGACATCGGCCACATCCAGGGTGGCGGCACCGGTGACACCCTTGAGCGAGACGTAATAGAGGTAGCCGCTGCCGGCCCTGGCGATGGCCTCGATCCGGGCCGGCGGACTGGTCGGCGCCAGCAGGAAGATGCAGTCGAGGCCGGCGCCGCGCAGCGCGGGCGTGAACTCGGGAGCCTCCTCGACCGCGAGGTCCACCACCAGCACCCCGTCCACGCCCGCCGCCCTGGCGCGGCGCGCAAAGGCCTGCAGGCCCATGGTCTCGATCGGGTTGAGGTAACCCATCAGCACCACGGGTGTGGCTGCATCCCGCCGGCGGAACTGCGCCACGAGCTTCAGCACCTGGGTGAGGCTCGTGCCGTGCGCCAGGGCGCGCTCGCACGCCAGCTGGATCACGGGGCCGTCGGCCATCGGATCGGAGAACGGCACGCCCAGCTCGATGATGTCGGCGCCGCCCTCGACCAGCGCGTGCATCAGCGCCACGGTGTGACGCGGGTGCGGATCCCCGGCCGTGATGTACGGCACCAGCCCGGTCCGCTTGGCGGCGCGCAGGCGCGCGAACGCCTGCTCGATGCGGCCCATCACAGCGTGATGCCTTCGATCCGCGCGACGGTAAAGATGTCCTTGTCACCGCGCCCCGACAGGTTCACGACCATCGCCTGCTCGCGGCCCATCCTTGGCGCGAGCTTTTTGGCGTACGCAACCGCGTGCGCCGACTCCAGCGCCGGGATGATGCCCTCGACGCGGGTCAGTTCGTGGAACGCCGCCAGCGCCTCCTGGTCGGTGATGGACACGTACTCGACGCGCTTCAAATCCTTGAGCCAGGAATGCTCGGGGCCGACGCCGGGATAGTCGAGTCCGGCCGAGATCGAGTGCGTGCCGAGAATCTGGCCGTGCTTGTCGGCCATGACGTAGGTGCGGTTGCCGTGCAGCACACCCGGGCGCCCGGCCGACAGCGGCGCTGCGTGCTGGCCGCTCTTCAGGCCCTTGCCGCCCGCCTCGACGCCGTACATTTTCACGGCCTCGTGCTCGAGGAACGGATAGAACAGTCCCATGGCGTTGGAACCGCCGCCGACGCAGGCGACCAGTGCTTCCGGGAGCCGGCCGAGCAGCTCCTTCGACTGCCCGATCACTTCACGGCCGACCACGGCGTTGAAGTCGCGCACCAGCATCGGATACGGGTGCGGTCCGGCGACCGTGCCGATGATGTAGAACGTGTCGTCGACGTTGCTGACCCAGTCGCGCAGCGCCTCGTTCAGCGCATCCTTCAGCGTCCTGGTCCCGCTGGTGACGGAGACCACCTGGGCGCCGAGCAGCTTCATGCGGTAGACGTTCGGCGACTGGCGCTCGATGTCCTCGGCGCCCATGTAGACCACGCACTTCAGGCCCAGGCGCGCGGCGATGGTCGCGCTGGCGACGCCATGCTGGCCGGCGCCGGTCTCCGCGATGATGCGGGTCTTGCCCAGGTGCTTGGCCAGCAGCGCCTGGCCGACGGTGTTGTTGATCTTGTGCGCGCCGGTGTGGTTCAGGTCCTCGCGCTTGAGCAGGATCTGCGCCCCGCCCCACTTCTTCGTCAGCCGCTCGGCCGGATACAGCGGCGACGGCCGGCCGACGTAGTGCTTGAGGTCGCGGTCGAGTTCGGCCTGGAACTGCGGATCGTTCTTGAGGCGGTTGTAGGCGTCCTCGAGCTGGCGCAGCGGCTCCATCAGCGTCTCCGCCACGAAGCGGCCGCCGTACGGCCCGAAATGGCCGCGCTCGTCCGGTCCCGCGTAGTCAGCTTTCATCTGCCTTGCGCACTTCCTCGATGAACCGCCGCATCTTTGACTCGTCCTTCACGCCTGGCGACTGCTCGACGCCTGACGACACATCCACCGCGTACGGCCGCACCGCGCGCACCGCCGCCCCCACGTTCTCCGGCGTCAAGCCTCCCGCCAGCACGTAGGGCCGGCCCGCGCGGATCGCCCGCCAGTCGAACGGCCGGCCCTGCCCGCCCGCCTCGCCCGCGCCGTGGGCGTCGAGCAGCAGCGCTGACGCGCCGGCGAAACGCCGTTCCCAGTCCGCAAGATCCGCGCCGTGCTTCATCGGCACGGCGCGCAGGTAGGGCCGGCCGAAGCTCGCGCAATGCGCCGGGCTCTCGTCGCCATGGAACTGCAGCAGGTCCGGCTGCAGTTCGTCGAGCGCGCGCCGGACTTCGTCGGCCGATGCGTTGCGAAACAGCGCCACCGCCTGCACCAGCGGCGGCAGGCGGCGGCGGATGATAGCGGCCTCGCGCAGGTGAAGGAAGCGCGGGCTGCCGGGAGCCAGGATCAGCCCGATCGCGTCCACGCCGAGGGCGACAGCCGCCTCGGCGTCGGCGGGCCGGGTCATGCCGCAGAACTTCACGCGCGTGCGCACCCGTCACAGCCCCGGGAACCACGGCGCGGGCGCCGGCGGCAGCGCAAAGCGCGCCGGATACTCCGGACCGAGGAAGCACAAGCCGCCGGGCTCCGCGGTGACACCGCCCTGCGCGCGGCTGCGGGACTCGAGAACCGTCTTCGCCCAGGTCTCCGGTTGCTGGTTCTGCCCGATCGCCATGAGCACGCCGGCAATATTGCGCACCATGTGGTGCAGGAAGGCGTTGCCCTTGACGTCGAGCACGGTGAAATCGCCATGCTGGCGCACGCTGAGGCTGTGCAGGTGGCGCGTGGGCGTCTTGGCCTGGCAGTCGGCGTCGCGGAACGCGGAAAAGTCGTGCTCCCCGGCCAGGGCCTGGGCCGCGCGATGCATGGCGGCGGCATCGAGCGGCTCGATCAGCCAGCACACACGGCCTTCCAGCAACGCCGAGCGGGCCCGGTTGCTCCACATCACGTAGCGGTAGCTGCGCGCCACCGCGCTGTAGCGCGCGTGGAACTCGGCATCAACAGCCTGGACCCAGCGCAGGCTGATGTCGCGGGGCAGCTGCGAGTTGGCGCCGAACAGCCAGGCATGCGGCGCGCGCGCGGCGACCGAATCGAAATGGATGACCTGGTTGAGGGCGTGCACGCGGGCATCGGTGCGGCCGGCCGCCGTGACCTTGACTGCATGGTTGCCCACGCTCGACAGCACGCGCTCGACTTCCTGCTGGACGCTGGGAGCGTGGCTCTGCCACTGCCATCCGGAATACCGGGTGCCGAGATACTCAACGCCCGCGGCCCAGCGCGCCATGATCAGCCCGCCCGTGTGCGCCTCAGGCGGAGGCGCGCTTCAGCAGTTCCTCGGCTTCCTTCTTCTGCGTGTCACTGCCCTGCTGTGCTACTTCGTTCAGCAGGCTCCTGGCCATGTCGGCGTCGCCCATGTCGAGGTAAGCGCGCGCCAGGTCGAGCTTGGTGCCGGCCTCGTCCCCCGGAGCGGAGGCTTCCTCGACCGCTGCGGTGCCCAGGTCCATGACTTCGCCGCCGCCAGCCGGCGCGGCCTCGGCCCCCGCGCTGAGGTCGAAGCTGCCCAGGTCCAGGTCCGTTTCGGCGCTCACCGCAGGTGCAGCGGCAGGCTCAGCCGGCGTTGGGGCGGCTGCTGGCGTCTCGAGCGAAAGGCCGCCCAGATCGAATTCCACGGATTCTCCCGCGGGTGCCGCCGGAGCGGCGGCAGGAGCGGCCGGGGCCGCGGCAGCGCCCGTGTCGAGCGACAGGCTGCCCAGGTCGAATTCCAGCGAGTCGCCGGCCGGAGCAGCGGCCGGGGCGGCTGCGGGAGCTGCCGGAGCGGCCGCGATAGGTTCGTCGAACGAAAGGTCCACGGTACCGCCGGCGGCCGCGCCCGCTCCCGCGAACAGCGGATTGCTCGCGGCGATCTGCGAGCCGAGCAGCGCGATCGGCTGCCACTTGTCCGCCGGCAGCTGGCCCTTGAGCTCCTTGGCCACTTCGACGAACTCGTTGGCCTTGCCGGCCTCGAAATAGATTTCCGCCAGCTTGACCTTGGCGTCGATGCGATTCGGATCCTTCTGCAGCGCTTGCTTGAGCATCAGCGCGGCTTCGTCGTAGAGGCCGTAGGCGCGGTGGAACTCCGCCTCCGACAGCGGATCGCCCGCGTCGAGGTTGATCTGCACGGTCTCGCTGGCGAAATTGCTGGTGACGTCGAAGTCGACGGCGCGACCGCCGGTGGCAGCCTGCGGCGGCTCCTGCACCTGGGTCTGCTGCATCGTCTGCTGCATCGTGTCGGCGCCCATCGCCTGCGTCGCCGCGAGCGGTGCGCCGGTGACGACCGTGGGTGCGTCGGCCGAATCGAGCGCGGCCTGCATCGACGGCGATCTCTGCTCGGCAACCTGCGTCACATCTTCGTTGCCGACGGTCGGAGAAACGCCGCCGGTGCGCGCAGCTTCGACCTGCCTGCTGGCGCGGTTGTAGCGCGACTGCGCGATCTTGTTCATCACCGTGCGCAAAAGCAGCAGCAGCACGATGATGCCGACAATGCCGGCAGCGCCGTACTGGACTAGCGGGTTCTCGAGTGCGCCCTTGGCGCTCGAGATCACGGTCTCGAGGATGCCGGCGAAACCGCCGCCTTCTTCCTTGATGACCGGAGCGGCCTTCGGTGCGGGCTCGGGCGTGGTCTCGACCGGGGCCGGCTCGGCAGGCTTGGTTTCAGCCGGCGGCGGCACCGCCGCCTCGGACGACGGCGGCGCGCCGCTCGGTGCGGCTTCCGATGGCGGAGCCGCCTCCGGGGTCGGAGGCGGCGGGGTTGCTTCGGCGGTCGTGCTCGGCGCCGGTTCGGGGGCCGGCGGCGGCGGCGCCGCCTCGACGGGCGGTGACGGAGCCTGCTCAACCGGCGCCGGCGGGGGTGCCGCGGCCACCATGCCGCTGTCACGCGCCTGCGCGACCAGGGCCTTGGCGGCGGCCGCATCGACCGACCGGATCTCATCGGCGCTCGGGATCCGCAGCATCGAGCCTTTCATCAGGCCGCGGATCGAGCCGTTATGGAACGCCTTCGGGTTCGTGTTGAAGATCGCGACCTGCATCTGGTCCATCGTGATGGTCGCCGCATCCGGACGCAGCTTGTACGCAATGCTCCAGAGCGTTTCCTTCGGGCTGACCGGCCCGTAGCTGCCGCCTTCGGCGGAAGCGGGAGCGGCCGGGGCATCCGGCGCGGCCTCGCCGGCCGGCGGTTCCGCAGGCTGATCCGGCGCGGTGTCCGCCGCGGCAACGGATTCTTCCGGCGGTGGCGGCTGGTCTGGCGGCGGCATCGGCACGGGCACTTCGCCCTGCGGCGCGACGGCGGGCTGCGTGATGCCGGTGCCGCGGGCAAGCAGTGGCGGATCGAGCAGCAGCGTGTACTCGCGCAGCAGGCGGCCGCCGCTCCACTTCACGTCAAGCAGGAAGCTGACAAAGGGCTCACGGGCGATGGTCTTGCTGGTGACCCGGATCGAGTCGTCCTCGACCTTGAAGCGCAGGGTGGACAGGAACTCCGCGCGCTCCATGCCGGCGCGGTCGAATTCCTCGTTGCTGGCCAGTTCGACCGTCAGGCTGTCGAGTTCGATACCCGTCGCCGACAGGATCGGGATGGTCGCGGAGACCTGCTGGTTCAGGCGCGAGCGGGACTCAATTTCGCCGAGGCCAAGAGCCTGCGCGAAGCTGGCCCAGCCCAGGAAGGCACACCCCACCAACCCCGCCAGCCTCTTCGACATTCCGTCTCCCACTCCTGCCCCTACGCCCCCATCTGAGAGTAATACATCATTTTGTTGTTGTAACCCCCTTAATAATCAAGGAAACCTGTCCCCGCGTCAACGGGGGGCGGAAGGGCCCCGCCAAGCAAACTACAGGTACTCCCTGACCAGCAGTTCGGCGATCTGGATGCTGTTGAGCGCCGCACCTTTGCGCACATTATCGGCCACGACCCAGAGGTTCAAGCCGCGGGGGTGGGAAATGTCCTCGCGGATGCGACCGACGAAGACGGCGTCCTCGTGGGCCGCCTCGGTAACCGCAGTCGGATACCCCCCATCCCGGCGCTCATCCAGCACCTGGACGCCCGGCGCCTTGCGCAGCAGCGCGCGCGCCTGGTCGGCCGTGATCTTCTGGCGGGTCTCGACGTGGACCGCCTCGGAATGCCCGTAGAACACCGGCACTCGGGCGGCGGTGGCGTTCACCTTGATGGAGTCGTCGCCCATGATTTTCTGGGTCTCCCACACCATCTTCATCTCTTCCTTGGTGTAGCCGTTGTCCATGAAGACGTCGATGTGGGGCAGCACGTTGAAGGCGATCTGCTTGGGGTAGACCTTGCCTTCGACCGGCCGGCCGTTGAGGGCATCCCCGCTCTGCTGCACCAACTCGTCGATGGCCGGCTTGCCCGTGCCGGACACCGCCTGGTAGGTGGCCACGTTGATGCGCTCGATGCCGACGGCGTCGTGGATGGGCTTGAGCGCCACCAGCATCTGGATGGTCGAGCAGTTCGGGTTGGCGATGATCCCGCGGTTCTTGTACTGGGCGATGGCCTGCGGGTTGACCTCCGGCACCACCAGCGGGATGTCCTTGTCGTAGCGAAACTGGCTGGTGTTGTCGATGACGATGCACCCCGCCGCGGCCGCCCTGGGTGCATAGATCCTCGAGACCTCGGCCCCGGGCGAGAACAGGCCGATCTTGACCTTGGAGAAGTCGAACGTGGCCAGGTCCTCGACCTGCAGCTCGGTATCGCCGAAATCGACGAACTCGCCGGCCGAGCGGCTGCTGGCCACCGCGTAGACCTTGCCGTAGGGGAACCTGCGGTGGAACAGCGTCTTCAGCATTTCCTCGCCGACGGCGCCGGTTGCGCCCACCACCGCCACATCGAACGTCTTGTTCATAGTCTCTCGAGTACCGCGTGACCCATCTCACCCGTGGCAACGACCCGCTCCACGGGCCGCGCAATATCTTTGGTTCGCAGGCCGGAAGCAAGGGTTTTCCTGACGGCGCTCTCCACCCGGTCGGCGAGGTCACCGCGTTTCAGGCTGTAGCGCAGCAGCATGGCCACCGACAGGATCGTGGCCAGCGGATTGGCGACGCCCTTGCCGGCGAGGTCCGGCGCGCTGCCGTGGACCGGCTCGTAGAGCCCCTTGCCGCGCGCATCCAGCGAGGCCGACGGCAGCATGCCGATCGAGCCGGTCAGCTGCGCGGCGATGTCGGACAGGATGTCGCCGAAGATGTTGCCGGTGACGATGACGTCGAACTGCTTCGGGGCGCGCACCAGCTGCATCGCGGCGTTGTCCACGTACAGGTGCGACAGCGTCACGTCGGCGTAATCGCGCGCCACGCGCTCGGCCACTTCGCGCCACAGCTGCGAGGATTCCAGCACGTTGGCCTTGTCCACCGAGCAGAGCTGCTTGCGCCGCAGGCGCGCGAGATCGAACGCCGAGCGCAGGATGCGCTCGATCTCCGGTTCGGCGTAGCGCTCGGTGTTGATGCCGACGCGCACACGCGCCCCATCGACGGTCTCCTCGACGATGCCGCGCGGCGTGCCGTAATAGATGCCGCCCGTAAGCTCGCGGACGATGAGGAGGTCGAGGCCGCGCAGGATGTCGGGCTTGAGCGTCGAGGCATCAACCAGCTCGTCGAAGCACAGCGCCGGCCGCAGGTTGGCGTACAACCCCAGCGCCGAGCGGATGCTGAGCAGCCCGCGCTCCGGCCGAATATCGCGCTCGAGCGTGTCCCATTTCGGCCCGCCCACGGCCCCCATCAGGATGGCATCCGCCCGCTCCGCCTTGCCGAGCGTTTCGGACGGCAGCGGTACGCCGTGCGCATCGATGGCGGCGCCGCCGATGAGGCCGTGCCCGAGCTCGCAGGTGAAGCCATGGCGCGTGCGCAGGGCCTCGATGACGGCAACCGCGGCGGCCACGACCTCGGGGCCGATGCCATCGCCCGGCAGGATCAGGATCTTGTGGGTCATCGTGTCATCCCGAGCGAAGCGAGGGATCTCCTAGAACAGCCACGGCGCTTCGACACTCCGCCGCGCCTCGTAGGCGCGGATTGCCTCGGAGTGCTGCAGCGTCAGGGCGATCTCGTCGAGGCCCTCGAGCAGCTTGCGCTTGCGGTCGGGCTCGATGTCGAAGGCCGCCTCGCCACCGGCCCACTGCAGGCGCTGCGAGGGCAAGTCCACCGTGAGGCCCAGTCCGGAATCGGCAGCGACGGCCGCAAACAGCCGGTCGATGACCGGCGTGGGCAGCACCACGGCCAGCATCCCGTTCTTGTTGCAGTTGCTGAAGAAGATATCGGCGAAGCTCGGCGCGACCACGCAGCGGAAGCCGTAGTCGGCCAGCGCCCAGACCGCGTGCTCGCGCGAGGAGCCGCAGCCGAAGTTCTCGCGCGCGAGCAGGATCGCCGCCCCGCGATGCGCCGGGCGGTTCAGCACGAACTCGGGATTGGCCTTGCGCGTTGCCGGGTCCACCGACAGGTCGCCCGGCGTGAGATAGCGCCAGTCATCGAACAGGAACGGGCCGAAGCCGGTGCGGCGGATGGACTTGAGGTACTGCTTCGGAATGATGGCGTCGGTGTCGACATTGGCGCGGTCGAGCGGCGCCACGGTGCCCGTCACGCGGGTGAAGGCCTTCATGCGAAGCTCCGCACGTCCACGAAATGGCCGGCGATGCCCGCCGCGGCGGCCATCGCCGGCGACACCAGGTGCGTGCGCCCGCCCTGCCCCTGGCGGCCTTCGAAATTGCGGTTGGAGGTCGACGCGCAACGCTCGCCGGGCTCGAGCCGGTCGGCGTTCATGGCCAGGCACATCGAGCAGCCGGGTTCGCGCCACTCGAAGCCCGCCGCGCGGAACACTTCGTCCAGCCCCTCCTGCTCGGCCTGCCGCTTGACCAGGCCCGAGCCGGGCACGACCAGCGCGAGCTTGACGCTGGCGGCCTTGCGGCGGCCCTTGACCACCTGCGCCGCCGCGCGCAGGTCCTCGATGCGCGCGTTGGTGCACGAGCCGATGAACACCTTGTCGATGCCGATCTGGTCGATGCGGGTGTGGGGCGCGAGGCCCATGTAAGCGAGCGCGCGCTGCCAACCCTCGCGGCGCACCGCATCCGGGGCGCTGGCGGGGTCGGGCACGCGACCGCCGATCTCACTGACCATCTCGGGCGACGTGCCCCAGGTCACCTGCGGCTGGATTGCCGCGGCGTCGAGCTCGACTACGCGGTCGAAGCGCGCACCGGGGTCGCTGCGCAGCGTGCGCCAGTGCGCGGCGGCGCGGTCCCACACCTCGCCGCGCGGCGCGAACGGCCGGCCGCGCAGGTACTCGATCGTCTTGTCGTCCACCCCGATCAGCCCGGCGCGCGCGCCGGCCTCGACGCTCATGTTGCAGACGGTCATGCGGCCTTCCATGGAAAGCGCGTCGATGGCCGCGCCGGCGTATTCGAGCGTGTAGCCGGTGCCGCCGGCGGTGCCGATCTGCCCGATGATCGCCAGCACGATGTCCTTGGCCGTGACGCCGTGGCCGACGCGGCCGTTCACGCGCACCAGCAGGGCCCTGGATTTCTTGAGCACCAGGCACTGCGTGGCCAGGGCGTGTTCGACTTCGCTGGTGCCGATGCCGAAGGCCAGCGCGCCGAAGGCGCCGTGCGTGGAGGTGTGCGAGTCGCCGCAGACGATGGTCATGCCGGGCAGCGTCGCGCCCTGCTCCGGGCCCATGACATGCACGATGCCCTGGCGCGCGTCGTTCAGGCCGAACAGCGTCACGCCGTACTCGCGGCAGTTGCTCTCCAGCGCCTGCACCTGCTCGCGCGAGATCGGATCGCTGATGCCGGCGGCGCGGTCGGTGGTCGGCACGTTGTGGTCGGGCACTGCGAGGTTGGCTGCCACGCGCCACGGCCTGCGGCCGGCCAGGCGCAAGCCGTCGAAGGCCTGGGGGCTGGTCACTTCGTGCACCAGGTGCCGGTCGACGTAGACCAGCGCCGCGCCGTCCCCGAGCTCGCGCACTACGTGCGCGCTCCAGATCTTGTCGTACAGGGTTTGGCCGTTCATGGGCGCATCCTAGGCGGCGGCTATCAATAACTCCAATGAATCCTTTTCATATTTTCGATTCCTGTTTGTTATGCTTTACGGCATGGACGCCGACAGCCTCGCCGCCTTCCTGGAGATCGCCGACGCCGGCTCGTTCTCCAGCGCGGCGGAGCGCCTGCATGTGTCGCAGCCGGCCATCAGCAAGCGCATCGCGGGGCTGGAGCAGCGTCTCGGCGCGCGCCTGTTCGATCGCATCGGCCGGCGCGTGCTGCTGACCGAAGCGGGGCGCACGCTGCTGCCCTATGCCCGGCGCGTGCGCGAGGACCTGGAGGACGGGCGGCGCGCGCTGTCACACCTGTCACCGGACCTGCAGGGCCGGCTCACCATCGGTACCAGCCACCACATCGGGCTGCATCGCCTGCCGTCCGTGCTGAAGTCCTTCGCCCACGCCCATCCCGACGTGGATCTCGACATCCAGTTCATGGACTCCGAAGTCGCCTGCGAAGCGGTGCTGGCCGGCAAGCTCGAGCTGGGCATCGTCACGCTGCCGACCACGCCCCTGCCCGGCCTCGAGTCGCGCCGCATCTGGCGCGACCCCTTGGCGGTGGTGGTGTCGCCCGAGCACGCGCTCGCCAGGCGCAAGCGCGTATCGCTCGCGGAGCTCGCGCGCCACCCGGCCGTGCTGCCGGACGAGGCCACCTACACGCACCGCATCATCAAGGCGGAACTGGCCCGGCACGGCGTGCAGCCTCGGGTGCGGCTGGCGACCAACTACCTCGAGACGCTGAAGATGCTGGTCGGCATCGGCCTGGGCTGGAGCGTGTTGCCGCGCTCGATGCTGGACGCCAGCGTGCGCGCCCTGGCCATTCCCGGGTTCACGCCGACCCGCAGCCTTGGTGCGGTCTGGCACCAGAAGCGCACCCTGTCCGCCCCCGCGCGCGGACTGCTCGACCACCTCGCGCCCCGGTAAACTCGGCGCACGACAACCAAGGGGCACCCCATGCCGTACGTGCGCGCGTTCGTCGCTGGATTTCTCTCCACGCTGGTGTTCCATCAGGGCGTGTTCGCGATCTTCCACCTGCTCGGCTTCCTGCCCGCGCCCTATTCGCTCGCGTCGACGGCGCCGCTCGGCGTTCCGGCGGTGATCTCGCTGGCGTTCTGGGGTGGCGTCTGGGGCATCCCGATCTGGTACCTCATGCGTCATGCGACCCATGCGGCCTACTGGATTCGCGCCATCCTCTTCGGCGCCATCGGCCCGACGGTGGTCGCGCTGCTCGTCGTCTGGCCGCTGAAGGGCAGACCGTTCGCCGCGGACTGGGACGTGAAAGTCTGGGTGCTGGGCCTCATCCTCAACGGTGCGTGGGGCCTGGGCCTCGCCCTGTTCATGCGCGGGCTGAAGCGCCTCGGACTCTGACTCAGCTGATGTGCGGCTCGTCGCGCATCCAGCGCCAGGCGATCCACCACCCGGCGAACGCCGCGAAGGCCGCGGCAACGAACACCGCCTCCGGCGAAATGTGCTGCCAGATGTAGCCGCTGCCGAGGCTGCCGATCGAGCCGCCGACACCGTAGGCCGCCGCGTTGTAGAACGCCTGCCCCCGCCCCTGCATCGAGCCCGGGAAGTACTGCTGCACGTAGTACACCGCCAGCGCGTGGTACGCACCGAAGGTCAGTGCGTGCGACACCTGCAGCATGACCAGTAGCGGCAGCGAGTCCACCAGCCACGCGGTCAGCGTCCAGCGCACGGCAGTGGCGCCGAGCACGACCAGCATCAAGCGGCGCGGGCCGACGGCCGAGATCAGCCGCCCCATGATGAGGAATAGCCCGACCTCGGCCAGCACCGCGAGCGCCCACAGGAACCCCGCCGTACCGCGCGTGTAATCGTGCCGCTCCAGGAACAGCGTGAAGAAGTTGTAGTACGGCGCGAACGACAACTGCGACAGCAGGCAGGCGGCCAGCAGCGCCTGGACCCACGGGCGCTTGAGCACCTCGAGGATCGGCACCGAATCGTGGGCAGCGTGCGTGGGCGCGGGCACTTCCGGTACCAGCCAGGCCGACACCGCCATCGCCGCGAACAGCACCGCCACCAGCCACGGCAACGGCAGGATGCCGGCGGCGTCGAGGATCGGGCCGAGGCCAAGCACGGCGGCGACGAAGCCGACCGAGCCCCACAGGCGTACGCGGCTGTAGTCGCCGCCGGTCGACGCAAGGTGACTCAGCGCAACGACCTCGAACTGCGACAGCAGCGCGTGCCAGAAGATCGAGTACGCCAGCATGATGAGCGCAATGCCGACGATCGAATCCGAGAACGGGATGCACAGGAACAGCGCGAGCGACACGATCACGGCCCAGCGGATCATCGCGATGCGGCGGCCGGTGGTATCGGCCCACCAGCCCCACGCGATCGGCATGATCGAGCGCGTCAGACCCATCAGCGCGTAGGCCACGCCCATCTGTGCCGCGGAAAACCCGCGCGCGTCGAGGTACGGCGACCAGTACGGCATGAACGCGCCGACCGTCGCGTAGTAGAAAAAATAAAACCCCGACAGGCGGGCGTGGAGCGATTGGGGCGTCACGGCGGCGCTACACGTCGTCTTCGCGCGCTTCCTTGTGCACGCGCGGCTTCTTCGCCGCCTTCCTGCCCGACGCGCTGGCCGCGATGCGCGGCGTCGGCGGCACGACGTCGCCGCACTGGGCACGATGGCGCAGCACGTGATCCATCAGCACCAGCGCGACCATGGCCTCCGCGATCGGCGTGGCGCGGATGCCGACGCACGGATCGTGGCGGCCCGTGGTGCGGATGTCGCAGGCCTTGCCGTCGAGGTCGATGGTCTTGCCGGGAATGACGATGCTGGACGTCGGTTTCAACGCGATCGAGCAGCGGATGTCCTGTCCGGTGGAGATGCCGCCGGTGATGCCGCCCGAATGGTTGGCGAGGAAGCCCTCCGGCGTCAGCTCGTCGCGATGCTCGCTGCCCTTCTGCCCGACTGCGGCGAAGCCGTCGCCGATCTCCACCGCCTTGACCGCATTGATGCTCATCAGCGCGTACGCCAACTCGGCGTCGAGGCGGTCGTAGACGGGCTCGCCAAGGCCGGGCGGCACGTGGCTCGCCTCGACGTTGATGCGCGCGCCGATCGAGTCACCCGCCTCGCGCGTGCGCGTGACGAGCCGCTCGAGCTCAGGTACGCGCGCCGGATCCGGGCTGAAGAACGGATTCTGCCCGACCGCATCCCAGCTCTTGAACTCGAGCGTGAGCGGCCCGATCTGCGCGAGATACCCGCGCACCTCGATGCCGAACTTCTCACGCAGCCATTTCCTGGCGATGGCCGCGGCCGCGACGCGCACCGCGGTCTCGCGCGCGCTGGCGCGCCCGCCCCCGCGATGGTCGCGGCGGCCGTACTTCTGGATGTAGGCGTAGTCGGCGTGGTTGGGGCGGAAGCTGTCCTTGATCTTGTCGTAGTCGCGCCCGCGCGCATCCACGTTGCGGATCAGCAAGCCGATCGGCGTGCCGGTGGTCTTGCCCTCGAATACGCCCGACAGGATCTCGACGGTGTCGTCCTCGCGCCGCTGCGTGACGTAGCGCGACTGTCCCGGCTTGCGCCGGTCGAGTTCGACCTGGATGTCGGCTTCGCCCAGCGCCAGCCCCGGCGGGCAGCCGTCCACCACGCAGCCGATGGCCGGACCGTGGCTCTCGCCAAAGCTCGTCACGCAGAACAGCGTTCCCAGCGTGTTACCGGACATGGTCTCCCTTCTTCATGGCGGGTGGCCCCACTCGACGAGGTCGTCGCGCGAAATCACGAACACGCCATCACCGCCGCGCTCGAATTCCGGCCAGATGACCGGGATGTTCGGAAAGCGCCGGTCGAATTCTGGGACAGAACCGCCGACTTCGCACACCAGCAGCCCATCGTCCTCCAGGAACGCGGGCGCCTCGCGCAGGATGCGCGCGACGATGTCCATGCCGTCCCGGCCAGCCTCGAGCGCCAGCCTTGGCTCATGGTGGTACTCCTTCGGCATGCCTTTCCAGCGCGCAGTCGGCACATACGGCGGGTTGCTGACGATGAGCCCGTATTTGCGACCCTTGAGCGCCTTGAACAGGTCGGAACGCACCGCCTCGACGCGCCGGTCCAGGGCGTGGCGGGCGATGTTGCGCTTGAGCACCTTGAGCGCGCCGGCATCGAGTTCGGCCGCATCCACGGCGGCCTCCGGAAACGCCATGGCGCAGGCGATCGCAATGCAGCCGCTGCCGGCGCACAGGTCGAGGATGCGGCGCGGCGCGGCGTGCAGCCACGGCCGGAAATGGCCCTCGATCATCTCCGCGATCGGTGAGCGCGGAATCAGCACGCGCTCATCCACCTCGAACGGCAGCCCGGCGAACCAGGCCTCGCCGGTCAGGTAGGCCGCGGGCTTGTGAGTGCGCGTGCGTGCCCGCAGCAGCGCCAGGACTTTCCGGCGCTCGGCTGCCGTCAACTGCGAGTCGTAGTACTGCGGCGGCAATTCGTGCGGCAGCTTGAGCGCCCAGGTGACCAGGTGGAAAGCCTCGTCGAGCGCGTTGTCGGTGCCGTGCCCGAAGTGCAATCCGGCGCGGCCGAATTCGCTCGCCCCCCAGCGCACGAAGTCGCGCAGCGTGCGCAGGGCCGTCGCCCCCGCCGCAGGCGCCGAACGCCGCGCGCCCGCAGGGCGCGTCGCACGATGTTCTCGCATTGGAATGAAGGACTTACGGAGAGAGGCGCGGTTCGCTAGTATGCGGGCCCCTGCCGCCGAGCCGCAAACCGCCGATGCCGTCGAAGCCCGCCCGAAACCTCGCACTGGTCACCGCGGCCGTGGCTGCTGCCGGGCTCGGGGCCTTTGCCGCCTACCGCCTGCAGGCGCCACGCGACCTGCCCCAGCCCGCCTCCGGCACGCGGCTGTCCGCACCAAGGGCACTGCCCGCCTTCACGCTCGTGGACCAGGACGGCAAGGATTTCACCAACACCGGCTTGCAGGGCCACTGGACGCTGCTGTTCAGCGGCTTCACCCACTGCCCGGACATCTGCCCGACTACGCTCGCGCTGATGAAGCAGTTGCGCCAGCACCCCGCGCTGGGCGGCCGCCCGCTGGAATACCTGTTCCTGTCGGTGGACCCGGAGCGCGACACGCCCGCGGTGCTGAAGACCTACATGGATTACTTCGGCGGCCATATCCGCGGCGTCAGCGGCTCGCGCGCGCAGCTCGACGCCGTCTGCGCAGGGCTCGGCCTGGTCTACATGAAGAACCCGGGCGCGAACGCCACCGACTACACGGTGGACCACAGCGCCGCGCTGGTGCTACTGGACGACCGCGGCCGGGTGGCCGGCTATTTCCAGCCGCCGCACAAGCTGGATACACTCGCCGCCGACCTGGCAGGGATCGTTTCGGGGACATGAGAACAGCCGTGCTGATCGCCGCGATGCTCGCGAGCACCGGCGCCGCCGCTTGCCCCGATCTCGCCGTCGAGCAGGCCTGGATCCGCGAAGCCCCGCCCGGCGCGATGTCCGTCGCGTACGCCAAGCTCATCAATCGTGGCAAGAAAACGCTGGTGCTGGACGGCGCGCGCAGCGCCGACTTCGGCGGCGCCGGCCTGCATCGCACGGTCGTGGACGATCAAGGCAACGCGCGCATGCGCGAAGGCACGCTCGCGATCGCCCCGGGCGCCAGCGCGATGCTGGAGCCCGGCGGCTGGCACCTGATGCTGTTCGATCCTGCGCGGCCGTTGAAGGCCGGTGACATCGTCACGCTGGCGCTGACTTGCGGGGCCGGCGCCCCCGAATTTCCGTTTCCCGTGAAGGCCTCCGAATGACCCAGGCAGAGAAAGTCCGCGCGTTTTTCGACCGCTGCTACGTCATCCTGCACTCGATGCTGCCGACGACCTTCCTGTCGTGGCTGATGTTCCACATCGCGCAGATCCGCAACACGGCCTTCAAGAACGCCTTCATCGGCATCTTCGTGAAGCTGTACAAGGTGGACCTGTCCGAGGCCGAGTTCGAGATCGTCAAGAGCTACCCGGACTTCAGCTCGTTCTTCACGCGCGCGCTGAAGCCCGGCGCGCGCCCGATCGACGCCGATCCTGCCGTGCTGGTGTCGCCCGTGGACGGCCGCATCAGCGCGCTGGCGCCGATCAAGAACGGCACCATGATCCAGGCCAAGGGCCGCGAGTACACCGTCGGCGAATTGCTCGGCGGCTCCAAGACCGCGGCGTTCTTCAACAAGGGCTCGTTTTGCACCATCTACCTGGCGCCCCACAACTACCACCGCATCCACATGCCGGCCAGCGGCAAGCTGCGCGAGTGGGGCTACGTGCCCGGCCGGCTGTTCAGCGTCAGCGACCGCGCCGTGCGCACCATTCCGCGCCTGTTCGCGCGCAACGAGCGCGTGTTCGCCATCTTCGAGACGGACTTCGGCCCTCTGGCCCTCGTCATGGTCGGCGCGCTGTTCGTGGGCAGCATCGAAACCGCGTGGAACGGCCGCGTCACGCCGCCGCACAACCACGAGGCCGGCGGTTACACGCCGATGACGCCGGTGGTGCTGATGCGCGGCCGCGAGATGGGCCGCTTCAACATGGGCTCGACCGTGATCCTGCTGGCGCCACCGGGCATGGTGGCCTGGCGCACTCACCTGGCGCAGAACAAGGACGTGCGCATGGGTCTGGCGCTCGGCACGCTCGCCAAGATCCGCTGAGGAAACTTGCCGCGGCCGCCGCGGTCTCTCGGTGGCTGAACGTTCGCTGAATCCGCGGGCTGCCGCAAAGCGCTAAACTTCCATCCCATCCCCAGCGGTCCGTCCGTGTCGCGCCTCCCGACTTTCCTCCTTCCCGTGCTGGCCCTGGCCGGCGCCATGGGCGCCGCTGCCGAACCCCCGGCCGTGGACCTGCCGCGCATCGGCGAGCCCGCCGACATGGCCCTGTCGCCGGCCGAGGAGCAGAAGATCGGCGCCCGCGTGACCGCGCAACTGTATGCGTACGACTACATCCTCGAGGACCCCGAGGTCAGCGAATACGTCACGGCGCTGACCTGGCGCCTGGTGGCGGCCGCGGAGGCCGAGGCGCCCAAGCTCACGGTCTTCGTGATCCGCGACCCGCGCATCAACGCCTTCGCCCTGCCCGGCGGCTACCTCGGCGTCAACGCCGGCCTGCTGACCTCGGTGCGCAACGAGAGCGAGCTGGCAGGTGTCATCGGGCACGAGCTGGCCCACGTCACGCAGCGCCACATCGCGCGCACGATCGAGGGCACGCAAACCAGCAACCTCGCCACCTGGGCGGCGGTCCTCGCGGCGATCATCGCCGCCTCGGCCAACCCGGAAATCGTCATTGCGGCCCTGTCGGTCGGCCAGGCCACCACCTACCAGCGCGAGGTGAACTTCACGCGCGCCCACGAGCTCGAGGCCGACCGCATCGGCATCCGCACCATGGCGCGGGCGCACTTCGACCCGGATGCGGTGGCGACGTTCTTCGTGCGGCTCGAGCAGCAGAGCCGCCTGTACGGCAACCAGGTGCCAGAATTCCTGCGCACGCACCCGGTCAACACCACGCGCATCAGCGAGGCACGCATGCGCGCCGCCTCCATGCCGAAAACGCGCGTCAAGGATCCGCTGGAATTCGGTTTGATGCAGGCGCGCGCGCGCGTGCTGAGCAGCGCGCGTGTGAGCGAGGCGGCCGACTATTTCAAGGGCCAGATCAAGGCCCGGCCGGACTCAGCCGCCGACCGGTACGGCCTGGCGCTGTGCCAGCTGCGGCTCGGCGACTATGCGAACGCGGCCGAGACGCTGAAGCAGCCGCTCGAGGCCTATCCACGCCAGCCCAACCTGGTGATGCTGCAGGGGCGCATCCAGCTGGTGCAGAACGACAACGCGGCAGCGCTGGCGACGCTATCCCGCAACCTCGAACACTTCCCGCGTTACGCACCGTCCATCCTCGAGTACGCCGACGCGCTGATCACCTCCGGCAAGCCCGACGACGCACGGCAGGTGCTGCTGTCGCACGAGCAGTCGCTCGGCGCGCGCATGGACACGCACCGGCTGCTGGCGTTCGCGGCGCGCGATGCCGGCCACACGATCGAAGCCCAGTACCAGATGGCCAATTACCTGTACCAGCGCGGTGATGGAGCCGGCGCCGTCGCGCAGCTCGACGCCGCGCTGCGGGTGTCGTCGCTGTCGTCGCAGGAGCGCTCGAAGCTGCGCGCGCGGCGCGCAGAGATCGCCGAGGCCT
Source organism: Gammaproteobacteria bacterium (assembly GCA_031396115.1). Classification (GTDB taxonomy): domain Bacteria; phylum Pseudomonadota; class Gammaproteobacteria; order Nevskiales; family Nevskiaceae; genus JACPFV01. Next base: position 34,874 of record JANNKD010000135.1, read on the forward strand.
CCCGCGAGCAGCTGCAAAATCGCCCGCGCCAGCCGCAGCCGGACGGGCCCTAGCCCCTCAGGGTTTCTTCGCCGCCAGCTCGTCGAGCGGCGCGACCGTCGTCCACTGCTTGCAGCTCGGGCACTGCCAGAACAGCAGCGTCGGCGTGAAGCCGCAGTGCACGCACTGGTACGTCGGCCGCCGCTCCATCACCTTGACCATGGCCTTGCGCATGCCGTCGATGAGCGGCGCGGCGTCGCCGGCGCGGGCGCCGGCGGCCTGCAGCAGCAGGTCGAGGCCGCGCCACTGCGGCTGCTGCTGCAAGCGCTCCATCAGGTAGGAGCTGGGGTCGAGGTTTTCGGTGCGCATCAGCTGGGCACGCGCCAGCACCACGGCCGGCGAGCGCCACATCTCCTCGGCCTCCTCCAGGAACGCGGCGTAGCCCGCGCGATTGCCGAGCGCTTCGAAGCAGCGGCGCAGCGGCTCCAGCACCTCGCCGACGAAGCGCGGATCCTGCTCGGGCACGCGACGGTATGACTTGACCGCCGCCGCGAGATCCTCGTCGACCTCGTGCAGCGCGCCCTGCAGCAGGCTGGCGCGCACGCATTCCGCATGCTCCGACAGCGCGCGCCCCGCCAGGCGCAGCGCCTCCGGCAGGTCCCTGCGCACGCGCGCGGCTTCACTGAGCTCGCAGTAGTACTGCCCGATCAGCGGCCGCAGGCTGCCGCTCTTGACCGCCTCGAGCTGACGGGCGGCTTCCAGCGCCTGGCGCCAGTCCCTCACCTGCTCGTACAGCGCGAGCAGGTGTTCGAGCGAGGGTTGCAGGAACATGCCCTGCGCCACCAGCTCCTTGAACAGCGCCTCGGCGCGGTCGACGACACCGGCCTGCTGGAAGTCCTGGGCCAGCTCGAAGCGCACCTGGTTGCGGTACAGCGGATTGAGGTCCGGCCGCGACAGCAGGTTTTCGTGGATGCGCATCGCGCGATCCACTTCGCCGCGCTTGCGAAACAGCCCGCCGAGCGTGAGGTGCAACTCGATCGTCTCGTCGTCCACCTCCACCGCCTTGACGAACGCGGCGATGGCCTGGTCCGGATCCTGGTTCACCAGGTGGCTGAGCCCGGTCAGGTACTCGGGACTGCCGCGCGTCTGCTGCTCGTGCGGACGCGGCCAGCGCCGCGCGAGGTACCAGCCGAGCGCCGCGCCGAGCGGCAGCATCAGCCAGGCGAGTGCGAGGGTGTCAGGCATTCTTGGCAGGCGTGACGGGTGAAGCGGCAGCGGCCGCCGGGGCCTGCGCCAGCGGCAACTCGCGCAGGCTCTTGAGCTCGGCTTCGAGCTCGCGGATCTGGCGCTGGTGGCGGCGGCTGTCGCGGCTCAGCACGAACAGGCGCACCAGGTTCAGCAGCCACATCACCACGGCGCCCAGCAGGAACGCGCCGATCAGCAGCGCGATCAGCGGCAGCTCGACCTGCCCGGCGAGGTAATGGAAGGTCACGGGGGAAAGGTTGTAGTAGCTGATCGCGGCGCCGAGGCAGAAGGCGGCGATCCCCAGGGCGAATGCGACGACACGGCCCATGGCGGGCCTACCCCTGACGGCGTTCGTTCACCCGTTCGCGCATTTCCTTGCCGGGCTTGAAATGCGGGACGTACTTGGCCGGGATCTCGACGGAGTCGCCGGTCTTGGGGTTGCGCCCGATGCGGCTCGGGCGGTAGTGCAGCGAGAAGCTGCCGAAGCCCCTGATCTCCACGCGGTCGCGCTTGGCGAGCGCGTCCGAAATCTGGTCGAGCACGAGCTTGACCGCCAGCTCCACGTCCTTGTGCATCAGGTGGGTCTGCTTGAGGGCCAGCCGTTCAATCAGTTCCGACTTGGTCATGCGAGCGTGCGTCGGCTTGTGCGTGTAGGTGACTGACGATAAAGGAAAAAAAAGAACGGTGCAAGTCTATGCCATTGATAAGCAAGGAAACCCGCAAAAAAAGCCCAAAAAGAAGGGGCCCGACGAGGGCCCCTTCTTTTTCAACAGGATACAGCGCCGCGGCCCGCCATCGGCCAGCCGTTCCGGCGTTTACTCGCCCATCTTTTCCTTGAGGATGTCGCCCAGGCTGGTGCGGCCAGCGCTGGCGGTGCTGCCCTTGTACTCCTCGACCGCCTCGTGCTCTTCCTGGATCTCCTTGGCCTTGACCGACAGCGAGACGATCCGGTTCTTGCGATCGACGCCGATGAAGCGGGACTCCAGCGTGTCGCCTTCCTTCAGGATCTTGGTCGCGTCCTCGACCCGGTCGCGCGCCAGGTCGGAGGACTTGATGTAGCCCTCGACACCGGGCGCCAGGGTGATGTCGGCGCCACGGATATCGACCTTCCTGACGATGCCCTTCACGATGCTGCCCTTCGGATGCTCGGCCATGTACTGCGTGAGCGGATCCGACGCCATCTGCTTGACGCCCAGGCTGATGCGCTCGCGCGCGCCGTCGATCGCCAGCACCACGGCCTCGACTTCCTGGGCCTTCTGGTACTTGCGCACGGCTTCTTCGCCCGTGGCATTCCAGTCGAGGTCCGACAGGTGCACGAGGCCGTCGATGCCGCCTTCCAGGCCGATGAAGATGCCGAAGTCGGTGATCGACTTGATCTGGCCCTTCACGCGGTCGCCCTTCTGGTGGTTCTGCGCGAACTCTTCCCACGGATTCGGCTTGCACTGCTTCATGCCCAGCGAAATGCGGCGGCGCTCCTCGTCGATGTCGAGGATCATCACCTCCACTTCCTGGCCGATGTGCACGACCTTGTTCGGGTTGACGTTCTTGTTGGTCCAGTCCATTTCCGAGACGTGCACCAGGCCCTCGACGCCGGCCTCAATCTCCACGAACGAGCCGTAGTCGGTGATGTTGGTGATCTTGCCGAACAGGCGGGTCTTTTCGGGATAACGACGGCTGATCTCGACCCACGGGTCGTCGCCCAGCTGCTTGAGGCCCAGCGAAACGCGCTTGCGCTCGCGGTCGTACTTGAGCACCTTGACCTCGAGCTCCTGGCCGACCTGCACCACCTCGGAAGGATCCTTGACGCGCTTCCACGACATGTCGGTGATGTGCAGCAGGCCGTCGACGCCGCCGAGATCCACGAACGCGCCGTACTCGACGAGGTTCTTGACCACGCCCTTGAGCACCACGCCTTCCTGCAGGTTGGCGAGGAGGCTGTCGCGCTCCTGGCTGTACTCGGCCTCGAGCACTTCGCGGCGCGAGACGACCACGTTGTTGCGCAGCTTGTCGAGCTTGATGATCTTGAACTCTAGGGGCTTGCCCTCGAGGAACGTCGTGTCGCGCACCGGTCGCACGTCCACCAGCGAGCCCGGCAGGAACGCGCGGACCGTGCCGATGTCGACGGTGAAACCGCCCTTGACCTTGCCGGTGATGGTGCCGACCACGATCTCGGACTTCTCGAACGCCTTGGCCAGGTTGTCCCAGGTGCGGATGCGGGCCGCCTTCTCCTTGGAGAAGCGCGTTTCGCCGAAGCCGTCTTCCATGGCTTCCAGCGCCACTTCGATCTCATCGCCGGCGGAGACCTTGATCTCGCCCTGCTCGTTCATGAACTCGATGATGGGGATGACGCCTTCGGACTTCAGTCCGGCGTCCACGATGACCACGTCCGGTTTCACTTCCAGCACGCGGGCATGGACGATCGAGCCCGGCTGCATGGATTGCCCAGCCGAAAGGCTCTTTTCAAAAAGTTCTGCGAAAGATTCAGTCACTGAAAAACCTCGTTTCACTTCTTCTGCCGTTCCATCCTGGTCTGGCAGTCATTGGGTGACGGGCCGCATCCTGCGTCCCGGCCGGCTGCGGGCTACGTTGCGTAGGCCCGGGCCTCGATCAGCTGCTCCACGCGCGCGAGAACGCGCTCGATGGACAACTCGGTGGTGTCGATCGTGACCGCATCGTCGGCCGCCTTGAGCGGCGAAACAGTACGGCTGCGATCACGCACATCCCGCTCGCGAATCTCTTCGCGAAGGGCCGCGATATTAGACTCAATTCCGGCTTTTCTCAACTGAATCAGACGTCTGCGCGCCCGCTCGTCGGCGCTGGCGTCCAGGAAGATTTTCAGCCCTGCGTCCGGGAAGACCACGGTGCCCATGTCGCGACCATCGGCAACCAGGCCTGGCGCGCGGCGGAAGGCGCGCTGGCGCTCCAGCAGCGTCGCGCGGACCTGCGGATGCACCGCGATGACCGAGGCCAGCTGGCCGGTGGTCTCGGCGCGCACGCGCGCGCTCAGTTCCTCACCATCAACAATAATTCTTTCATCTTCATCGTCTTGCAAGTCGAATTTAATGTTGAGTTTCGGCGCCAGCGCGGCCACCGCCGCCTGATCCGCGCCCGCGATCCCCGCCTTGTCGGCCGCCAGGGCGAGGATCCGGTAGAGCGAGCCGCTGTCGAGGAAGTGCCAGCCGAGCCGGCGCGCGACCGCGCGGGCGACCGTGCCCTTGCCCACGCCGGAGGGCCCGTCGATGGCAATCACCGGGATGCTCATGCGGTGTTGATGCCCAGGCCGGCCGAGGCGGCCAGCGGCGCGAAGCCGGGGAACGAGGTGTTGACGTTGGCGCAGTCGGCGATCGTCACCGCCTGCTCCGCACGCAGCGCGGCCATGGCAAAGGACATTGCCACGCGATGGTCGCCCCTGCTGTCCACGCGCCCGCCGCCCAGACGCCCGCCGCAGATGCTCGCGCCGTCGGGCCGGGGCTGCGCCGCGACGCCCAGCACCCGGAGCCCCTCGCACATCGCCTGGATGCGGTCGCTTTCCTTCACGCGCAATTCCTCGGCGCCGGTGACTTCGGTCACCCCCTGCGCGCAGGCCGCGGCGATGAATACCGCCGGGAACTCGTCGATTGCGGATGCCACCAGCTCCGGGCCGATCGCGATGCCGCGCAAGGCGCCGCCGCGCACCCGGATGTCAGCCACCGGCTCACCGCCCAGCGCGCGCTCGTGGGTCACGTCGAGATCGGCGCCCATGCGGCGCAGGATCTCGATGATGCCGGTGCGAGTCGGATTGACGCCGACCTGGGTCAAGGTGACGTCCGAGCCCCTGGCGATGGCGGCACCGACCATGAAGAACGTCGCCGAGGAGATGTCGGCCGGCACCTCGATGCGCGTGCCCTTGAGTCGTTGCCCGCCGGCCAGCGCGGCGCGGCCGGGCTCGGCATCGACGCTCACGCCGAACGCGCGCAGCATGCGCTCGGTGTGGTCGCGCGAGGTTTGCGGCTCGGTCACTTCGGTGCGGCCGGCGGCGTACAGGCCGGCCAGCAGCACGCCGGACTTCACTTGCGCGCTCGCCACCGGCGAGTGGTAGCGGATGCCCTTCAGGCCCTTGCTGGCGGCGATGCGCAGCGGCGCATGCCCTTCCTCGGCTTCGATCGTGGCGCCCATCTGCTGGAGCGGCGCGAGGATGCGCTGCATGGGCCGGCGCGAGAGCGACGCATCCCCGACCAGGGTCGTGCCGAACGGCTGCCCGCTCATCAGCCCCGCCATCAGCCGCATCGACGTGCCGGAGTTGCCGAGATCGAGCGCCCCCGCCGGAGCCTTGAGCCCGGCGAGGCCGACGCCGTGGACCGTCAGCGCCGTGGCGCCATCCTGCTCGACGCG
>JANNKD010000228.1:0-3400 GCA_031396115.1 Gammaproteobacteria bacterium
CGCCAGCAAGGTCGAGTCCGGCACCGAGTGCGGCATCGGCGTGAAGAACTACAACGACGTCAAGGCCGGCGACCAGATCGAGTGCTTCGAGCGCATCCAGGTCAAGCGCACGGTCAAGGCCGAGGCCGTCGCCACGCGGTAAGCGACGCGCGCCATGCCGAAAGAATACCCGCGCACGGCGCGCATCAATTCGCAGATCCAGCGCGAACTGGCCGAGCTGATCCGCGACGAGCTGCGCGATCCGCGCGTCAAGGGCGTGACGCTGACCTCGGTCGAGTGCTCGCCCGACATGCGCAACGCGCGGATCCGCGTCAGCGTGCTGGCGCTCGACGGCAAGCCGCTCGAGGCCGCCGCGGCGCTCAACGGCGCTCAACGGCGCCGCGCCCAAGCTGCGCCATGAGTTGAAGCACCGTCTCAAGCTGCGCCACATCCCGGAGCTGCTGTTCCGCGGCGACGCCACCACCGCCACCGCCGCCCACCTGAACAAGCTGATCAGCGAGGCGCGCGAAGAAGACAAGCACCACGCGCACGACCGCGGGGAGAGCGACACCTGAGTGGGCGCCTGAGCGGGCCCCTGAGGGATGTCAGCGGCATCCTGGTGCTGGACAAGCCGCCGGGGATGACCTCGAACGCGGCGCTGCAGAGGGTCAAGCGTCTCTACCAGGCCGACAAGGCTGGCCACACCGGCGCGCTCGATCCGCTCGCCACCGGCGTGCTGCCGGTGTGCCTGGGCCAGGCCACCAAGCTGTCGGGCTACTTGCTCGACGCCGACAAGCGCTACCAGGTGCGCGCTGCGGTCGGCGCCTGCACCACGACTGGCGACGCTGAAGGGCCGGTCACGCGCCGCTCCGACCCCACCACGCTGACGTGCGCACATCTCGAGGCCGCCATGCCGGGCTTCACCGGCGACATCCGCCAGCGCCCGCCGATGTACTCGGCGCTCAAGCGCGACGGCAAGCCGCTCTACGAACTGGCGCGCGCCGGCGTGGAGGTCGAGCGCGAGGCGCGCCCGGTGCGCATCGAGGCGCTGCGGCTCACGCTGTTCGAGCCGGGCGCCTTCGAGCTCGACGTCAGCTGCTCCAAGGGCACCTACGTCCGCACGCTGGTCGAGGACCTGGCCGCCGCGGCCGGGCAGTGCGCCCACGTCGCCAGCCTGCGGCGCATTGCCGCCGGGCCGTTCACCGAGGCCGACCTGGTCACCCCCCAGGCCCTGGAGCAGGCCGCCGGGAGCGGCCTGGCCGTGCTCGACGCCCTGCTGCTGCCGCCGCTGGCCGGGGTGGCCGGTTGGCCGCGGGTGGCGGTGGACGAAGAACGCGCCCTGCGGCTGGCCCGGGGTCAGGCGGTCGAAGGTGCGGACGGTCCTTCGGGGCTGGTCGCCGTGACGGGTCCGGATGGGGCGCTGCTGGGCATCGCCGACCGGGCCGTTGGGGGCGGCCTGGCGCCCCGCCGCTGGATGGCGCCGCAGGCGGTCCAAAGCCCCTGATTTTCCTTGTGGAACGGGGTGCGCGCGGGTAGAATGCGCGCCCTTCAAAAGACCGAAATTAGCGAACGCTGGAGCTGCTGAAAATGCCTTTGAATGTCGAGCAAAAGAAAGCCGTCGTCGAGAAACACCGCCGCGGCAACACCGATACCGGGTCCCCCGAAGTCCAGATCGCGCTGCTCTCGGAGCGCATCAACAGCCTCTCGCCGCACTTCGAGGCGAACAAGAAAGACCATCACTCGCGGCGAGGCCTGCTGAAGATGGTCAACCAGCGCCGCAAGCTGCTGGATTACCTGAAGCTGTCCGACCAGGACCGCTACAGCAAGCTGATCACCGACCTCGGTCTGCGCCGCTAAATCCGGCGCTTCCGTAGTTCCCCCCAAGACCGAACTGATTCCGGAGCCATCCATGGCTTATCCCGTTACACCTATCAAGAAATCCTTCCAGTACGGCGACCACACGGTCACGCTGGAGACCTCGCACATGGCCCGCCAGGCTGATGGCGCCGTCACCGTCACGGTGAACGACACCGTCGTGCTGGTCACCGTCTGCGCCCGCAAGGAGCCCAAGCCCGGCCAGGACTTCTTCCCGCTGACGGTCGATTACCAGGAGCGCTTCTACGCCGGCGGCCGCATCCCGGGCGGATTCTTCAAGCGTGAAGGCCGCGCCACCGAGAAGGAGACCCTGACCTGCCGCCTGATCGACCGGCCGCTGCGGCCGCTGTTCCCCGAGGGTTTCTTCAACGAAGTGCAGGTCATCGCCACGGTCCTGTCGCTGAATCCTGAAGTGGATGGCGACATCCCGGCGCTGATCGGCGCCTCCGCCGCGATGGCGATTGCCGGCGTGCCGTTCCAGGGCCCGATCGCCGCCGCCCGTGTCGGCTACGCCGACGGCAAGTACCTGCTGAACCCGACCGCGACCCAGCTCGAGACCTCGGAGCTCGACCTCGTCGTCGCCGGCACCAAGGATGCGGTGCTGATGGTCGAGTCCGAGGCCAAGATCCTGTCCGAGGACGTGATGCTCGGCGCGGTCCTGTTCGGCCACGAGCAGATGCAGGTCGCCATCAAGGCCATCAACGAGCTGACCGCCGAAGTCGGCAAACCGAAATGGGAGTGGAACCCTGATTCCAAGCTGGCCGAGATCGAGAAGGACGTCGCCCAGTTCGAGCCGCAGGTTGCCGCTGCCTACACCCTCAAGAAGAAGGAAGAGCGTCGCGATGCGCTCGACAAGGCGCGCAGCGCCGCGGTCGAGAAGTTCGCCTCCGGCGAGAAGCCGAAGTGGACCGAAGCGCAGGTCGAGACCGCGTTCGCCAACATCGAATACAAGCTGGTGCGCGGGCGCATCCTTGCCAACCAGCCGCGCATCGACGGCCGCGACACCAAGACGGTGCGTCCGATCACGACCGGCGTCGGCCTGCTGCCGCGCGTGCACGGCTCGGGGATCTTCACCCGCGGCGAGACCCAGGTGCTGGCGGCGGTCACGCTCGGCACCGGCCGCGATGCACAGATCATCGACGCCGCGGAAGGCGAGTGGAAGGACACCTTCCTGCTCAACTACAACTTCCAGCCGTTCTGCGTGGGCGAGACCGGCCGCATGATGGGCCCGAAGCGCCGCGAGATCGGCCACGGCCGACTGGCCAAGCGCGGGCTGATGGCGATCATGCCGGACCTGGTGAACGACTTCCCGTACGTCGTGCGCCTGGTGGCGGAGACGCTGGAGTCGAACGGCTCGAGCTCGATGGCGACGGTGTGCAGCTCGGCGCTGGCCCTGATGGACGCGGGCGTGCCGATCAAGGCGCCGGTCGCGGGCATCGCGATGGGCCTGATCAAGGAAGGCGAGAAGTGGTCGGTGCTGACCGACATCCTCGGTGACGAAGATCACCTCGGCGACATGGACTTCAAGGTCGCCGGCACCAAGGAA
>JANNKD010000148.1:0-7536 GCA_031396115.1 Gammaproteobacteria bacterium
CGGCCGCAGACCCTCGGCCAGGCCGCGCGCCTCGAGGGCGTCACGCCCGCGGCGATCTCGCTGCTGCTGATTCACATCAAGAAGAAGCGCGCCGCGTAGCCGTTGTAGGAGCGCCTCTCAGGCGCGACAGGAAGGGTCGCAGCGCAGCGGTCGCGCCTAAGAGGCGCTCCTACAGGCGCGACCCGTCAGTTCCACCCGCTGCAACATGTTCCCGTGCCGCCGCAGCCACGCGCGGTGTTCCTCGAACTGCGGCATCTGCCGGGCAACCAGTTCCCAGAAGCGCCGGCCGTGGCCGGGCCAGCGCAGGTGGCAGAGCTCGTGGATGACCACGTAGCGGAACACTTCCGGTGGGGCCATGGCCAGGCGCAGCGACAGCATGATGTGGCCGTCCGGCCCGCAGCTGCCCCAACGCGAGCGCGGATCGCGCAGGCGCAGAGCCTGGTAGCGCAGGCCTAGGCGCGATGCTTCCTGCTCCAGCAGCACGCGCGCCTGCGCCTCGGCCTGCACCTTGAGCGCCACGCGGTCGCGCGGAGGCAACACCGGCAGATCGCGGGACGCGGCGGCGAGGCGCGAGCGTGTGCGCTCGATCCACGGACGGCTCTCGTCGAGGAAGCGCAGCGCCGCCTCGCGCGAGCCGCGGCGCGGAATCGTCAGCACGACGGCGCCGTCCGGGCGCACATCGACGCGCGCGCGGCGCGCGCGAGAGCTGACGCGTTCACATACCTGCAATGACTCGGTCACAAATTCGCCAGCCGTTGGCTTCGCACGGGCAAATCAACCATCACGCGCGTCTTTATCCACAGGCTTATTCACGTTCGCTGTGGACAACACCGGAAACAGCCGGCCGCGGCTCACTCGGACGTGTATCCGAGCCGCGCGAGGATGCCGTCGAGTTCGTCAAGTGAGTGGAATTTCACTTTGACCTCACCCTTGCCGCCTTTCTCCGCCGAAACGCTGACCGGATAGCCGAGGTGATCGGACAAGCGGCGCTCGAGCGCCTGCCAGTCCGAGGCCTTGGGCTTGGCAGGCAGCGCGCGTGGGCGGCCCTTGGCCGAGACGCGCCGCTCGAGCACGCGCACCGACAGGCCCTGGTCGACGACGACCGCCGCCCAGTGGTTCTGCTGGTCGAGCGGCAGCCCGGCCAGCACCTTGGCGTGGCCCATGGACAGGTGGCCTTCGTTGACCAGCGCCTGCACCGGCGGCGCCAGGTTCAACAGGCGCAGGTGGTTGGTGACGTACTCGCGCGACTTGCCGATGCGATCGCCCATCTGCTCGTGGGTCAGGCCGAACATCTCCCCCAACTGCTTGAGGCCGGCGGCGGTTTCCATCGGCGTCAGCGACTCGCGCTGCAGGTTCTCGATCAGGCCGACGACCAGCGCCTCGGTCTCGGTCAGGTCGTCGCGCACGATCGCCGGGATCTCGTGCAAACCGGCCAGTTGCGCGGCGCGCCAGCGCCGCTCGCCGGCCAGCAGCTCGTAGCCCTGCGCCCGCGAGCGCAACACCACCGGGGAAACCACGCCGGACTCGCGGATCGAGCCGGCCAGCTCCTTGAGCGCGCCCGGATCGAAGTAGCGACGCGCCTGGAACGAGCCCGGCCGGATCAAGTCGATCGGAATCCTGCGGATGGAGGGCGCCGGAGCGTTCATGGCGGCGAGCTTAGCCGATAAAGGGGTCAGGTCCATTTATTTCCACGCATAAATGGACCTGACCCCTTTATAATTTCCCGATGGAACAGCACATCAGGGCCCTGATCGAATCGATCGGCGAGAAGCCGCTTCGCGAAGGGCTGCGCGACACGCCCAAGCGCACCGCCAAGTCGCTGAAATTCCTGACGCAGGGGTACAAGCAGAAGCTCGAGGACATCGTCGGCAAGGCGATCTTCGCCACCAAGAACGACGAGATGGTCATCGTGCGCGACATCGAGCTGTATTCGCTGTGCGAGCACCACATGCTGCCGTTCATCGGCCGCGCCCACGTGGCCTACCTGCCCAGCGGCAAGGTCATCGGCCTGTCGAAGATCCCGCGCATCGTCGATATGTTCGCCCGGCGCCTGCAGATCCAGGAAAACCTCACCCGCCAGATCGCCGACAGCGTGCTCAAGGTGACCGGCGCCAAGGGCGTCGGCGTGGTCATCGAAGCGAAACACCTGTGCATGATGATGCGCGGCGTGGAGAAGCAGAATTCGTCGATGACGACCTCGGCCATGCTGGGCCGTTTCCGGCAGGATTCGCGGACCCGCACCGAGTTCCTGACCCTGATCCGGGGCTGACTACCGCACAGGCGGCACCCCGGGAAACGGGCTAAAATTGCTGCCCGCCGTTATTGCTGCACCCCGGATTTTCCCCATGGCCACCCTCGCTTCCCGCCTCCATTTCGGCACCGCACGCCAGCTCGAAGTGCTGGGCGCGATGGAAGGCTTCATCCGCAAGCAGATCGAGGCGCACCTGGAGCGCCGCAAGCTGTGGTTCCCCAACGAGTTGCAGCCGGCCGACGCTGGCTCGACTCCCGAGGACGAGGCCCTGATGACCCGCCTGCGCGACGCCGCCCGCGGCATCCCGGTGGCGGTGCTGGTGGCGCTGGCGCTGAACCTGCTGACCGAGGAAGGCCTGCCGCACTTCCACCGCCTGATCGCCGCGAACTTCGGCAGCGGCAACGCCTGGTCGGAGTGGAACTACACCTGGACCGCCGAGGAAGACCGCCACGGCTGCGCCATCCGCGATTACGTGCGCGACGCGCGCCTCTACCAGATGACGGAGCTCGAGAAGCTCCAGTACCAGTACATCGAGGCCGGCTTCGACCCCGACTGGGAGCAGGACCCGTACCGCTTGCTGGCCTACACCAGCTTGCAGGAGAAGGCCACGCAGGTCTCCCACTCCAACACCGGCCGCCTGGCGGGGACCTACGAGCCGCGACTGCAGCGGGTGCTGGCGCACATCTCCGGCGACGAGTCGCGCCACTACGCGTTCTACCGCGCCGCGTTCGGCGAGATCCTGGCGCACGACCCCAACCAGGCGCTGATCTCGCTGCAGAAGGTCACGCTGGGCTTCAGCATGCCGGGCCACACCGTCAGCGGCTTCGACGAGATGAGCGAAGTGATCCGCCGCGCCGACGTCTTCGGCCCGCGCGAGTACCAGAAGATCGTCGAGGAGCTGCTCGACCACTGGAAAATCGGCGCGCTGACCGGCCTCAACGCCGCGGGCGAAGCGGCGCGCGACAAGCTGATGAAAGTGCCCAAGCGCCTGCAGCGCGTCGCCGACTACGCCGACGCCAAGACGACCAAGCGCACCTTCAAGTTCGCTTTCCTGCCGGCCGACCGGCCGTCGCTGGAAATCTGATATCTGGATTCCCGCTTTCGCGGGAATGACGGACTTACCCCCTGATCTCAAAACCGACGCCCGGCGGCTCGCCTGACTCCGTCCATTCGACCGCCTCCACCCGCGCCGCGGACGGCCCGCGCCTGAGCCACGCGCGGAAGACCTCGAGTTGTTCGGGCACGCCGGCAGCGATGCCTTCGACCGCGCCGTCGGCGCGGTTGCCCACCCACCCGGTGAGTCCCAGCCGGCGCGCTTGCGCCAGCGCGGTGTAGCGAAAGCCCACGCCCTGCACCTGACCCGTAACGGTGAAGCGGTAAGATGACGACAAGATTCCTCGCGGAGCCTGCCCTGAGCAAAGTCGAAGGGCTCGGAATGACACCTTCCCCATGGGCATGTTAAGTCGGCTGCGCGAGCGCGGCGAAGCATTCGTGGCGCAGCGCCTGCAAGGCAAGGGTTTCTCCCTGAGCGGCCGCATTCCGTCGCGCCGCGGCGCATGGCTGGAATTCACCTTCGAGGCCGCCATGGAGCCGGACGTGGGTGGCGAGCGGTTGCGCCTGCGCGCGCGCTCGACGCTGAACCTGCCCGGCCGCGCGCTGCGTACGTGGTTCGAAGTGCGCAGCAGCAGCGCGGCGTTCGACGAGGGTAGCCGCGCGCTGGTGCCCGAGCGCCTCGGCGCACTCGGCATCACGCCGGCGGCCGGCAAGCCGCTGCAGACCTGGGCCGGCATGCTCGACGGGCCGCGCCCCGCGCTCGCGATGCTGGCGCTGATCCAGTTCGACAAGGAGCGGCTGCCGCCGCGCCTGCAGCGGGCCCTCGGCCCCAAGCCCCTCCACCTGACGGCAACGCTGGCCAACGTCGTCGAAGAAGCCTGACGGCGGCGCACGCGGCCCGATGAGTTCGCCCCGGACCCGCGAAGTTTTGCACCTGTCGCTGCCGATCATCGGCGGCATGATGTCGCAGAACGTCCTCAACCTCGTCGATACCTGGCTGGTCGGCGGCCTTGGCGCCGCCGCGCTGGCCGCCTGCGGCCTCGCCAACTTCATGAACTTCATGGCGGTGGCGGCGATCACCGGCCTGTCCACGGCGGTGCAGGCCATGGCGGCGCGCCGCGTCGGCGAAGGCAGGATTGGCGAAGCCGCCGTGCCGCTCAACGGCGGCCTGCTGCTGTCGCTCGCCGTCGGCGTGCCGCTGTCGGCGCTGTTGATCGTGCTGGTGCCGTCGTTCTTCCCGCTGATGGTGAACGACCCCGCCGTCGCCGAGGCGGGCGTGCCCTACCTGCAGTGGCGCCTGGTCGCGGTGGCGCTGGTCGGCATGAACTTCTCGTTCCGCGGCTACTGGAGCGCGGTCAAGCTCACGCGCCTGTACCTGTACACGCTGCTGTGGATGCACGCGCTGAACATCCTGTTCAGCTGGACCCTGATCTACGGCCACTTCGGTTTCCCGGCGCTCGGCACCGCCGGCGCCGGCATCGGCACCTCGCTCGCCATCGCCGCCGGCACCGCGACCTACTTCTGGCACGCGAGCCGCCACGCCAGGGGCCACGGCTTCCTGCACGGGCTGCCGAGCCGCGAGCAGATCCGCGGCCTGCTCAAGCTCGGCACGCCGACCTGCATCCAGCAGCTGCTGTTCTCCGGCGGCTTCACCATGCTGTTCTGGATCGTCGGCCAGATCGGCACGCCCGAGCTCGGCGCCGCCAACGTGCTGGTCAACCTCACGCTGCTCGCCGTGTTGCCGGGGATCGGCTTCGGCCTCGCGGCGACGACGCTGGTCAGCCAGGCGCTCGGCCGCAAGGACGCCGCCGATGCGCACCGCTGGGCCTGGGACGTCTACAAGGTCGCCGCGTGGCTGTTCCTCGCGCTGGCGCTGCCGATGCTGCTGCTGCCCGGCCCGATCCTGGCCTTCTTCCTGCGCGACCCGCAGCTGGTGGAGATCGCGCGCGTGCCGCTGCAGCTCGTGGGCCTGGGCATCCTGCTCGACGGCCTGGGCCTGGTGCTGATGCACGCGCTGCTCGGCGCCGGCGCCACCGGCCTGGTCATGAAAGTCTCGGTCGGCTTTCAGTGGCTGCTGTTCCTGCCGATGGCCTATGTGCTGGGCCCGATGCTGGGCCTGGGCCTGACCGCGGTGTGGCTCGGCATGACGCTGTATCGCTCGCTGCAAACGGGAGTGTTCTGGGTGGCGTGGGAGCGCCGGCACTGGGCCACGATCCGCCTCTGAGCGGCGGCGGCGGCGCTACACTGCCGGCATGAACTTCTACCCGCAGGCGCCGCTTTCCATCGGCCAGATCCTCGGCAGCGGCTTCGCCATGTACCGCGCCGTCCTCAAGCCCGTGCTGCCGCTCTCGCTGTTGCTGGGTGTCCTGTCGCAGCTGCCGCAACTGACCCCGTACGCAATCGCGTCCTACGTGGCCGGTGAGTTCAGCGCCACGATGATGGTGACCCTCTGCGCCGGCTTCTTCATCTGGTTCGGCGTCTATCTCGCCTTCTACAACGGCTGGATCGTCAGCATGGATGCGCTCGCCCGCGGCGGCCAGGCGCTCAGCGCGGGCCAGGCCTTCTCCGCCGGCCTGCCGAAGGTGTTGACCGTGATCGGCGGCTTCATCCTGTTCATGCTGGCGATCACGGCCGGCCTGGTGCTGCTGGTGATCCCCGGGCTCATCCTGATGGGCTCGCTGTTCTTCTTCTGGTACCTCGTGATGCTCGAGAACCAGGGCGCGGTGGACTCGCTGAAGAACAGCCACAAGCTGGTCTGGGGCCACTGGTGGCACGCGATGACCGTGGTCGGGGTCGTCTTCCTGATCTACTTCGTCGCGTTCGTCATCGTCGGCGTGATCGGCGCGGTCGTGTTCGGCGTCACCGGCGCGGGCGAAACGCCCGAAGGGCTGGTCGCGGGTCCGGGCGCCGGGGTGCTGATCTTCCTGGCGCTGAGCGCGGTGCTGAACGCACTGCTGCTGCCGCTGTGGAACTCGGTCACGCTGGTGCTGTTCCGTGACCTGCAGCTGCGCAGCCTCGCGGCCCCTGCCGCGGCGGCCTAGCGCTACAGCAGCCGCTGCGTCAGCAGCTCGCGCGAGCGCCGCCAGACGGTTGCGACCGTCACCAGGGTCATCGCCCCGCCGAAAATCACCGAAGGCACCACGCCCAGCAGCTTCGCCGCCACGCCGGACTCGAAAGCGCCGAGCTCGTTCGAGGTCGTGACGAAGATGCTGTTCACCGCCACCACCCGCCCGCGCAGGTGATCCGGCGGCAAGGCCTGCAGCAGCGTCTGGCGGATGATGACGCTGATGCTGTCGGTGGCGCCGGTGAAGAACAGCATCACGATCGACAGCCAGAACAGTTCCGACACCGCGAACACCAGCGTCGCCACGCCAAAGCCGGTGACGGACCACAGCAGGTTGCGCCAGGCGCGCTCGGTCGGCGGGTAGTAGGCGCACAGGAACATCACCAGCAGCGCGCCGACCGAGGGCGCCGCGCGCAGCACGCCCAGGCCCTGCGGGCCGACCTGCAGGATGTCCTCGGCGTAGATCGGCAGGATGGCGAGCACGCCGCCGAAGAACACCGAGACCATGTCGAGCGTGATCGAGTGCAGGATCGCCTTGGTGCGCCAGACGTAGGCCAGTCCCTCGCGCAGGCTGGTCCACAGGTCCTCGGAAACTTCCGGCGGCGTCACCGGACGCTTGGCAATGCCGAAGATCAGCCACAAGCCGACGGCGAAGATCGCGACCACCAGCTCCAGCGCGCCGGCCAGGCCGAACGCGGCGTAAGCGAAGCCGGCGATGGCGGGCCCGAGCACGGCGCCGGCCTGCCAGAACGAGCTGATCCAGGCCGAGGAATTCGGATAGAGCTCGCGCGGCACCAGGAAGGCCTTCAGCGACGAGGCGGCCGGCGAGTAGATGCCGCGCGCCAGCCCGAGCAGGAACACGGTGCCGAAGATCCCGGCCAGCTGCGTCGTTTTGGACAGCGATTCGCGCAGCGCCGGCTGCATCAGCACGGCCAGCCCGATCGAGCCGAGCATGATGATGGACAGGCTCCAGCGCATCAGCGTCAGGCGCTCGCGCCGGTCGGCGAGGTGGCCGCCGAACAGCGCCAGTGCGATGAACGGCACCGCCTCGACCAGGCCCACCAGGCCCAGCGCCAGCGGGTCGCGCGTCAGCAGGTAGACCTCGTAGCCGAGCAGGACCTCCTGGATCAGGATGGCGACCGTGATCAGGAACGTGGCGCCGATAAGG
>JANNKD010000162.1:0-3106 GCA_031396115.1 Gammaproteobacteria bacterium
GTCCATGACGTTGACCTGGATGGCAAGGTTGTCGTGGATGAAGTCGGCGCGGAAGGTGTCGTTGGCGAGGATGCCGCCGACCTTGGCGGCCGCCAGGTAGACCTGCTGCGGCCGTTCGCGCTGGAAGAAAGCGCGCACGGCGGCGCGGTCCATGAGATCCAGCTCGGCGCGCGTGCGGGTGATCAGCTCCCGGTGTCCGGCAGCCTGCAGCGCGCGCACGAGGGCGGAGCCCACCATGCCGGCGTGGCCGGCAACGAAGATGCGCGCGTCCGGCGGCCCGCCCGGCTTACTCATGCCGCCGCGTGGTCTTGAAGCCTGCGTCGCGCACCGTCACTTCACGGCGCGCGTCGTGCAGGTCGGCCCGCATCATCTCCTGCACCAGGGCCGCGAAGCTCGTGCGCGGCTTCCAGCCCAGCTTGCGCCGCGCCTTGGCGGCGTCGCCGAGCAGCGTGTCCACCTCGGCCGGGCGGAAATAGCGCGGATCGACGCGCACGACGACGTCGCCCTTGTGCACGGCGGGCTTGGACGCACCGGCGTCGTGCACGCGCGCGACCGTGCCGACTTCCTTGACGCCCTTGCCAGACCACGCCAGCTCGATGCCCGCCTCGCGCGCCGCGGCGATGACGAAGTCCCGCACGCTGCGCTGCTCGCCGGTGGCGATGACGTAATCGTCAGGCTCGTCCTGCTGCAACATCAGCCACTGCACCTGCACGTAGTCCCTGGCGTGGCCCCAGTCGCGCTTGGCGTCGAGGTTGCCCAGGTACAGGCAGTCCTGCAGGCCCAGCGCGATGCGCGATAGCGCGCGCGTGGCCTTGCGCGTCACGAAGGTCTCGCCGCGCGTCGGTGACTCGTGGTTGAACAGGATGCCGTTGCAGGCAAAGAAGCCGTAGGACTCGCGGTAGTTGACCGTGATCCAGTGCGCGTAGAGCTTGGCCACGCCGTAGGGCGAGCGCGGGTAGAACGGCGTCGTCTCTTTCTGCGGCGTCTCGCGCACCAGCCCGAACATCTCGGAGGTGCCGGCCTGGTAGAAGCGCGTGCGCTCCTTGAGCTTGAGGATGCGGATGGCCTCGAGCAGGCGCAGCGCGCCGAGCGCATCGCTGTCGGCGGTGTACTCCGGCTCCTCGAACGACACCGCCACGTGCGACTGCGCCGCCAGGTTGTAGAGCTCGTCCGGCTGCACGTCCTGGATGATGCGGATCAGGCTCGACGAGTCGGTCATGTCGCCGTGGTGCAGGATCAGGCTGCGCTGGCGGACCTCGGGACCCTGGTACAGGTGGTCGATGCGGTCGGTGTTGAACAGTGAGGTGCGGCGCTAGACCCCGTGGACCTCATAACCCTTGCCGATCAGGAACTCGGCCAGGTAGGCGCCGTCCTGGCCGGTAATGCCGGTGATGAGAGCGCGTTTGCGGGCGGGCAAGGAAGTTCCCGGAAGTCGTTGAGGGGAAAGGGGAAGGCAAGTATACTTCGCGGCCCAAATTTTCAGATGGGGCTATAGCTCAGCTGGGAGAGCGCTTGCATGGCATGCAAGAGGTCGTCGGTTCGATCCCGACTAGCTCCACCACCTTTCTTCACGCCGTTCCCATCGTCTAGCCCGGTCAGGACACGTCCCTTTCACGGATGTAACAGGGGTTCGAATCCCCTTGGGAACGCCACTCCTTACCTGGTCAGCCACCCCAGCGCTCGCCGCACGTAGAGCGCAGGCACCAGCCAGCGGCGGTTGGTCCGATAGCGATCCAGCAGGTATGCCGGGGGCGGCAGCGCCGTTTCGCGCAGGTAGGTCAGGCGCTCGCCCAGGCTCGGCAGGCCGCTGAACTCGGCCCACTTCAGGCGCAGCGCGCCGCCACCCAGCAAGGCCAGCGACGGCTCGTCTCGCGTCTCGGCCAGCGCAGCCTGCACAGCCCCCGGAACGTGCGTGCCCAGCCAGTGGCCCGCTGCCTCCAGCGCCTGCCGGCACACCGCGCGCAACTTGTATTGAGCGGCAAGCTCGATGAACTCCGACCAGCCACGCTCATCCAGGGCCGCCGCCAGCAGGTGGATGTCGTAGAGCCAGATCAGGCGATCGGCGCGCTGCGCCTCGCTGCCCTGGGCGAACACGCCGGCACGATGCACGCAGGCGTGGAGCAGGGCGTCCACCGGCGCCGGCCCGAACGCGGCGGGCCCGAGCGCCGCGAGCGGTCGGGCGCGCGAGCGCAACCACTCGAACGTCAGCACGTGCGCGAACAGCGGCGAAGTGCTGATGCGCCAGTGCAGGTCGAGCAACATCGGCACTTCGGCGGTCAGCGGCCGCCAGTACGCGGCCTGCGCGTTGACCAGCTCGCCGCCCTGGAACCGGGTCGTCTGATAGCCCTGCGCCAGCAACACTTCGCGTGCGCGCCGGCGCAGTTGCGGCGCGACCATGAGGTCGGCGTCGAGCGACGGCCGCGCGTACGGCTGCGGGTACAGCGAGTGCGCCAGCGGCACGCCCTTGAGCAGCAATGCCGGGACCCCGGCGGCTGCGAGCGCCACCAGCAGGCGTGCCAGTTCGTGGCGCCGGGCGAGCTCCACCGCCGCCGCCAGCACGGCGCACTGACGCAGCGGCTCGCGCAGGGCTCCCGGCGCGTGCGGGCCGAGGCGCAATTGGACCAGGGCTGCAACGCCGTGGAATTGCGCGCGTTCGAGCACGCGATCGCCGGCCACCCCGGAGAGCGTCGCGCCGGTATCGCCGCGCAACACCGCGGCGAGCGCCGCATCGACCCCCGCTTCTTCGAGTGCGTTCAGGGCGGCCCCGCTAGTCGCCGAGCCAGTCGCACAGGTCGGCGACGAACTCGTAGGCCTGCCCGGGCGCGAACAGGCCGGGGAACTCTGCTTCGAGCAGCCGCGCCATATCCGCGACGGGCCGCCGATCCTCGATCAGCGCGAGCACGCGCGCGGCGGCGCGCGCGTGCGCCGTCGTCCGGGGCTGGTGGTCGGCCGCGCGGCGGCGAAGCTGCGCGGGGCTGACCGGACTCGCGTGGAAGGTTGACTGCTGCAGGCGCGAACGCTGGGCGCCGCGGCCATCCTCGACCGTCGTGTCCCACTGCCATACGTAGTCGCGGCCGACGTGGTTCTTCGCGAAGGCGGTGATGTT
>JANNKD010000236.1:0-2681 GCA_031396115.1 Gammaproteobacteria bacterium
TCCTTGGCGTGTGCCGCGGCCGGCAGCAGCGCCAGCAGCAAGAGGCTCAGGCTTCGGTTCAGGTTCATGGGCGGTTACTTTACCAACGGCCGCGCTCCGCCGCGCGGTCGTTATCCACTGCGCCGCGACCGGTATAAACTGGCCACGCGGCGTTCGTCGCACGAAAGGAGGATCGGTAATGAGGAATCTGTCGATGCTGGTGCTGGTGGCGGCGCTGTCCGCGCCGGCGGCTTATGCAGGAGACATGCCCAAGGCTTCGATTGGGGGTTACGTCACGATGACGGATGTGGATGCCGGTGGCGGTGCGCAGGACGACGGCATGGGGTTCGGTGTCCGCGGCTGGGCTGTGATCAGCAACCCCTGGTTCGTGCACGGCGAATACCAGACCAGTTCGCTGGATGATTCCAACACCGACATCGACCAGTTGCGCATCGGTGGCGGCCTCGCGGGCGAGATCCAGCCGGGCATGATGTGGCTCGCCAAGGGCGAGTACATCAGCGTCGGCAACGACTTCGCCGACGACCAGACCGGCTTCGGCGTGCATGGCGGCATGATGTTCCATCCGTCGCAGCAGTTCGGCCTGTTCGGCACGCTGGGCTACCTGACGACGTCGGACACCGACGGCCTCGAGTTCAACATCGGCGGCTCGTTCTCGTTCACGCGGGCGCTGGCCGCGTTCATCGACTATCGCACCTACATGGGCAGCGTCGATCCGAGCGGCGACCTCGACGTGTCGGACCTGCACATCGGCGTGGCGCTCATGTTCTATTGATGAAGGCGTTCGCAGGATCCGGGGCCGGCAGCGATGCCGGCCCTTTTTTTCGGACAAGGCTCGCGGTGCTGGCGCTGTGCGTCCTGCCGTGCGCCTGCGCCAGCACCGTGCGGATCGCCGTGCCGCTCGAGTCGATCGAGCTGGCGGAGACGCCGTTCTTCCCGCAGGACGTGGACGAGTGCGGCCCTGCCGCGCTCGCCACTGCGCTCGGCGCCAGCGGCGTCGCGGTGACGCCCGATGAGCTGAGCGCGAACCTGTATGTGCCCGGCCGCCGCGGCACCCTGCAGCCGGAGATGATCGCCACCGCGCGCCGCCACGGCCGCGTGCCGGTGCCCGTGCCGCCGCGGCTCGACGAGCTGCTGGCCACCGTCGCCGACGGTACGCCCGTGCTGGTGCTGCAGAACCTCGGCCTGTCGTTCTGGCCGCAGTGGCACTACGCCGTCGTGATCGGCTTCGATACCCATGACGATTCGGTGATCCTGCGTTCGGGCACGCAGCGCCGGCGGCTGATGTCGGTGGCCGCGTTCGACCGCTCCTGGAAACCCGCGCAGCGCTGGGCGCTGGCGATCGCCCCGCCGGAAACACCGCCGAAGCGGGTGCAACTGCGCGACTGGCTGGTCGCGTCGAGCGCCTTCGAGGAGCTGCGCCAGCCGGAGCTGGCGGCGGCGGCCTACCTTGCGGCCACGCAGCGCTGGCCCGGCGAGGTGCTGCCCTGGCAGGTGCTGGCGAACCTGCGGCACGCGCAAAAAGACCTGGCCGGCGCGGAAGCCGCGCTGCGCCGTGCGCACGCGCTCAAGCCTGCGGCGGCGACGCTGAACAACCTGGCGACGGTGCTGCTCGAGCGCGGCTGCCCGAAGACCGCGCGCAGCGCGATCGAGCAGGCCGGGACGCTGGAGGCCAGCGAGGCGGAACGCCAGGCGCTCGAGCGCACGCGCGCGCAGATCGAAACCCATCGCGGCCGCCAGGCCGCGGGCTGCGGCGCCCTCTAGCGCGGCGTCAGCGCAGCAGGTCCTCGATCGCGGCGCGCTCCTCGCGCAACTCCTTGTCGGTCGCGTCCATGCGGCCGCGCGAGAAGTCGTCCACGCTCAGGCCCTGCACGATTTCGTACTGGCCGTTCTTGGTGGTGCACGGGTAGCCGTACACCACGCCCGGCTTGATGCCGTAGCTGCCGTCCGACGGCACCGCCATGCTGACCCACTTGCCGTTGCTGCCCAGCGCCCAGTCGCGCACGTGGTCGATCGCAGCCGACGCGGCGGACGCCGCGCTCGACAAGCCGCGCGCCTTGATCACGGCCGCGCCGCGCTGCTGCACGGTCGGGATGAAGTCCTTCTCGATCCAGGCCTGGTCCACCAGCGACTTGGCCGGCTTGCCGCCGACGCTGCAGTGGGAAATATCCGGGTACTGCGTCGAGCTGTGGTTGCCCCAGATGATCAGCTTGTCGATCGAGGTCGGGTGCGAGCGGGTCTTCGCCGCAAGCTGCGACAGCGCGCGGTTGTGGTCGAGGCGCACCATCGCGTGGATCTGCTTTGGATCGAGCTGCCTGGCGTTGCTCGCGGTGATCAGCGCGTTGGTGTTGGCAGGATTGCCGACCACCAGCGCGCGCACGTCGCGGTCGGCCTTGTCGGACAGCGCCTTGCCCTGCACCGAGAAGATCGCGGCGTTGGCGGTGAGCAGGTCCTTGCGCTCCATGCCCGGGCCGCGCGGGCGCGCGCCGACCAGCAGCGCGAATTTCACGCCCTCGAAGGCTTCCTCCGGCTTGCCGGTCGCCACCACGCCCTGCACCAGCGGGAAGGCGCAGTCGTCCACTTCCATGACCGTGCCCTTGAGCTTCTCGATCATGTCGGGGATGTCGAGCAGGTGCAGGATCACCGGCTGGTCCTTGCCGAGCAGGTCGCCGGAGGCGACGCGG
>JANNKD010000300.1:0-12634 GCA_031396115.1 Gammaproteobacteria bacterium
GCTTCACGCCGTTCGCGTGGTACCGGATCGGGTTTGGGGCGCTGCTGCTCGCAATCTTGTAGGAGCGCCTCTCAGGCGCGACGGTCGCGGCGAATCGGTCGCGCCTAGGAGGCGCTCCTACAACAGCATCAGCAGCAGGAAAGCCCCGAAGCCGATGCGGTACCACGCGAACGGCGTGAAGCGGTGCGTCTGGATGTAGGCCAGCAGCCACTTCACCGCGACGAACGCCACCACCGCCGAGACCCCGAAGCCCACCGCGAGCTCGCCGAGCGGCTCGCTGGCGAACTGGCCGTCCTCGACGGCCTCGTACGACTCCAGCGCGGTGGCGGCGAACATGGTCGGGATGCCGAGCAGGAAGGAGAATTCCGTGGCGGCCGCGCGCGAGGTCATACCGGCGAGCATCGCCGCGAAAATGGTCGCCGCCGAGCGCGAGGTGCCCGGGAACACGGCCGCCAGGATCTGGGCGAGTCCGACGACGACGGCGACGGTCCAGGTCAGCCGGCTGTCCTGCGGCTGGCGCGCCACGTGCCACTCGACGGCGAAGATGGCCAGGCCGCCGACGATCAGCGCCCAGGCGATGGGCGCGACGGTCTCCGGCAGCTCGAGGCCCATCTGCTTGGCGATGAGCCCGCCGGCGCAGGTCAGCACGAACGCGAGGATCAGCTTCAGCGCGTAGTCGCGGTTCTCCGGCTTGAAGAAGCCGAGGCTGAGGTCGAGCAGCCGGCGCCAGTAGATGACGACGACGGCCAGGATCGCGCCGGCCTGGATGGCGATGTTGAACAGGTCCGAGCGCCGGCCGAGCCAGTGCTCGGCGATCAGCAGGTGCCCGGTGCTCGAGATCGGCAGGAATTCGGTGATGCCCTCGACGATGCCGAGGACGATTGCTTCGATGAGCCCGATCATGGAGTGTTCCACACGCGCTAGGATACTTGAGCATGAGCAATGACACGCCCGTGGTCCTCGTCACCGGCGCCGCCAAGCGCGTCGGCGCCGCCATCGCGCGCGCGCTGCACGCCTCCGGCTGGAACGTCGTCATCCATTACCGCGCCTCGGGTGGCGAGGCGCGCACGCTGGAGAAGGAGTTCAACCGCACCCGCGCGGACTCGGCCGCGTGCCTGCGCGCCAACCTGCTCGACCTGCGCGCGGTGGACAAGCTCGCCACGGAGGCGCACGCGCGCTGGGGCCGGCTCGATGGGCTGGTCAACAATGCCTCGAGCTATTACCGGACGCCGCTGACCGAGCTGACCGAGGAGCAGTACGAGGACCTGACCGGCAGCAACCTGAAGGCGCCACTGTTCCTGACGCGCGCGTGCGCCAAGCTCATGAAGCGGGGCGGCGTCGTAAACATCGCGGACATCCACGCGGCGCGGCCGATGAAGCACTACGCGGTCTACTGCGCCGCCAAGGCGGGCCTGGTGTCGCTGACCGAGTCGCTGGCGCGCGAGCTGGCGCCGCGCGTCCGCGTCAACGCGGTGGCGCCCGGCCACGTGCTGTGGGCCGAGCAGAGCACCATGACCGCAGCGCAGCGCGAGGCGGAAATCGCGCGCGTGCCGCTCGGGCGCCTGGCGCAGCCCGAGGAGATCGGCGCGGCCTGCGCGTTCCTGCTGTCGCCGGCGGCCGCGTACATTACCGGCGCCACATTGCCGGTGGATGGCGGCCTGCGCCTCGCATCGGCGTAAGCTGCGGGTCCCGCGCAAGGAGAGAGCCATGGCCAAAGTCAGAAAAGTCGACTACTTCGTGATGCAAGCGAGAAACCGCCCGGGCGAGGGCGCGCGCCTGCTCAAGGCGCTGAAGAAGCACGACGTCGGACTGCTCGCCTTCACCGCATTCCCGCGCGGCGACGGCGCGCAAGTCGATTTCGTGCCGGAGGACACGCGCCGGTTCCTGGCGGCGGTCAAGGCGCTGGACTGGGACGTCAGCGCCCGCAAGGTGGGCTTCGTCGTGCAGGGCAAGGACAAGACCGGCGCGCTGGCCGGCCTGCTGGCCAAGCTCGGCAAGGCCCGCATCAACGTCATCGCGCTCGACGGCGTGGGCGCCGGCAAGAAGCGCTTCGGGGCGATCTTCTGGGTGGCCTCGGCCGACGTGGCCAAGGCCGTGAAGCTGCTGGACGCCCGCTAGCGCTCCAGCGCCGCGAGCAGTTCCTCCCGGAAATAGCCGGCCGGGATCGAGCCCTGCTTCATGTACTCGACGTGGAAGCGCTTGGCGGAGAACGCGTCGCCGAGCCGCCGCTGCGCCTGCGCGCGCAACTCGCGGATCGCGTCCTTGCCGAGCCGGTAGGTGATCGCCTGCGTCGGCCACTTCGAGTAGCGGAAGATCGCGCGCCACGAGGAATCGCAGCTGGCGCGCTTCGCCGCGTTCTTTTTCAGCAGCGCCGCGTCGCGGCAGTCGCCGGGCTGGAAATCCACCACCTGGGAAAACAGGCCGACCGCCTGGTCGAAGCTCATGCGCCCGGTGTGCAGGCCGGTGTCGATGCGCACGCGCAGGTCGCGGTACAGCTGGCCCTGCAGTTGGTACAGGCGCTCCTCCGGCCGGTAGAAACCGAGCGGCGCGTTGGGCTGGGGTTCCGCCATCAGCGCCTCGGAGTACAGCGCCCAGCCTTCGCTGGCCAGCGAGTCCTGCCACATCGACGAGGAATCCTCGACCGCGCCGGGCGTCACCCAGCGCACCAGCGAGATCTGCTCGCGATGCTGCGACATGACCTTGTAGTACCAGTCGTGGCCCGGGAAGCCTTCGTGGGCGGCGAGGTCCGCCACCGCATGGCGGTTGTGCTGCGCGAGCTTCGCGGGGTCGCCGCCCGCGGTGGTCAGGTAGAAGCGGCCGACGCCGGTGGCCTTGAACGGCGGCGCCGGGTAGTAGGCGGCGCCATCGATCGAGGCGCGCAGCGGTGGCGGCGTCTCGAACACCTCGAGGCGGTAGTCCGCCGGCACGTCGAACAAGCCGGTGCGGCGCGCGTAGTCGACCATGCGCTCGCCGGCCTCGCGGTACCACCGGATCGTCTCCGCGTCGGATTTCGGCGCCTCGCGGTCGAGCACGTCCATGACCGCGCGCACCGTGGCCGGCCCGGGCGCGGCTTTGATGCCGCGCGCGACGGCGATCTGCTGCGCCAGCGCGGCCATCTCGGCCTGCGTGCGCTCGACGATGGGCCAGGCCTGCTCGTAGAGCTGCGCGGCGGTGGTGTCGAGCCGGAAGTTGTTCTTCACCGCCCAGTCGTATTCGGACGGGCCGAAGGCATAGCGGTCGCCGCGGAAGGGCGCTTTCACGTAGTGCTCGTCGTTACGCTGCTCGTCGGCCACGAACGTGGTGCGGACGAAGTCGCGGAACTCGCGGTACGCCGCCGCCGCGTCGGCCGAGGCCCGCGCGATGTCGGCGGCCAGCGCGGCGTTGCTGCCGAGGCGCTCGCGCGCGATCGCAGGCAGCGTGGCCGCGAAGTACTCGGCGTTGGCGTCCGCGCCCTGCACGCCGTGCGCGCGGATCATGCGCCAGTCCGCCGTGTTGCCGGCGGCAACGCCCGCGACAAGCTGCTCCTGGGCCGTGCGCAGGTACGGCCGCACCTGGCCGAGGCGCTCGACCACGCGGCGCCACTCGTCCGGCGTGCCCCAGCGGTCCGGGCCGGTCTGGCTCATGCCCTGCAACTGCCAGTCCACGCCACGAAACGGCTCGTCCACGTACGTGTCGATCGCGCGCTGCGCAACCCTGCGCGCGTGCTGGCGCAGCAGGAACTCGATCTGCGCCAGAGCGACGTCGCGGTCGATGCGGCGTGCCGGCGACAGCTGCGCGCCGTCGAGGCCGGTGAAGCGGTCGCGGAACCCGGCCAGCATGCGGTCCTCATCCTCGATGGCGGCGGGCGACCAGTCGCGCAGCCGGCCGTCGATGGTCGCCAGCGCAGGATCGATCGCCGCGCCGCCGAGGTAGGTCGCGACGACGGGATAACGCGCCAGTGACGCCACCACATACTCGCGCTCGACTCGCGCGAACGTGTCATCACCCGGCGCCACGCGTGGAGTGGCGCCGGAGCAGGCGGCCACGGCAGGGACGAACAGCGCGAGCGTGAGGGTGCGGAGGTTCATGGGGCCATCTTAATCCCGGCCCCGGGGCTGCCGCTTCAGGTCCGCTCGGCGATGATCTCGAACAGCATCGGCGTCGTCATGCGCGTGACGCCGTCGCTCGCAGCCTCGCGCAGCTCGGCGTGCAGGCGCTCGACCCAGCCCTCATCGACGCGGCCGAGCTCCAGCAGCCGGCGCGGGCCGGTCTCGATGTACGCCGCCAGCCAGCGCCACAGCGGATCGGCGGGCGACACGGTCCACACGATCGGCTCGACGTGGCGCACCATGAAGCCCCGCTTCGCCAGCAGCGCCGGCAACTCGCGCGCCACGTCGGGCTCGCTGCCGGAGTCGCGCCACGACGCCATGACGTGCGCCACGAACTCCTCGTGCAGCGGCCGGCGCGGTGCCATGCGCCAGGAGCGGTAGTCGGCGTATTCGTGGAACAGTGCGATGCCGCCGGGCCGCAGCGCGGCCGCCACGTTGGCGACCAGTTTTTCCGCCGAGGGCACGAACGAGCCGACCCAGCGACACCAGCTCGCGTCCATGCCGGTGGCCGGCAGGGGCTGCATGACGTCGCCCTCGATGTAGCGCACCTGGGTGAGCCCGAGGGCGCGGCACTGCGCGGCGCCATGCGCCATGAAGCGCGCCGAGCGCTCGACCGCGACCACCTCGCCGCGCCCGCCGACGCGCGCGGCCAGGTCCACGGTGGCATACCCGGGTCCGGCGCCGACGTCGACGATGCGCATGCCTTCCTTGAAACCGGCGCGATCCCATCCCGCCAACATGCGCGGGCGCCACAGCTCGTGCTGCTGGCCGAGCCGGGCGATCTCCTCGTCGTGCGTGCCGAGGACGTAATCCCGCTCAATCAATCGGGTCGGAGTCGATTGGTTGTTTCCGCCAGTCATGTGGCCAGTCTAATCAATCGACTCTGACCCGATTGAAATCAGCCGTGCTTGAGCCAGGCCCACTGCGCGGTGGGCTCGGGCGCGCGCATGTCCATCTGCTGCTGGCCCTGCTCGAGCGTCAGCAGCGCCTGCTTGCGCCACAGTCCGCCGCCGTAGCCGCCGAGCTTGCCGTCCTTGTTGACCACGCGATGGCACGGAATGACGACGCAGATGCGGTTCAGGCCGTTGGTCTGGCCGACCGCGCGCACGGCGCTGGCCGAGCCGACGGCGCGCGCGATGTCCTCGTACGAGCGCGTCTCGCCGTAGGGAATCTTCAGCAGCTCGTCCCATACCTTCTGCTGGAACGGCGTGCCCGGGTAGTTCAGCGGCACGGTGAAATTCTTGCGCCGGCCGTCGAAGTACTCGAGCAGTTCCTGGCGCAGGCGTTTCAGCACCGCGTTCTCGCCCGGCACGATGGCGCACTTGAAGCGCCGCCGCAGCGTGTCGAACTGCGCTTCCAGCATGCGCCGCTCGGTGTACTCGAGCAGCACGACGTGCCTGGAGTCCGCCGCCGCCAGCAACGGCCCGAGTGGGCTCTCCAGCCACGTCACCTGCAGCACGTCCGCATCGCGCGCCGCGCCGGGCGTGCTGCCGAAGGTGCGCGCGAACGCCTCGCGAAAGCCGCTGTGTGATTCATAACCCTGACCCAGTGCGACGTCGTCCATGGAATTTCCTTGCTTGATCTGCTCGAAGGCCCGGCCCAGGCGTCGCGCGCGGGCGTAGGCCTGGAACGTCATGCCGTAGCGTTTCTGGAAGTGGCGGCGCGCGCGCGCCGGCTCGATGCCCATCGTCCGCAGTTGCGCGTTGCGGATGCGCGCCTGCGGGTTGCGTTCGATCAGCGCCAGCAGCCGCTGCATCCACAGCGGCGTCGCGCCGGTGGCCTCGAGCGGCCGGCACCGCTTGCACGGCCGGTAGCCGGCGAAGGAGGCTGCCCGCACGCTGCCGAAGTACTCGACGTTGCGCGCCAGCGGCTTCTTCGCCGTGCACGACGGCCGGCAGAAGATGCCGGTGGTGCGCACGCCGAAATAGAACACGCCGTCGTAGTCGGCGTCGCTGCGCGACCAGGCGCGCTGCATCTCGGGAACCGGGGGCAGGCCCTGCGACGGAGTGTTCATGGAGCAGATGCTAGGCCTGCCACGGCCGGGCCGCTACCGGAAACGCGACATCATATTTCCCCTCTCCCCGCCCGGCTGGGAAAGGGCGGGCAAGGCCTAGCCCGCGAGCTTCAGCTGCTGCTCGGTGCTGCCGGCGTGGAGGCCGGAGCGCTCGAAGCGCTTCTCGATGAAGTCGATGCGGCCGCTGCCCATGGCCACGACGGTGCTGCAGCGCGTGCCGTAGTTCGGGCTGATGATGAACGGCGCCGACAGCAGTTTCTCGAGGGACTTGCCGACGCCCGTGTCCGGCAGCTCGGCGTCGGCACCGGGTGTGCGATCCGCCAGCGTCTTGATCAGCGGCGTGGGCGTTTCCCACTTGTCGGCGCACCACTTCTCCAACTCCTGTTGCAAGCGCCGCGTCTTGGGCCAGGGCGTGTCCAGCGAGGCGTTGGAGAGCGCGTGCACGCCCGGCGTGACCGCTTCGTCGCGAAACCCCGGCGCGTTGGTCACGTAGCGCAGCTCGGCGCCGTCGTAGAGCAGCAAATTGAACCCCGAATAGTTCTCCGCCTCGCCGGCGAGCTCGCGCGCGAACTCGGCCGCGCTGGCGCCGCTCTTGAGGAATTCGGCGACGAGTTTCCCGCGCGAGGGCGCCGACGGATCCGGCGGCACCATGCGGCGCACGTTGGTGACGGCGGCCAGGCGGCCGGCGGTCGATACCGCGAGCCAGCTGCCCTTCTGGCGCAGGTCGCGGCCGCCAAAAATCTGCGGGTGCTCCGCCCAGGCGGCAGCCGACGCGCTCGCCCGGTCGTGGAACTCGTCGCGATTGGCCGCGATGACGAGATCGAACTTGGGATGTGTGCGGAAGGCAACGCCGATCAGGCACATGGATGTGTCATTCTGACATTGATCGCATGACGCCCTACGAGCAAAAGGTTCATAAGCAACTGCGCGCCTGGCAGGCCGAACCGCCGGGTTGGGGCGCCCGCCTGCTCGCCAAGCCTGGCAGCAAGGTGGCCGAAGTGGTGCAGGTGCTGGTGCCGGCCAAGGCGCTGCGCGCCGCGCTGACCGGCGCCGACCGCCTCGGCCGCAAGCTGTCGGACGAGCGCTCCCTGCTCAAGCGCGCGGGTGTCGCGGACCTGCCCGCGCTGCGCGCGCAGCCGCTGGAAGCGCTCGACCAGCTTGCGCGCACGGTCTCGCGCCGTGCCCTCGCGCTGGGCGGCGCCACCGGCGCCGTGTTCGGCGTGGCCGGAGCGGCCGGCCTGATCGCCGACGTGCCGGCGCTGCTCACGCTGGCCATGCGCACCATCCATCGCACCGGCCTGTGCTACGGCGAGAAGCCCGCGGCCGGCGACGAACGCGGCCTCGCGCTCGGCATCTTCGCGCTGGTGTCGGCCAACTCGGCGGACGAAAAGCGGCTCGCGGTGGAGGCGCTGCGCGCCGGCGGGGAGCAGTTCGAGGCGGCGTGGCGCGACGGCGTCGAGCGCATCACCGAGCGCGAGCTGGCCAAGGAAGCGACCGTGTACAGCCTGCAGAACCTGGCGCGCGCCATCGGCCTGAACCTCGGCAAGCGCAAGGCGGCCGGCAGCATCCCCGTGGTCGGCGCCGCCGTCGGCGCGGCCGTGAACGCGTGGTACCTGTCCGACGTCGCGCAGGCGGCGCGCCACACCTTCCAGGAGCGCTGGCTGCTCGAGCGCTATCCGCAGTTGTAGGAGCGCCACCTTGGCGCGACCGGATTGCCGCGACCGTCGCGCCTGGGAGGCGCTCCTACAAGTCGCCGAGCCCCAGCTCCTTGATCTTCCGCGTCAGGGTGTTGCGCCCCCAGCCGAGGCGCCGCGCGGCTTCCTGGCGCTGGCCGTTGCACTCGGTCAGCGCGATACGAATCAGCGTGCGCTCGAACTCCGGCAGCGCCTCGCCGAGCAGGTCGTTCTGGCCGGCGCGCAGCTTCAGCTCGGCCCATTGGTGCAGCAGCGTGGCCCAATCGTCATGCCCGCGGACGCGGGCATCCAGTTTGTCACCGGAAGACTGGATTCCCGCGTCCGCGGGAATGACGGACGGCGCGGGAATGACAGGCTCTGCGGGAATGACGGCCTTTTCCTTGAGCTCCGGCGGCAGGTCGGCCAGGTGGATGTCGCGGCCCGGCGCCATCACGGTCAGCCAGCGGCAGGCGTTCTCGATCTGGCGCACGTTGCCGGGCCAGTCGAGCGACTGCAGGTACGTCACCACCTCGGGGCGCGCGCGCTTGGCCGCGGTCTTGAGCTCGCGCGCGGCCTCGGCGAGAAAATGCTTGAACAGCAGCGGGATGTCATCGCGGCGCTCGCGCACGCTCGGCACGCGCACGCGGATCACGTTGAGCCGGTGGAACAAATCTTCGCGGAAGCGGTGCTGTTTCACCGCCGCCTCGAGGTCCTGGTGCGTCGCGGCGATCACGCGCACGTTCACCTTCACCGGCGCGGTGCCGCCGACGCGGTAGAACTCGGCGTCGGACAGCACGCGCAGCAGCCGCGTCTGCAGGTCGTGCGGCATGTCGCCGATCTCGTCGAGGAACAACGTGCCGCCGTCGGCCTGCTCGAAGCGGCCCTTGCGCTGGGTCTGCGCGCCGGTGAAGGCGCCGCGCTCGTGGCCGAAGAACTCCGACTCCATCAGGTCCTTGGGGATCGCCGCCGTGTTGACCGCGATGAACGGCCTGCCGGCGCGCGGGCTGTTGGTGTGCAGCGCCCGCGCGACCAGCTCCTTGCCGACGCCGGTCTCGCCGGTGATCAGCACGTTGATCTGCGAGGACGCCAGCCGGCCGATGGCGCGGAACACCTCCTGCATCGCCGGCGCCTCGCCGATCAGCGTGGCGGGCTCGGGCGCCGGCGCCGGCGCCTGCTCCTCGGCGCCGCGGCCCTTGCGCCCGGCACGGCGCACCAGCGCGACCACCGCGTCGACGTCGAACGGCTTGGGCAGGTACTCGAAGGCGCCGCCGCGATAGGCCATCACCGCGGCGTCGAGGTCCGAGTGCGCGGTGGTGATGATGATCGGCAGCGCCGGACGCTCGCCGCGCAGGCGCTCGAGCAGCGCCAGGCCGTCGATGCCGGGCATGCGAATGTCGGAGATCAGCACGTCGGGCGCATCGCTGTCGAACGCATCGAGCAGCTCGGCCGAGCCGGGGAAGCTGCGCACGGCGATGCCGTCGCGCGTCAGCGCCTTGTCCAGCACCCAGCGGATGGACTCATCGTCGTCCACCACCCACACCCGCAGTTCGCTGCTCACGACGAGGCCTCCAGCGGCAGGTACATCGAAAACACGGTGCAGCCCGGGCGCGAGCGGCACTCGATCAGGCCCCTATGGCTGTGGACCAGGTGCTGCGCGATCGGCAGGCCCAGGCCGGTGCCGCCGGGTCGCGTGGTCACCATCGGGTAGAAAATCTTCTCCTGCAGCTCGGCCGGCACGCCGGGGCCGTCATCCTCGACTTCGACCACGGCGACCAGCTTGTGCGTCTTGCCGGCGATGGTGAGCTGGCGGCGCGCGCGCGAGCGCAGCGTGATGCGGCCGGCGCCCTCGAGCGCCTGCAGCGCGTTGCGCGCGACGTTCAGTACCGCCTGAATCAGCTGTTCGCGGTCGCCGACGAGGTCGGGCAGGGACGGATCGTAGTCACGCGTCACCGTCGTGCCCTTGGGCGCCTCGGCCTCGAGCAGCTTGCGCACGTGCTCGATCACCTCGTGCACGTTGAGCCGCTCGCGCCGGGGCGGGCGCGAGGGCCCGAGCAGGCGGTCGACCAGGTTCTGCAGGCGGTCGGCTTCGCGGATGATCACGCGCGTGTACTCGCCGTGCTGCGGGTCGGGGAACTCGCGCTCGAGCAGCTGCGCGGCGCCGCGGATGCCGCCGAGCGGGTTCTTGATCTCGTGGGCCAGGCCGCGGATCAGCTCGCGGCTGGCGTCGAACTGGGCGGACAGCTGCCCGTCGCGCGAGATGCGCAGGTGGCGGTCGAGCGGGGAGAGTTCGAGCAGCAAGCCGGGTTTCCTGCCGAGCAGCAGCGGGGTGACGGTGCAGTCCACGGTCACCGGCTGCTCGCCGGCGCGGCTGAGCGCGAGTTCGCGCTCGATGAAGCCGGCGCCGGCCTCGAGCGCCTCGCGCAGGCGCGCCTCGTGCGGCGCGAAGTGCGGCAGCGCCATCGCCAGCGGCTGCGACTGCGCAATCCGGCGGCTGACGCCAAACAGGTTCTCGCAGGCAGCGTTGAGCGCGCTCACCCGCAGGTCTTGATCCAGGCTGATCACGGCGGTGGTCAGTCCCTCCAGGAGCGCTTCGGGACTTACCCGGCTGCGCGAGGGGAATTTCATGTGGGGAGCACCACAGCAAGCTTCAGGCCAAGCCTTCGGGAGCGAAGCCTACGCCAGAACCGGCCTTTGCGCACCGTTTTGGTGCGCCTCAACCCACAGGAAAGCGCACCAACTTGGTGCGCAGCGAGCCCTTACGGCTTGGGCTTTGGCTTCGGCGGGGTCTTGGCGCCCTGGTCCACCGTCGGCGGCTTCATGTAGAAGGTGACGGGGTTCGACGTGGCGAGTTCCTCGCCGGCGGCGCCGACGAGGGTGACCGAAACGGTGTGCGTGCCGCGCTCGACGTTGGTCAGCGCGAACGCGGTGTCGGACGTGGGCGGCGAGGCTGGCGTGCCGTCCAGCACGTAGATCAGCTTGTGCCCTTCGCCCATCTGCGGCGTGACCATCACCGCGACCGGCACCACGCGCTCGCCGCCGCGGAAGGTTTCCTCGCGCGCCGGCGTGACGACCTCGACGTTGATCGCCGCGCCCGCGTCGCCGGGCTTGGCGTACTTGTTGAGGTTCGGAGTGGTGCCGCCCTTGAAGGTCTGGATCGGCGGCAGCTTGGCGGGCGTGGCGCCCTGGGTCGGCGGCTGGTTGCCGTAATGGATGACGCCGTCCTTGTCGACCCACTTGTAGACCTGGTCCTTGACCTGCGCCTTCGGCGGCGGCGGCGACGGAGCGGCCGGCGCGGCAGCCTCCTGGGCCAGGACGAAGGCCGGCAGCAGGACGAGCAGGAACATGAGTGTGCGCATGCTTTTACCTTACGCCTTTCGCGAGCCAAAAAAAACGCCCCCGTGTTCAGGGGGCGTTCAGGACCAGAGGAGTCGCGTCCGAGGGGCGCTCCTACAGGCTGTAGTACATGTCGAACTCGACCGGGTGCGTGGTCATGCGAAAACGCGTGACCTCGGCCATCTTGAGCTCGATGTAGGCATCGATCAGGTCGTCGGTGAACACGCCCCCCTGCTTGAGGAAGCCGCGGTTCTTGTCGAGATGCTCGAGCGCCATGTCCAGGCTGTGGCACACGCGCGGGATCTTCTTGTCCTCTTCCGGCGGCAGGTGGTAGAGGTCCTTGTCCATCGCCTCGCCCGGGTTGATCTTGTTCTGGATGCCGTCGAGGCCCGCCATCATCATCGCGGCGAAGGCGAAGTACGGGTTCGACATGCCATCCGGGAAGCGCACCTCGATGCGGCGCGCCTTCGGGCTCGACACCCAGGGGATGCGCACCGACGCCGAGCGGTTGCGCGCCGAGTAGGCCAGCATGACCGGCGCCTCGAAGCCCGGCACCAGCCGCTTGTACGAGTTGGTGGTCGAGTTGGTGAAGGCGTTGATGGTCTTGGCGTGCTTGAGGATGCCGCCGATGTAGTACAGCGCGAGCTGCGACAGGCCGCCGTACTTGTCACCCGAGAACAGGTTCTTGCCGCCCTTTGCCAAAGACTGGTGCACGTGCATGCCGGTGCCGTTGTCGCCGACGATCGGCTTGGGCATGAAGGTGACGGTCTTGCCGTACGACTGCGCGACGTTCTGCAGCACGTACTTGTAGATCAGCATCTCGTCGGCTTTCCTGATCAGCGTGTTGAACCGCGTGCCGATCTCGTTCTGGCCGGCGTTGGACACTTCGTGGTGGTGCACTTCGACCGGGATGCCCATCTCTTCGAGCGTCAGGCACATCGCGTTGCGGATGTCCTGCTGGCTGTCGACCGGCGGCACCGGGAAGTAGCCGCCTTTCACCGGCGGGCGATGGCCCTTGTTGCGGCCGGTTTCGAACTCCTCTTTACCGGTGGCCCAGGCGGCTTCCTCGGACTCGATGGTTACGCCGCAGCCAGACATGTCCACGTTCCAGCGCACCGAGTCGAAGATGAAGAATTCGAGCTCGGGGCCGAAGTAGGCGGTGTCGGCGATGCCGGTGGACTTGAGGTAGGCCTCGGCGCGGTGCGCCAGCGAGCGCGGGTCGCGGCCGTAGCCCTGCATGGTCGAGGGCTCGATGACGTCGCAGCGCAGGACGACAGTCGGCTCCTCGAAGATCGGGTCGAGGACGGCCGTGGCCGCATCCGGCATCAGGATCATGTCGGACTCGTTGATGCCCTTCCAGCCGGCGATCGACGAACCGTCGAACATCTTGCCGTCGCGGAACAGACCCTCGTCGACGACCTTGGCCGGGATGGTCACGTGCTGTTCCTTGCCGCGCGTGTCCGTGAAGCGAAGGTCGGCCCACTTCACTTCCTTTTCCTTGATCAACTTGATGACGTCACTGGGGG
>JANNKD010000309.1:0-5355 GCA_031396115.1 Gammaproteobacteria bacterium
AACTGCTGCGCCATGCTCAGGTCCACGCCGTAGGCCTGGGCGATGAACATCACCACCACGCATTCGTAGAGCGCGCTGCCGTCGGTGTTGACGTTGGCGCCGATGGGCAGCACGAAGCTGGTCACGCGCCGCGGAACAAAGGCGCGCTCCTCCATGCACTCGATGGTCACCGGCAGCGTCGCCGCCGAGGAGCTGGTCGAGAAGGCGGTGGTCAGCGCCGGCGCCATCGCCCGGTAGTGCTTCAGCGGCGACACGCGCGCCACCAGGCGCAGGATCAGCGGCAGCGTGATGAGCGCGTGGGTCAGCAGGCCCAGGATCACGCTGGTGAAGAACACCGCCAGCGGCCGCACCGCGCTCCAGCCGGTCTGGGCGATCACCTCCGCCACCAGTCCGAAGACGCCGAGCGGCGCGAAACGCATGATCAGGTTGGTGAGGCGGATCATGACCTCGTAGAAGCCCTGCCAGAAGCCGCGCTGCGAGCGCCCCAGTTCCTCGGGCAGCTGGCTGACGGCGTAGCCGAACAGCAGCGCGAAGCAGATCAGGCCCAGCATCTGGCCCTGCGCGGCCGCCGCGAAGATGTTCGGCGGGAACAGCAGCAGGATGACCTGGGCGAAGTCGCCGGCGCCGCGCCCCGCCATCTGTTCCTGCACCTCGGCGGCGGAGGCGTCGAGGCCCATCAACTCCTTGGCGGCCTGGCCGTCGACAATGCCGGGCGTCAGCAGGTTCACGAACAGCAGGCCGGTCAGGATCGCGATCAGGCCGCTGCCCGCGTAATACCCCAGCGTCAGGATGCCCATGCGGCCCAGCGCCGAGCCGCGGACCGAGGACAGGCCGTTGATGATCGCCGCCACGATCAGCGGCACCACCAGCATCTTCAGCGCGTTGAGGAACAGCGTGCCGAGGAAGTCGTAGACCGGCAGGGCCGCGCCCTGCGGGCCGCTGAACATGCCGGCCGCGATGGCCAGCAACAGCGCGATGCCGATCTGCCAGTGGAATGCGAGCTTGGG
This sequence comes from Gammaproteobacteria bacterium, assembly GCA_031396115.1. GTDB lineage: Bacteria > Pseudomonadota > Gammaproteobacteria > Nevskiales > Nevskiaceae > JACPFV01. The sequence continues at coordinate 1,008 of JANNKD010000309.1, forward strand.
CATGCCGGTACTTTAGCGGAGGCGGCGCGCGCCGCCTTACTCCGCCGGGGCGGGCTCGGCCTCGGGTTGCTTGAGCACCTCGAGCTCGATGCGCTTCTCGAGGTCCGCGCGGTAAGCCGCGAACTCGGCGCCGGCGGCACTCTCGCGCATGCGCGCCAGCTGCTTGCTGCGCGCGTCGAACAGGGCCGCGGCCCAGTCGCCGTCCTGCACGGTGGTGGAAACGACCACGGCCACATCGCCGTTGGGCAGCGCCACCGTAGTGCGGCTGGCGTCACCGGCGGCCGGCCGCGGCAGCGCGAACAGCGCCTCGACAATGCGGGCATCGACGTCGGCGGCGCCGCGACGCACCAGTCCCGGCGCCTTCAGCGCGACCTTCTTCTCCGTGACCACCTGCTCGAGCGCCCGGCCCGAGGCCATGGTGCCGAGCGCGTCCACCGCCTCGCTGGCGGCCTTGGCGCGCGCGCCCTCGAGCTTGAGCTGCTCGCGGATCGCCGCGGCTACTTCCTCGAGCGGCTTCTGGCGCGCGGGCTCGTACTCCTGCTTGCGCAGCACGATGACGTGATTCTCGCCGGCGGCGACCGGCCGGCTGTTCTCGCCGGCCTGCAGCACGTCGTCGGAGAACGCCGCTTCGCGCACGGCCGCCTGCGCGGCGATGCCGCTGCCCTCGGTGCGCGTGAACCAGTCGCTGACCTGGACCTGCAGGCCCGAGGCCTGCGCGGTCGGCTCCAGCGAACTGGGCGACTCGAACGCGGCCTGCTCGATCTTCTCGGACAGTTCCTGGTAGCGGCGCTCGCCATCGCGCTGGCGGTAGGCGGCCAGCAGCTCGGCCTGCACCCCGGCGTCCTCGAATGGCCGCGTGCGCGCCTCCTTCACCTCTTCGAGCTTGATCAGGTGCCAGCCGAACTCGGTCTCGACCGGCGCGCTGACCTCGCTCCTGGCGAGCGCGAACAACGCCTGCTCGAACTTTTCCAGCATCTGGCCGCGGCGCACCCAGCCGAGCTCGCCGCCCTGCGCCTTCGAGCCCGGATCGTCGGACTGGGCCGACGCCAGCGACGCGAAGTCCGCGCCCTGCGCGACCTGCTGGGCCAGGTCTTCGATGCGTTTCTTTGCCGCGTCCTTGTCGGCACCGAAGTTGACCAGGATATGGCGGGCGCGGCGTTCCTCGACGGTCGAAAAGCGCGTGGCCTTGTCGGCCTCGTAGAGGACCTTGAGCACTTCGGCTTCGGGCGCCGGCGCCGGCGGCAGCGCCTCGAGCGACACGTCGACGTAGGCCACGCGCAACCGCTCGGGCGACAGGAACTGGGCCTTTTGCTGGTCGTAGCGCTCCTGCACCTGGGCGTCGCTGACCTGAACCTGCGGCAGGTAGCGCGCTACTTCGAAGGTCGCATAGGCGAGCCAGCGCTGCTGCTCGTCGAGGCGGTAGGCCTGGGCGGCATCGGCCGGCGCGGCAAAGGCGCTGGCCAGGATGCCCTCGCGCATCTGGTCCACGACGATGGCGTCGCGCAGTTGCTGCTCGAAGCGCGCCGGCGTGTAGCCCTGCGCCGCCAGTCTGCTGCGGTAAGCCTCGCTGGAGAACTTGCCGGCCTCCTGGAACGCCGGGATCGCCTCGAGCGACTCGAACACCATCGCGTCGGAGGCCCGGTAGCCGGCGCTGCGCACGTGCTGGCGCAGCAGCGACTCCTGCATCATGTCGTTCAGCACGGTCTGCCGGAAGCGGTTCTGGTCGATCAGGTCCTCGCGGAAGCCCTCGCCCATCAGCGTGCGCAGTTGCTGCAGCCGCTGCTCGTAGCCGGCGCGGAACTGTGATTCCTTGATCTTCTGGTCGCCGACCTTGGCGATGACGGGGTCGCCGCCGCCGCCGCGGAACGTGTCGATGCCGAAGAAAGCGAACGGAATGACGATGATGCCGACGATGAACCAGACGATCGGGCCGGTCAGGCGGTCGCGGATGTTCTGCAGCATGGCTTCCTTCCTAAATGAAGCGGGGCGCCAGCAGCGCCCCGTTGGACCTCACAAAAACTGGCGGAGCGGACGGGACTCGAACCCGCGACCCCGTGCGTGACAGGCACGTATTCTAACCAGCTGAACTACCGCTCCGAATCCGAAAAAACTGGTGGGTGCTGACGGGCTCGAACCGCCGACCTACGCCGTGTAAAGGCGACGCTCTACCAACTGAGCTAAGCACCCTCGGCACCCTGTCCGCGGCGGCGTTTTTACCCCGTCCGCGGGGGCGCCAGTGTACGGAAGCCGGGTTCCAGATGCCAGTATTTTCTGCAGTTTTTCGGCCTGGCCTAGTGCGGCCGGGGGGCTTCGGGTGCCGGCGGAGGCGCCGCCGGGGCCGCCGCTGACGCGGGCGCCGGCTCCGGCATGCGTTCGAGCGCGTGCTTGAACACCTCTTCGATCCAGCGCACCGGCTCGATGCTCATCTTGCCCTTGATGTTGTCCGGGATCTCGGCGAGGTCCTTGACGTTTTCCTGCGGGATCACCACGGTCTTGATGCCGCCGCGATGGGCCGCCAGCAGCTTCTCCTTGAGGCCGCCGATGGGCAGCACCTCGCCGCGCAGCGTGATTTCGCCGGTCATGGCGACGTCGCTGCGCACCGGGATGCCGGTCAGCGCAGACACGAGCGCGGTGCACATGGCGATACCGGCCGACGGGCCGTCCTTCGGCGTGGCGCCTTCCGGCACGTGCACGTGGATGTCGTGATCCTGGTGAAACTCCTTGTCGATGCCGAAGGCGGTGGCGCGCGAGCGCACCACGGTCAGCGCGGCATGGATGGATTCCTGCATGACGTCGCCGAGGCTGCCGGTCTGCGTCAACTTGCCCTTGCCGGTCACCAGCGCCGCCTCGATGGTCAGCAGGTCGCCGCCCATCTCGGTCCACGCCAGGCCGGTGACCTGGCCGATCTGGTTCTTTTCCTCGGCCCGGCCGTAACGGAACTGCTGCACGCCCAGGTACTTCTCGAGGTTCTTCTCGGTGACCTTGATGCTCTTGTCGGCGGCCTTGTCGGCGCCCTTGTCGGCCGCCCGGGTCAGCACTTCCTTGACCACCTTGCGGCAGATCTTCGAGATCAGGCGCTCGAGGTTGCGCACGCCGGCCTCGCGCGTGTAGTGCCGGATGACGCCCCTGATCGCGTTGTCGGCGACCTCGAGCTCGCCCTCGTTCACGCCGTTGGCCTTGATCTGCTTGGGCAGCAGGTACTGCTTCGCGATGTTGAGCTTCTCATCCTCGGTGTAGCCGGGCAGGCGGATCAGCTCCATGCGGTCCAGCAGCGGCGCCGGGATGTTGGTGGTGTTGGCGGTGCAGACGAACATGACGTCGGACAGGTCGAAGTCCACCTCCAGGTAGTGGTCCTGGAAAGCGTGGTTCTGCTCGGGATCGAGCACTTCCAGCAGCGCCGAACTCGGGTCGCCGCGGAAGTCCATCGACATCTTGTCGATTTCGTCGAGCAGGAACAGCGGATTCTTCACGCCGACCTTCGACATGTTCTGGATGATCTTGCCCGGCAGCGAGCCGATGTAGGTGCGCCGGTGGCCGCGGATCTCGGCCTCGTCGCGCACCCCGCCCAGCGACATGCGCACGAACTTGCGGTTGACCGACTCGGCGATGGAGCGGCCCAGCGAAGTCTTGCCGACGCCCGGCGGGCCGACCAGGCACAGGATCGGGCCCTTGAGCTTCTTCACGCGGCTCTGGACCGCGAGGTACTCGACGATGCGCTCCTTGACCTTCTCCAGGCCGTAGTGGTCGCGGTCGAGGAGGGTCTGCGCCGACACGAGGTCGATATGCGCCTTGGTGCGCCGGCGCCACGGCATCTGCGTCAGCCAGTCGAGGTAGTTGCGCACCACCGTCGCCTCCGCCGACATCGGCGACATCACGCTCGCCTCGCGCACGAAGCGGGCCGTCAGTTCCTTGTTCTGGCAGAGCTCGCGCTTCAAGAGTTTGATCGCGAGCACGCGATTGATCTGCGGATCGTACGCGCGATAGACGTTCGCCTTCGCGCCCTCGCCGATGCGGCCGCTGATTTCGTAACGGCCGATCGCCATCATTTGGGTTGGGCCGAGACCGGTGCGGCGACGGTCGCGCGGATGCGATTGGCCCGCTCGAGATCGCGCTGAATGAGTTCGTTCGACGGGTCGAGTTCGCGCGCCGCCTTCAGGTTCGCCACGGCGCCGTCGACTTCGCCGCGGTTCAACTGGTCGAGCGCTGCCGCGCGCAGCTTGGCGGCGCGGGCCGGTGCGGGCGGGGCTTCGCTGATTTCGGACGCGGTCTCGTCGTTTTGCGCACCACGCAAAGCCAGGCGCGACGGCGTTGCGGACGGCTTGGCCGCCGTGCGCGGTTTGGCTTTTTG